>NZ_CP059732.1:8487500-8853064 GCF_014117325.1 Spirosoma foliorum | reverse complement strand
AGCCTCTATCTATCAGGCCTTAATCGGAAAATCCGGGCGCACAAATTTCATCAACCAGCGGTAACCCCGGCGACCCCGTCAACATTCTGCTTCGTGGTATCAACAGTGTACAGGGCGGTACAAAGCCCCTCATCATGGTTGACGGCGTACAGGTGGCTTCGACCCACACTTAACTCGCTCGATTTGAGCAATATTGATCGGGTAGAGGTTGTTCAGGGAGCGGCTTCGGCTTCTATTTATGGTGCGCAGGGAGCAAACGGCGTAATTCAGGATTTTACCAAAAGGGTAAAAAAAGGCCTATGCAGTTAATTTTTCTATCCAGCTATTCGGCCAACGAATTCCTAAATACCGGTAATGTACACAAAGCCGAATTGCACCCCTATTCGACCGATGCCAGTGGAAACATTGCTCATGTAAATGGGAAGGTATTAGACTATACTGAATACGGCGCCATTACTGGTATTTTCGTATAAATATGGGCGCTACTGCTTATGCCATTCAGGATATCCGCAACTATGCCAATACCCCCGATAATGGAAATCTGAAATACTACGATCACTTCAAACAAATATTTAATACGGGAGCCACAACAAACAATACCATCAATATTTCGGGCGCTTCCGAAAAAAGTGACTTCAATATAGCGGCTGCGAATAACCATACGACTTCGCCTATCCTTACGAAAGAAGCAAAACGGCTATATCGACACAAGCAACCTCTCGGCTAACGTAGGTACTGAGCTATTCAAAGGCTTTACAATTCGGTCGACTACCCAGCTGGTTTACACCAAAAATACGATGAAGCCAGGTCTGGGAGCTATTTTCTCACCATTTAATGGTGGTAATGGTAATGTTGGTTCGGTTTATACCTTTTTAAATACATCGCCTTTCTTCGATCTGACTCGCAAACTAGCCGATGGTACGTATCCGGTTTATCCAACTGCCGACTTCCTGAGCGTCAACGCGGGGAACCCCTTTTATCAGGCGACCTATACCGATGCGATCAACAACAAAATCGATGTTGTTCAGAACTTCAACGCAAACTACAAAGTCAAGACAAAGTTGTCGAACTGGATGCGAAATATGGTATCAACTACCCGGAACGAAACGGCTCGATGGACTTATTTCAACCAGTATCAGAATACCAGCTCGGAATATTATCAGTCTTGGGCGTCTAATTATGCGCCAGATAATAAAGGAGAAATCGACAATTATCAGTACAACAACACGTTCCAGAACTTTCTGGGAACGGCCTACATCCGAACGGACTTCCAGGACGATTTCCATTTGAAAGTGCCTATTCAAACCAGCACCCAGATTTCGTTTGACTATCGAAAAAACAAGTCTACGCAATATGATACGTATGGTTTGGGTTTAAGTACAGCGCCACCGTACAATATTGCAGCAACGTCATCGCAGGCAGTAGCGAATGACATCGTAACTCCCTTTATCACGTATGGTTATCTGATCAACCAGAAAGTAGATTTTGGTGATTACGGCGGTGTTACGGCCGGTTTCCGTAGTGACTGGTCTTCAGCGTTTGGTGGCGGTTCTACACCGTTCACATTCCCGCACTTTGATGGCCATATTGCTCCATTATCGTTCTTCAAAAACAGCCCTATATCGAATACGCTATCGTACTTCAAACTGAGAGCTGCTTATGGTGAAGCGGGTATTCAGCCAACGGCATTTGACCGTTACCCTGTGTTGAGTCAGCAAAACCTGGGACCAGGTCTGGTTTATACAGTTCCAACCACCACCAAGAATGCCAACTTACAGGTAGAGGTGTCGAAAGAACTGGAAATTGGTACTGATTTCACCATTGGTGGCAACTCGAACCGCGCGTGGCTGAACTCGATTTCAGGTGCTTTCACTTACTGGAAGCGTACGAGCGAAAACGTAATTTACACGGTTAGCGTACCACCTTCCCTTGGTTCAACGGGTCAGTTGACAAACGCGATCAATATGTCGTCCAACGGGGTTCAGTTCTCGTTAACCATTCCTGTATATAAATCGCCAGGTCTGAAATGGGACTTCACGACGAACTTTGGTCATCAGATTTTCTAAAATTGATGCCATTTCCGGTGGTGCCGACATTATCTTAACCTCAAATGCAGGTAGCACAGCATTGGTATTAACTCCAGGTCAGCCAATTGGCCAGGTATATGGCTATAAGGCGTTAACTAGCCTCGACTATACCCGCCATGACGGAACAAAGTACATCAGCGAAGCCGATCGGAATAACTACACCATTGTTGATGGTCGTGTCGTGAAAAAGTCGGATTACCAGATTCAGTTTACGGATGAAACCTATCCGCTGATGAACCCGAATCCAAAGTTTAACATGTCGTTTATCAATGGTGTAAGTTTCAAAAACTTCCTGACGTTAAACTTCCAGTTCGACTGGGTATATGGCAGCCATTTGTATAACCAAACCAAAGAATGGATGTATCGGGATGGCATCAGTGGGGACTTTTCGAAACAGGTTACCATCGAATGGCAAAACGGGTGCTTTCCCTGCTTATTGGTCAAGTGCCTATTACAACCTGTGGGGCAGCACACGGGGCGCTGGTAACAACGCCACCAAAGATTTCTTCGTAGAAGATGCCTCGTTCGTACGGCTTCGTAACATCTCGCTTGCCTTCGATCTGGCCAAAGTTGTCAAATTACCGTATCTCAATAAAGCTCAGATCGTATTTACTGGCCGGAACCTGGTGACCTTCACCAAATACAGTGGTTACGATCCAGAAGTAAGCTCGGGTAGCTCGAACTCTTCGTTCGACCGTGGGGTGAACCACAGTACACTCCCTAATACCAAATCATATCAGGTTGGTCTGAATATCGGGTTCTAATTTTAAACGTCTTTGTCTATGAAACTCATTAATAAAAATAAATTCTTTGCCACCGTTTGTTTTACGACCCTTATGCTTGCAGGAGTGTCGTGTAAAGACCAATTGGATGTAGGTAACCCAAACGCGCCTACAGTAGCGGCCAATGTCAACACAGAAACCGGGCTTATATCATTTGCCCAGGGTGGCGTATACATCAATGGTTTCTATAACGGTGATGGCTGGCTGGGAAATAGCTACTTTTCATTGCCCCTCGGTTATAGTGAACTAATGGCCGACAATGTAGGAGCCGACGCGTCTAATAACCAGGTTACAACAATCGGCGTACCCGATTATATCATCCTCGATGATGGTACTAAAGTAACCAATCCGGCTCCGCAAATAGGCATCATTCGGTCATACAATAGCCGTGCGGCAACGGGTGCAGGTAACAATGCCATTTACTATCAGTGGCTAAATATGTATGCGCTGAACAATGTCTGTAATCAGATATTAGATCTGTCGGGTACCATTAAGTTTTCGGGTGATGCCACTAGCCGGGCGAACACCATGAAAGCCTGGGCTTACTGGTGGAAAGGCTTTGCCTATGCTTCTATCGGGTCTATGTATTATGCTGGTCTTATTGACGATAAGTCAGTTACGACAGATGGCAATTATGTGCTCCACGATGCCATTATTAGCAAGTCGAACGACTATTTTAATCTGGCTGCCACCACATTAAGCTCGGTTACCAGCACAACCGATTATCAGGCCGTTATTTCTCAGCTTATTCCATCGTTTACACAAGTAGGTAATGGCGGTGTTCCTACTATCGATATGTGGAAACGGAATATCAACACGATGCTGGCCCGCAATATTCTGGTTAACAAGCTGGCTCCTTTCGTAAATGGAAATCCAGATGCTAAGATCACGGAATCGTCTACCACAGCGATGACTACTGCCGATTGGAATAGTGTATTGACTCTGGCTAAGAGTGGTATTCAGAAAGGAGACGTGGTCTTTACTGGACGTAGCACAGCGTCTAACTATTTCTTCTCGGCTTCGGGCGGTACAGTTGCTGCGCTGACAACGGGTGTAAATACGGCGACGACGTTCAAAATCAGCGAGCGTTTTATGCAGTCCTTTAACACGGGCGACAAACGGGTTACCAACAATTTCAATACCGCTACGACTTACAAAAACAACTATACGTTCACGACCCGCTACAGCTTAACCGCAAATGGTAACGGGGCGCCTGGCGTGTATGTATATGGTACGAAGGACGTTGGCGCTTACGAGGTTTACATTGCTGGCAGCTACGAAGAAAACGCGCTGATGCTGGCTGAAGCAAACATGCGTCTGGGCAACATCGAAACCGGACTGGGCTTTGTTGATGCAGTAAGAACCTATCAGGGAGCCGGTGTTGCCGCTGTAGCTGGCACGGGCCTAACTCTCTCGAAAGCACTGACCGAACTAACGAAGGAACGAAGAGTATCGCTATTTGGCCGTGGCTTATCGTATTACGACAACCGTCGTTGGGGCTGGACTTATGATATCAGCAATGGTGGTGGCAGTTATGGAAACACGGTAGTGACTACCGCTGGTGTGGTTAACAAAAACGTGACCATTAACTATAACTTCATGGATTACTGGGATGTCCCTGCCGATGAATCGGTGCTGAATCCGACAACAACCAGCGTTGCGACCAAGAATCCAAATTTCTAGTTCGTATTCATTTCTTAGCTTAAAAATAAAAAGAGGGCTGCCTGGGCAGCCCTCTTTTTGGTAGAAGTAGCGCGGACATCCTGTCCGCATAGATAAAGTTTAATTTTACAGCTATGCGGACAGGATGTCCGCGTTACATCACAAACTCACTGTTTGTTTCCCCGCCTTCAGCGGCATCGTTTTTCCTTTCCAGCGCAAGGTGCCGCTTAGGTTAGTCGGCAGCGTAACGCTACCAGTCAACGCCCCCGTTGGTGATTTCTGAAACTGCACAGCAATCTCGCCCGAAGGGTGCGGCATCTTTCCTTCAACACTCGTCAAGTCGCCCATAAACGGTTCGATACGCACCGATTTGAAGCCGGGTTCGGCGGTTCGGATGCCGCAGGTAGTAGAAAGGAATTCGTACAAAGGTGACGCACTCCAGGCATGACAATCTGAACGAGTCGGTTCGGGATTTTCGGCAAAGGTTGTTAAGCCAATGGCCAACATATCACGCCAGGGTTTTAGTTGAGCAATAAACTGATCGCCCAGGCCCGTTTTTTTAAGGGCTTCGAACAGATAGAATTTAAAATAGAACGTGGCCTGCGTCAGCGATGTGTCTGCCATCGTTTTCTGCAACAGAGCAGCCTGTTGCGTAGCAGGGACGGCATTCGTCAGTACAGCCAGGATATTGGCGTGCTGACTAAATGAATTCTTATCGGGCGTATCAGCAAATAAATTACGACCGGCATCCCAGCACTGCTCGTAAACTGCTTTATTCAAGCGTCGGGCGAGTTCTCGATAATGTTCGGCCAGTTCATTTTTCCCATAATGTGCCAGTAAATCGGCAGCACGGGTATACGTATAAGCCTGTTGCAGAGACAGAATACTGGAGCCTCCTTTGCGGGCGCCATTCGGAATACCCCCCGAAATTTCATCCTTCGCGTTTTTCCACTTCGACCAGTCTACAAAGTTCCACCACTCTAATGGGCCGTTCAGGCCCGTTTTAGGCAATACGCTGTTCGTGCCAGTTCAATACACCCAGAATTCCGGGCAACATCGATTTCACAAAGGCATCGTCCTGCCGATGCATCCAATAGTCATGCACCATGCAGACCCAGTAGAGTGAAAACGTAGGAATCACCTGAAAATCAGCCGATGGATAGCGGCTTTGTGTGAGACCATCGTTGAAACGGCTGTGCTCGTAATCGGTGATTGCTTTCCGCATCAGTCGGTCGTCTCCCGTTACGTAGAGCGAAATCATGGCCTGAATCCGGGTGTCGCCCGTGTATTGCAATTGTTCGTAATAGGGACAGTCGTAGTAGGTTTCACCCGCACAAAGTCGGGCGGTTCGCCAGCCAACGTTCCAGAGCGCTTCAAGGTAGTATCGCTGGCCGCAAATTTTGCTTTCTCTTCAAATGGATACCCGGTGAATTTTCCAACCAGATCATCCAGAACCAGCGGTTCGTCTTTCGTTTCAACCGTCAGCTGGAGGTAACGATACGTACGAAACCAGAGCGGTCGGAAGATTCGTTTGTCGCTGCCATCAGCCACAAGCTGATCGTCGAACCCACGCATTGTTCGCCCTTCTACGTCATTCCGGTTTCCTTTCTGTCCTTTGGCATCAATCAGCGCTTCGGCATACGAGAGTGTTACGAGGGCTCCTTTGCCTTTGCTAACCGTTAGTTCAGGATAGGCATTGGTCAGATAACTCTGATCGAGCATAAACACCGCTTTTGTGTTAGCCGGAACCGTTACGGGTGCTTTCCCCTGCAAAAAAGCGGTATCCATCTTCCCATTTTCGCTCCGTCGAACCACTGCCAGTCGAATGACGGTTTCCTCCATCATCGGAATGGTTCGAGGCACCAGCGCCCAGTTGCCGTCGGTGCCTAACCCACGCGGTTTCGTTGGAAAGCCAAATGGTTTGGCAGTTGCCCAGGCTTTATCGTCAAAATTGGTCTGCTCCCAGCCCCAGGGATACTTAGCCGCATCTATATGATCACCATCGCCCATAACAATGTACGTACGTAGTTTTGGAATATCGTTTTTGACGGGCGAGTAGGCCGGATTCTGAAACACCTTCCAACTGGCATCGGTATTCGCCATCTTTTCCGCTTCACCATCACCTTGTAGCAGAAATCCGAACTGATAGCTCATCTGCGCAAAAGGCGCACTCTCTCCCATGTACCACACTTGCGCAGCCAGCACATTATGACCCGCTTGCAGGAAAGGAGCCAGATCGAGTGTTTCATAGTTCCAGTTCTGGGTATCACTACGAGCGGGGCCCAGCGCTACCGATTTCCCATTGACGAACAATCGGTAGCGGTTGTCGGCAGAGAGATGAATCACAAAACGTGTGGGCTTTTGAGCCAGATCAATGGCTTTCCGAAAGTGGTAGATACCATATTGGCGAGTTGGGGCTGTTGGGTGTACAATCCAGCGGGCAGGCCAGTATTGGTTTGTCCAGTCGGGCGTGGGTGCCTGCGCAAAACCAGCCGATTTTATAAATAAGCCAAGAGCGACAAAGAGTAGAAATCGTTTCATAGAAGCCAAATAATGTGCAAGATAAGAGACATTTTTGCTGTACTTACTGATTATCCTTGTCTCGTTGTACTTTAGCAACAGATTTCCTAACTCCGGTACCCGCATGTATTTTCTTGGATTCGATCTTGGCAGTTCGTCCGTTAAAGCCAGTCTATTAGATGCCGATAGTGGCAAAGTCGTCGCATCGGCTTTCTTTCCTCAACCCGAAATGGTCATCGAGGCTCCGCAACCAGGATTCGCGGAGCAACAGCCCGAAATCTGGTGGCAGAATGCCTGTCTGGCCAGCAAGGCCGTGATGCAACAGACCAACATCAACCCCAGTGATGTAAAGGCAATTGGTATTTCATACCAGATGCATGGGCTTGTGGTAGTCGACAAGGAGTTCAATGTATTACGCCCCTCTATTATCTGGTGCGATAGCCGGGCCGTTCCTTACGGAAATCAGGCGTTTGATACACTCGGCCATGACCGTACGCTGCATCACCTGCTTAACTCGCCCGGTAATTTCACCGCAGCAAAACTAGCCTGGGTTAAAGCCAACGAACCCGATGTGTATGCTCAAGTAGATAAATTCATGCTTCCCGGCGATTATCTGGCCGCCCGCATGACAGGCGACCTTGTGACGACCGCGTCGGGACTTTCAGAAGGGGCTTTCTGGGATTTTCAGGCCAATCAACCGGCCCAATTCCTGCTCGATTATTTTGGTTTTGATGCCTCTTTAATTCCGACGATCAAGCCAACCTTTGCCCCACAAGGTGAAATAACGGCAACTGCTGCCGCCGAACTGGGTCTTGCTGCTGGCACGCCCGTTACCTACCGCGCTGGCGATCAGCCAAATAATGCTTTTTCATTGAATGTACTGGAGCCTGGTCAGATTGCGGCAACGGCTGGTACATCGGGCGTTGTATACGGGGTGAGTGATCAGGCCAAATACGACCCAAAATCGCGGGTAAATACGTTTCTGCATGTTAACAGCCAGGTTGAGACGCCACGTTATGGTGTTTTGTTATGCGTAAACGGAACAGGTATTTTAAACAGCTGGCTTCGAAATCAGGTACTAGGGCGATCGATTGGTTATGACGATATGAATCGACTGGCGCACGAGTCGCCTATTGGAGCCGATGGCCTGGTGTGTTTACCCTTTGGCAATGGGGCCGAGCGCATGCTGGAAAATGCTGATCTAGGCGCTTCCTTTCATGGTCTGCAGCTAACCCGCCACGGCCTGCCACACATAATTCGGGCTGCACAGGAAGGTATTGTATTTGCGCTTTACTATGGCATTCAGATTATGGAAAGCGTGGGCGTAGGTTTACAAACCATCCGGGCGGGCGAAGCCAATATGTTCCTCAGCCCCCTCTTCCGCGACACAATGGCCAACTTAACTGGCGCTACCATTGAGCTATACAATACCGATGGCGCACAGGGCGCTGCTCGTGGAGCTGGCTTAGGATTAGGCTTCTACAAAACAGCCCAGGAAGCCTTCACCGGATTACACGTAACCAAGACAATCGAACCCGATATGCGGGCGCAGGAAGCGTATCGGGATGCTTATGGGCGGTGGTTGTCAAAATTAAGAAACCTTTAATATATGCGATCAAACCAGTAGTTTACTTTATCAAAAAAAGGATATGAAACGCCTGGCTCTACTATTACTCTTTTCGGTGATTTTCTTAGGCTGTATGCCTACTGTACAGGTAATTACCTTGCGGGGGTCAAACGTCAATCCAGTTAGTGAAGGGCTGGTATTAGACAATGATACCCTTACACTTCGCTACAATTTCGCCAGTGAACGGGGCGAAATGCTGGTTTCTGTAGTTAATAAACTTAACAAGCCACTCTATATTGACTGGAAACGATCATCGTTTATTATTGGGCAAAAAACGTTCGACTATTGGTATGATGTAGCTAATGTAAACCTGTCGAGTTCGGGGTATATCTATCGATATGGAAAATCTAATTTTTCGTCAATAAATTCTTCTACAGAAGGCACTATTTCAAAAGATAATCCTGTCTCTTTTATTCCGCCACATACCAAAGCGATTAAGCGACAATTTATCGTATTCCCGACTGGAACAGTGCCCATGCCTGGTATGCCGATTGTTAGTCAGGAACAGGCCCGGTGGGTGGCTAATTCAAAAAAGACAATAACTGTTCGTGCCTATACCTATCTGCCCGAACAGTCACCTCTCCAGTTCCGCAACTACTTAACTCTATCGGTGGATAAGGATTTTAAAACGGAGTTTTATATCGATACGCAATTCTGGGCATCGGCCATACGAGTTGAACCGAAACCACAAGTAGCGGGTGTTGAAGTTAGACAAGCCAATGGCTTATACGTTAATACAAAGCCGTTTGCCCAGAAAGACGGGTTCTTCGTTATTTTGCCGAGAAGACAATAATGGTCAGCGTTTAATCACCCTTTTCCTATGAACCCAATCTTCGCAAAACTTAATTATAAATCTCAGCCCGAAATTGCGGTTATTAACTCGCCCGCAGAGTTTGCGCCTGTTGTCGATGAGATGCGGCACCTGGCTACGATTGTTACTGATCCTCAACAAATTCAGGTCGGTGAGTTTGCTATTGCCTTCGTAAAAACGCAGCAGGAAGTTGATTCGTTAACCCCAATTCTGGCCGACAAACTGAAAGGCGATTGCATCCTTTGGATGACATACCCAAAAGGCAGTTCTAAAAAGCACAGATGTGATTTCAATCGCGATACCGGCTGGGCAGTTTTGGGAACACTAGGCTTTGAACCCGTCAGGATGGTCGCTATCGACGAAGATTGGAGTGCGTTGCGATTTCGGCGAGTTGAGTACGTCAAAAAAATGACCCGCCAGGAAAGTAGTGCCTTAACCAAAGAAGGTAAAACAAAAACTACCTCGAAGGCGATCTGAACGATACGTTAGTTTCGACTTTAGCGAAGCCCAGCAAATTAGTGGGAAGTAGAATCTGTATAAAATGATTGTAAATCAGTATATTTAACCCTTCAGACCTTATAGGTTTTTAAAACCTATAAGGTCTTTTTACGCTACTTATTTACTGGACCAAACTAACTCATGAAACTTGTATTCGTATTGATCGGCTTCGTTTTGGCCATTCCAACCTTTGCTCAATCTGGCGAAGAAGCCGCCGTAAAAGCCACTGTAAACCGACTTTTTGAGGGAATGCAGAAAGCAGATTCAACCATCTTAAAACCGCTGTTTACGCCAACTGCCCGGTTACAGACAGTGGCGAACAAACAAGGTGATATCTCGGTACGAGACGACGCCATTTCACTGTTTATCAATTCGATAGGCAAAGCAACAGCAGGAACACTAGATGAGCGCCTAGCCAGCATAGAGGTAAAAATTGATGCAGAACTAGCCACCGCCTGGACACCCTACGTTTTTTACCGGAACGACACCAAAAGCCACTGTGGTGTCAATGCGTTTACGCTTGTAAAGATGAATGGCAGTTGGAAAATCCAGACAATCATCGACACCCGTCGAAAGGAAAATTGCCCAGATTTACCAAAGAAATAGTTCTATTAATGGATAACGTAAAATGAATAATGAATAACGTTATTAACTGATTAATAAGGAGTTCGCATATTCATTATTCATTATTCATTAACCCACCGCCCCACTTCGGTTTACGCTTTTCCAAAAAAGCGGCCATACCTTCTTTTGCGTCGGGAGTTTGCTGAAGTTGCACAAACTGTTCATACAAAAACGCCTGTTGTTCTTCGGATGGCAGGCGTTTTAACTGCTGGTAAGTCCCTAATCCAGCCTGCATAGCTGTAGGTGAAAATTGCTTTAACTCGTTAGCTAGACTTGTGACCGTATAATCTAATTCATCAGCGGGCACAACATTCGTTACTAACCCAATAGACTGAGCTTCTGTGGCCGAAAGCACACGGGCGCGCAGACAGAGGTCGAGAGCTGTACGGGCAGGCATAATGTCGAGCAGAACAGCCAGCACCTGAAACGGAAACAACCCGCGCTTTACTTCAGGCAAACTGAACATTGCTGAGTCAGCCGCCACAACGTAGGTGCTCCCCCCTACCAGCAAAAATCCACCGGCGTATACTGCCCCCTGCACCCGTGCAATACATGGTTTGTGTAATCCCGCCATCAACTCCCCCAACCGAACCGGCCCCGATGGTTCTGGTACAGTAGCTATTTCTGCATCACCCAATGATAAGCTTTTCAGATCCATGCCCGCACAGAACGTATCGCCCGCAGCGGCTAGCACAACCAGCCAGACATCGGCGGAGTGATGGGCAAAGGCCAGCGCAAAAGCCAGCTCGGCCAGCATTGGCGGGTTCAACGCATTCTTCTTTTCTGGACGGTTCAGGTTAATGGTCAACACATGGTCGTTGAGCACTACCCGTAAATACCGGAAGCCTTCCGAGGGTAGTTGAGCAGTTTGGGTAGCGGTGTACAGCATGCCAGAAAGGTACGGAAATACCGTTTAAAAAATCTTTAAAAACAAGTATATGGCTATGTAGCCATATGCAGTTATCAAGAAACCACGTCCTTCTCTTTCTCCTATCTAGTATGAAAACGTTTTTATTTCTGTTTCTGGCATTTCTGAGCGTACAGGTAGCCCAGGCTACACATTTAATTGGCGGCTACATTCAGGTAAAGCCTGTAGCAGGATCAGGGCTTACATATGAAGTAATAGCTACTATATACTCGTATGCGGGTTCCGCAACCTCAGAAGCTTCTTCGTTAAGTATTTGCTTTGGTGATGGTAATACAAGAGAAGTTCCTCGTTCAAGCCTGCTATATGTTACGCTCGGCAGTAATACCATTAGTTCAAAAATTGGCATCAATACGTATCGGATTAACCATACTTACAGTGGACCCGGTACATACACACTAACGACATCGCTAGCTAACCGAACTCCGGCGCTTAATATCCCAAACAGCAGTACACAACAGGAACCACTGGCACTCACGACAACCTTCATAACGGGCTCCCTGTCGAACCAAACGCCTGAACTAGCTAGTCCGACAATCGGGTTTTCTGTTGGGCTTGGCCAAAAAACCACCCTGGCATTCCGGGCGACCGATGCCGATGGCGATAGTCTGGCTTATGGATTAGTTAAGCCGTTGACGAACACAACGACCGACTTTTGTAGCTATCGGTCAATGACCGCTTACCAATTTCCAAACGACGTTACGCATCAGGGAACCTATAAACTCAATAATCGAACGGGCGATTTGACCTGGGATGCGCCCACTCAACAGGGAAATTATAGCGTCGTTATTTCAGTAAGCGAATACCGGAATGGTATTTTAATTAGCCAAACCATTCAGGAAATCGCGCTCATTGTCACAGACCAGCCCGGCACACCCAATACGATTCCAGCTTACGAGCCTGCCATCGAAGGAAATGGTATTGTCACGGCACTCCCCAATTATCTCGACTCCGATTTTACGCTGACTACCTTTCCAAGTCCCGTAGATGATCAGCTACAGGTCATCGTCCAAACCAGTACCCTAACGAACGCAACCATCCAACTCGTCGATGTAGGTGGCCGCAAACTCTACGAGTCAGACTCGGCCAAGTCCGCCCGTCAACATGAGCAAGTTATCAGTATGGGGAGTTTAACGCCGGGAGTTTACATAATCCGGGCAGTCACTGGCAATCGGTCTTTGTCGAGAAAAATCGTGAAGCGATAGTCAGAACAACTGTTTCCAGGTACCTTTCATCCAATTGTATTTCAGCGTGCTGGGTAAAGCTCGCCAGAAATATTTAGTTACCTCAACGGCAAATGAGGGCTGCATGTAGCAGTTTATGGCACAGCCTTCGCAAGCAGGCAAGCGACCCTCCAAAGCCACTAGTTTCTGGACTTCGTCGGAGCGGTAGAGGTCGTACAAATGGTTGTCAATAGGGAAATCTTTCAGCCCTAAGTGATAGCAGGGTAAGATTAATTTATTTTCTGGGGAGATGACAATGGTTGTACTGGCTGCCCGGCAAATTGGGTCTTCGACATGGTTGCCACCATCGCGCCGAAGCTGGATAAAGCCATCGTTAATATAAACGTTTTTCTGTTTCCCCCACCACGCCATCTGTTGAAGCGCCTTCTCTGAAAAGCGATCTCCGGTGTCAACGGCGTTGTATTCGAATACAGGATTCAGGATCAGCACCAAGTTGTTAGGCAGACAAATCTCTTCATACAGCTGCCTGATCTGATGAACGTTATGCTCAAATACCGTAAACAGAATATCAGGCCGTTCGCCTAGCTGTTTGGCAATGGCAATGGACTCGATGACCTTATCGAAGCACTTTACGCCCCGCGATTGGTCATGTTCCTCGGCTATCGGCGAATCGAGCGAGAAATGAAGCATATCGACCAATCCACGCAGTTTTTCGGCCTGTTTGGGATACAGGAGCGCATTGGTCGTAACAGTGGTGATCAAGCCGAGTTGTTTGGCTTCCTGCAGTAATTCGGGGAGTTGGCGATGCAGCAAAGGCTCGCCCCCGGTAAAATCAACAACCCGGACGCCTAGTTTTTTGAGATCCCGCAGATTCTGGCGCGCATTCTCAAGCGTAATATAGGGAGAAGGGCGCTCCCAAATGTCGCAAAAACTACAGCTCGCATTACAGCGATAGGTTAGGTAGTAATTGCAAAGAACAGGATGGGAAACGAGGAGCATAATAAAGGAGTAAAGGGAGGAGGGGGAATAAAGGGAGGAAGGACTTTCCCTCTCCTCCCTTTATTCCCCCTCCTCCCTTTACTCCTTTTAAATTAACATCTTAAACAACGTTACTACTTTGTCTTTCAGGTCTTTCCGGTCGACGATGAAGTCGAGGAAACCGTGCTCGAGTACGAATTCCGCACTTTGAAAGCCTTTCGGGAGGTCTTTACCGATGGTTTCCCGGATAACGCGCGGGCCAGCAAAGCCGATCAGCGATTCTGGTTCTGAAATATTGAAATCGCCCAGCATGGCATAGGAGGCCGTCACACCACCCGTTGTCGGATCGGTCAGGAGCGAGACGTAAGGCAATTTAGCCCGATCTAACAAGGCTAATTTAGCGGAGGTTTTAGCCATCTGCATGAGCGAAAAACCAGCCTCCATCATCCGCGCACCACCCGACTTGGAAATCATCAGGAAAGGCGTCTTATTCTTGATGGCATGGTCGATAGCACGAGCAATTTTTTCACCCACCACCGAGCCCATCGAGCCGCCGATAAAGTTGAAGTCCATAACAGCCATCGTTACGGTCAGTCCGTTCATTGGGCCGTAAGCCGTCCGAACTGCATCTTTCAAACCTGTTTTTTCGATGGTTGCCTTAACTCGGGCTGGGTAAGGTTTTGTATCCACGAAATTCAGGGGGTCAGCCGATTGCATGTTCGCATCGAGTTCGGTGAACTCATTATCATCGAACAGAATCGAAAAATAGGCCTCTGAACCGATTTTTTCGTGATAGTTGCAATGAATACAGGTATACGCATTGAGTTTGTGCTCCCGCGTCTGCATTGCTTTTTTACAGTTCGGACATTGATACCACAACCCATCGGGAGCCTCCCGTTTCATTTCGGTTGGGGTCTGAATACCTTTATCTTTTCGGACGAACCAGGACATTTTCAGTAAATAGTTAGCAACAAAGGATTGTAAAGGTACAAAGAAAACCAGACCAACGAGTAGAAGTTAACCGTATAGCCAATCATTCGACAACTAACGCTAGTGCTGTAGAGCGTAACCTTATCCTAAAAACCGGACAGTCGTTTTAGCGTTCATTCGGTTTTTTTATGCCTGATAAAGTTGTTGATTTGCTTTATGAAACACGCATTGACTATTTTTTTGCTAGGCATCACCCTATCTGCTTTTGGCCAGGCATCAGTGGCTTATTATCCATTCAACAGTCTTGTTACCGTCAGTTCCAATTCTGACCGCGCCTTTTGGTTCGACGGTCGTCTGCAAACAAACACCGTTTTCGGATCGCTCAGTACCACATTGTGCCCCATGGTGAATGTCTCCCGGAAGAGTCAGGTAAATATCTATACGGGTCTGGGCGTACGGTTCAATGCACTGAATGGAGTCGATGATCGCGATATTCTGGAGGGTTACTCGCTACACATAGGCGCCCGAATAAAGCCGCTAACCTTCATGCCGAATCTACGCGTTGCCTTTGAACTTGCCCCTTATGCTCGTAAAGACTTCAAGACCGGAAACCTGCAATCATTCCTGGGTTTGGCGTATCAGTTTAGCAAAAGGAATAAATAGTTTACAGTTTTTGGTATTCGGTTTAAGGTAGCTGACGCACAAACAAAAGACGCGTTAGCCCACCTTAAACCGAATACCAAAAACTGTAAACGCTACTTATTATTGTACGACATCGTGCCGTGTTCGAGTTTATCGGCCCGGTCGAAAAGTTGAAGCGCCTTCTGGAACGTATCGTCGCTGTTACTGATAACCCGGAAGAACTCGTTATTCTGACCAGCTTTGTTATTCTTCTGATAAACCGAACGGGCTACCAAGGCCTTTATCTGATTACGGATGTAGTTTTTCGAGCGATTGAACTCTTTCTCGTTAAACTTTATGCCTTCGTTAGTCGCAATTTTCACCAACTTGTTCATCTGCTCATCGTTCATGTTAACGGTGCGATTGAACTCATCGAACGGCATTTTCTCCAGTTTCTTCTGATTATCATTCGCATATTCCATCGCAAACTCACGGATAATGTTCTTCCCGTACAGTTGCACTAAATACGCCGTTTGCCAGGTCGAATCGCGCGGAATGAAATAATCTGGGGTGATACCGCCACCACCATACACAACCCGGCCACCATCAGTCTTGAACTTCAGCTTAGGATCGTTTTTGATGGAATCGGCAACGTAGTATTCGCCCCGTTTCGAGCGCTGTTCAAGGTCTTTTTCATAATCACCTTCGTGGCCCGGCACATACGGTTTCTGAATACTCCGGCCACTAGGCGTATAGTATCGCGAGATCGTTAACCGAAGCTCAGAACCATCGGAAAGTGTCACCGGCATTTGCACCAGTCCTTTGCCAAACGAACGACGACCCGCAATCAGCGCCCGATCGTGATCCTGCAAAGCCCCCGATACGATTTCAGAAGCGGATGCGCTCCCCTCATCGACCAGCACGACTAACGGGCCTTCTTCAAACTGGCCTGCAATGTGTGCGTACGTTTTTCGGTCGTAGCGATTGTCTTTACCATCCGTATAAACCAAGAGTTTATTACCCGAAATGAATTCGTCGGCAATGTTCGTTGCCCGATCCATATAGCCACCGGGATTGTTCCGTAAGTCCATCATCAACTGCGTCATGCCTTTTGCTTTAAGCGAGGCCAGCGCAGATTTAAACTCGTCGTACGTTGTTTCGGAGAAACGATTGATCTTGATGTAACCCGTCTTGGCATCGATCATATAAGCCGCATCGACCGAGTATGTCGGAATCCGGTCGCGGGTGATGGTAAAGTCTTTGGGTTGCTTATCGCCTTTCCGTAAGATCGTCAGTTTAACATCGGTACCACGTTTGCCACGCAATGCCTTGAACACGGCACTGTTTTCAATCTTGGTACCCGCCAGCGGCTTGTCATCGACCTTGATGATCTTATCGCCACTTAAAATGCCAGCAGACTCCGAGGGGCCACCCGCTAAGGGCGTCACAACATAAACGGTGTCCTTATAGATATTGAATTCAACCCCAATTCCATCGAAACCACCTTCCAGCTGCGACCGGGCAGCCACGGCATCCTGCGGGTTCATGTAAGCAGTGTGTGGGTCGAGTTTTTCGAGCATTTTCGTGATCGAATAATCCACCAGCTCGTCTGTATTAACCGTATCGACATAGTTATTTTCAATCAGTTGCAGAATTTCCCGGTACTTCGCGTAACCATGGCCGATGCTGTTCATGCTTTTCGAACCACCGAAAAAAGTGGCTCCAATGAGCATACCACCAGCCAGCGTAATACCCAAAATCATCGGCAATCGAACTGTGGCGCTGTCGTTTTGAATCCCATTTTTAGGGCTGTTGCGTTCACGCCCCGACGGCTCATTCGTAGTATTCGTTGTGTCTTCCATTCGTTGCTTTCTTAACGGGTGTCGTGTATACTCACATAACGTTTTGAAGATAGCGAAATGTTTGCCAGAAATGGGATATGCTCTTAAAAATTCATAAAACCGATTACTCATCGGCCCCATACCCTTACGATAGGATATAAGGCCGATGAATAACTACCTCTGATGGGTTCAGGGCTGATACTCGTTCAGGGTATACACCGTTACGCCGGGCATCTCCTTTAACAGCTTCACCATCAACTCCCTATGCGAAGCGCCTACGCCAACCACAACGCGCTTTGCCCCAATTTTCCGAGCACGATCAACAATATTCTGGCACATTCCTTCATTCCGAAGCGTCCAGTATTTCAGCATGTCCCGAACGCCCTCTTCAGGAAAGTTTTTCAGCCCAAATAGATAGCGATTTCCATAAAAATTGCCAAAGTCTGTGTATTTGTCCCAATCGGCGGTGTTCAGAAACGCAGTCGACTTACCGGCCTGATTAGCCTTATTTAGCAAGCGCTGAAGTTCATTGTTTTCAGTATTCAATCGTAGGTATGTTTTATAATCGGCGGAGTTCGTATCGGCTTCAATTCCCTTTTCGAAGAGCTTATACAGTGAGTCCGTTTTCTCCCAGGCCGCACTCCAGGGCGTGTTGTACTTCTGACAGTCCATCGGCATAATTTTATCCAGTTTCAGTGACTGCGCTATTGGGTGGAAGATGTTATAATATTCGTTTGAGCGTCGGAAACCAACATTTTTGAGCGAATCAACCGGGCCGAGTATCTGGGTAAACGCGGCTATTTCCTCGGCACCAAAAGCTGGACGTAGCTTATCGAGCAGGTAAAACTGATAAGATGCGTTCCCAAAATCATGGGTCAGGTATAAAGCATGCGCTAGTTTCATACGCTCCTGATGATAGTACGGGTATTTACGGAGCAACTTATACTGACGGGCAATGAACGCCTGCGGGTGTTTGGGTAACGGATAGCCGATTTTGGTCAGATAAGCCAGTCGCTTATCAATGGCTTCTTTATTCCAGTGTCGGTCCAGTGCATCGTAGTCTTCGGGCGAGAGATTCTCACCAAATACGGCATCTGGTTTAAACGCAAGCGCTTTATTGATCGGATACGAAAAGTCTTCAATCGGTTTGGCACCGTAGTCGTGAGCTGCTGCAATAAACAGGATTTCAAGTGGCTGGCTATTCTTATTCGATTGAGCCGAAGCCAGGAACGAGATGATTATCAGGAAAAAAGAAATAAGTAATTTCATGGTGTTTGTAAATGCGTTTGTGAATTGATGACCCAAAAGTGTGGCTTCGCTGCTACCCCAGCCAACTCTATTCGACCAACGCCATCGTTGACTCGGCTAACCGTTTTATCAATCGACCAACGGGCATTTAGCGCCCAAACTGGGTTGGTCGATCAAAATCAGGCGTTGGTCGATTGGACTTGTAGCTTCCGTCCCGACTTCAGTATTTAGCACTCGTAATAGGCTATGTCATGACGCTTCACCTACCTGCTTTTTTTAACAACCGTACCCATATTCGGAATCTGCTCTACCTTACCCTTTGGGCAACGATGGTGCTGTTGAATGCCGATGACCCTAAAAAGCATGCGTTGGTTTTTGATCCACTGGAGATTTCATTCAGTCTGTCCTTCTGGCTGGCGGCCTGGTTCGAACACGCCATTGTGCTCACTCACTTGCTTAATCGGCAGCGGCTCGGATGGGCACTTTTGGGCTCAGTGGGGGCTATGGGAGGATTTATTCTTACCCGTTATTTGCTGGAACAAGTTTTTTACTGGCATTTATTTGGCTTCACCAACTACGATCCCGACGTTTCTAAACTCGCTTATGCCTGGGATAATCGGTTTTATGCCATCTATGCCATTGGCCTTGGGCTGGCGTTTAAGGTTATTGAAGATTGGTTTGTTCACCAACAGGAACGTATCGAACTTGTCAGCGAGCGCAACACCGCTGAGTTAGCCTTTCTGAAATCGCAGGTGAACCCACACTTTCTGTTCAACACGCTGAATAACATTTATTCGCTCGCCTACACCAAATCGGATGATGCGCCGGGGGCCATTCTGAAACTGTCGGAATTGATGCGCTATATGCTCTACGACAGCAACGAACATAATGGAGGAACGGGGCGGGTACCGTTATCGAAAGAAGTGGACTACCTGAAAAACTACGTCGAACTCGAAAAGCTTCGGGTTGCCAATGCCAACGTTTTATTTAGCGTGGAGGGTAATACCGATCTGTTCCGAATTGAACCGTTGTTGCTGGTTTCCTTTGTTGAAAATGCCTTTAAACACGGCGACCTGACGGACCCGAACCAACCGCTGGTGCTTGATTTAAGCGTCCGAAACGGTAGATTGCGTTTCGACACGCTCAACAAAAAAATGAACCGACAGACCGATTCGGCGGGTGGTATTGGCCTGACGAATGTAAAACGGCGGCTGGCGTTGCTCTATCCCGACCAACATACGCTACATGTTACGAATGATCAGGATAGTTACGCCTGTTCGCTGGAGTTAAGTTTATAATCGCCCTGCTATGCGCTGCCTTATTGTTGACGACGAACCGCTCGCCCACGCTGTTTTAAGCGACTACATTCGGAAAGTACCTTTTCTGGAACTGGTTGGCGCCACGACCAGCCCAATCGACGCCTTGACGCGGGTACAACAGGGCGAGGTAGACCTGGTTTTTCTGGATATTCAGATGCCCGAACTCACAGGAATGCAATTCCTAAAATTGGTAGAACGAGCCGTTAGTGACCATAAGTGCCGGGTTATTCTGACCACCGCCTATTCAACCTACGCGCTGGAAGGCTACGAACACAATGTGGTGGATTATCTGCTCAAGCCCGTCTCGTTCGAACGGTTCTATAAAGCGGTGCAAAAACTGCTACCGCCCATTCAGTCGGCAGTACCTGCTAGTAATCTGGTGCCCGATACTACCCAGAATAGTCTGATTGAACCGGCCCCCAAGGATTTCATTTTCGTCAAGACAGAATACCGCTTGCAACGCGTTAGTTTGAGCGACATTTTGTATTGCGAAGGACTAAAAGATTATGTCTCGCTTTATACGCCAGCCGAGCGGATTCTGGCGCTCCAAACCATGAAAAGTCTGGAAGAAAAGCTGCTGCCCCATCAGTTTGCCCGAGTTCACAAATCCTATATTGTGGCACTCAACCGAATTGAATCCATTGAACGAAACCGCATATACATTAATCATCCAGGCCACTCTCAGGCGATTGTCCCCATTGGTGAAACGTACCGAGATGCTTTCTATCGACTGATTGAGGACTAGTTGAATTCTCTAAACGACCTCGGTCTGCTGCTGCCAGAACTGCGAATAAGCCTTTCCATTTTTGATCAGCTCAACGTGTTTTCCTTCTTCAATAACTCGCCCATGTTCCAATACAACTATTTTATCCGCCTTCCGAACAGTGCTGAGCCGGTGGGCAATGATGATAATCGTTTTGCCCTCTTTCCGTAACTGCTGTACAGTGCGTTGTACAAATTGTTCCGACAACGAGTCCAAGGCGGAGGTTGCTTCGTCCAGAATCAGGACTTCGGGTTGTCGATAAAGGGCACGGGCAATGGCTAGCCGCTGCTTTTGTCCACCAGATAGCGTCGCTCCATTTTCGCCCAAATAGGTTTTAAATCCGTTCGGCATTCGTTCGATGAAATCGGTGATACCTAGCTGATCACAAATAATGAGAAGACGCTGCATATCAGGTTCATCTTCCCCGATGGCAATATTTTCAATGACATTGCCCGCAAATAGATCAATTTTCTGCGGCACCACACTGACGACCTGCCGCAGACTATCAGGATGCAGGTGTTTTATGTCGTAGTCACCAATGAAAATAGTGCCGCTTTGCAGCGGATACAACCCCTGTACCAGTGACATCAACGTTGATTTTCCCGATCCACTTTCCCCGACCACAGCTGTAATTTTTCCTTTCGGCATGGTCAGCACTAAATCCTCGAAAACAGTAGCTCGTGTACCGTAGCGAAAGGTCACGTTCTGGAATCGAATCGGACCAACCATAGCAGGCTGTAACTGAACTTTGTTCTCATTCGATTCGCGATCGAGATCCATAATTTCAAACAAACGGTCGGCGGCAATCAGGGCTTCCTGAATACTCCGGTTTGAGCCAATCAAACTGGCAGCAGGGCCCGTGAAATAGCCAATAAGCGCATAAAACGAAAGTAGTTCTCCCGGTGTCAAGTCATTCTGAAGTACGTAGCCAGCACCCGTCCAGAGTAAAATAATGGTGAACAGTCGGGTCACAAACTCCGATGCATTGCCCGCATAGATACCCGCGCTGCCCGTTTGAAAAATCGTTTGCAGGAGAGCCACAAAGCGGGTTTCTGTTTTTTGGCTCGCAAACTGTTCCAGGCCGAACCGTTTAATGGTTGGCATGGCATTCAACGATTCAACCAGTTGCGCTTCGAGGTCGGCGGAGTTCTCCATCAGCTTCCGTTGGTATCGCTGGTTGAATCGGTTCATGGCCCAGTAAATAGCGGCATAAAATGGCACCACCAACACCAGAATCAGGGCGAGTTTCCAGTAATAGGTAAACATCAGCCCAAACGAAAAGAACACGATCAGCACATTAACGAGCAGCCCAAGCGCAATGTCATTAACAAACGACCGGATTTTAACGGCATCATTTACCCGCGAAATCACCTCCCCCCACCCGCATCGTGTCGAAAAACGATTGCGGCAATGTCATGAGGTGTTTGTAATAGCCTAAAATCAGCGCGGCATCAATTCGCTGGCCGGTTTTCAGATTGAAAAAGCTCTTGGTGGCATTGATGAAAATTTGCAGAATCAATAGACCAATCATCACCACGCTGAGCAGATTCAGCAGGTTACGATTCCCGTTGACCAGTACATTATCGACAATTTTCTGAATATAAATGGCCGAAGACAAGCCTAAAATTGTGTAGATCAACGCGCCAAACAGAGCTTGAAACAAAACGGCCCGGTGAGGCTGCATCAGTTGCCAGAATCGTTGCAACACAGGCACTTTCTGATCACCAACCTTAAATGTTTCGTCGGGTATCAATAAGACCAATAGGCCCGTCCAAACCTCTTTGAACTCGGTGGGCGATAGGTGATGCATTTTCCCATCGGCGGGGTCCATGACCGTAATCCTCTGGTCGGTAATCCGGTAAATGACCACATAGTGTTGCAATTGACTGTTGCGGATCGTGACGTGGGCAATCGTCGGCTGAGGGATTTTCGATAGACTTTCAAATGGCGCTTTTACACCTTTCGCCTGAAATCCCAGCTTCTGAGCCGCTTCGACCATCCCCAATACAGTGGTCCCTTTCTGGTCGGTGGCAGCCAGTTGGCGAATTCTCGCAACTGGCAATAACAATCGGTAATAAGCCGCTACCGATGCCAGACAAGCCGCTCCACAATCGGTGATGTCGCGTTGTTTGACTTTTGTTCGGGCACTAATACTCTTCATAGCGAACCACTCCCGAACGCGTTCCAACAGTCCAACGCTGTTGTTTTTTTCTCTTCAGTTACTGAATTCATATGGAGCTGCCGCCCTCCTTCTGCGAGCTTGCTGTAGCCGTTTTGGGATTACTCACAGCCGGGTTTAGCCAATCATCGGCTTTGTCGTAAAGCAACTGAAACAACGAACGACGGGCAACCTGAAAGCGAGTCTGAACCGTCATTCCTTTCTTCAAACGACCCTGATAACCGTTTTGTAAACTCAGGTATGGCTTATCCAGCTGGCACCGAACTTTAAAAACTGGCTCGCCATTCGTCGTTGTAAAGTCATTCGCAATATCCATTACACGCCCCGTCAGCAAACCCCATTGGTTATAATTGAACGCGTCGACCTGTAATCGTACTGGCTGACCGGGCTTTAGCAAACCAATATCTTTCGAGGGAACGTAGGCTTCGACGATTAGAGTAGAGTCTGGAGAAACAACGGCCAGCACATCGCCCGGTTGCACATAACTACCCGCATATCGTCCAGCTAACTGACTAGCCGTACCACCAGTCGGGGCTTTTAGTATGTACAATTCCTGCTCTTCATGCAGTTGTTTGGCATCCGATTCCAAGTTGGCTAAATCACGCCGAACCTGTGTCAGATCGGTCTGCCAGTCACTTCGTTGTTGTTCAACGAGCGTGTTATATCGTGCCAGAGAAGCCTTGTGCGCATAAAGCGCATCTTCGTATTCAAGTCGTGCAATTGCTTTTTGCGAGTAGAGTAGTTGTGCCGTTTGAAGTTCCCGTTTTCGCTTTTCCTGCAAATTCCAACTTTCTTCGACAATAGCCCGAAACTGGTTATACTCCTGTCGATAAAGGGGAGCGGCTAATCCATTGACGACTTTCCAGGATTTAGTCGTTAACTGGTCCAGATCACGAACAAATGCGGCTTTTTCGGCAATTTGATTATCTACCAGCTGCTTTTTGGTATCTAATGCATCGGACCGCAATTGAAAAAGCGGCTGTCCTTTGCGAACAGGCTCCCATTCCCGCACCATTACTTTCTCAACGACTGCCCCGGCTGTGGCTTTCACTTCGCTACGTTCCGCAACAGGCCGAACTAGCCCATTTGCCTGCACCGACACATCAACATATATAAACGGTAAGGCCAGTACCGTAAGCAGGATAACGCCCAGAACCGTTGTATAAATAATCTGGCTCCGCACACTAACCCTGGGCAGGTAAGTGACTAGGCCATAGGAGAATTCAGATTCGTTCATCGTTGCGTTGAGTGTATTGAATACTATCTACGTATAACCCAAAAACAGGGATTTCGCCCCTGAGACAGAAAAAAAGAAATGGCTTTCTGTTCCAACGGGCAAAATCCCTGCTACTTATTCTTCCTGATTGAGCCTGTTGATTTCGCTCAATTCAAACGTCTATGAACTGAGCGAACTGAAGTTAAACAGCGTGCTCGTTACAGGATTGGCACTGGTGCTGTTACCACTGAACAGGGCACTGTCACCATTAAACAAACTATTTCCACTCACATCGACCAGATCAGCGATGAGTATTGAACCTATATTTCCAATGCTGGTGCTATCGCCACCACCATGATTATTAATCATTTCCTGACTGGTTAGCTCCTCAACACCGAGGGTAGCAAAATCGAACGTTTTCATAACGATATTAAAATTTAAGTGAACAATTACCGATTCGATTACGAACAAAATCGGCTTACTTCAATCAATTTACCCGATTATGACTGGCTTGAACTAAAGCCTATACTTGTTCCTGTGCTTGGACTGACATCAGTCCCGTTTCCGCTGAACAACGCATAATTACCATCGAAGAGGCTATTTCCATTAACATTAACCAGATTACCGATTGTAATCGCGCCAATGTTTAATAATGTGAAACTATCGCCACCACCGTGGTTACTGCTCATTTCCTGACTGGTTAGCTCCTCAACACCGAGAGTAGCAAGATCGAACGTTTTCATAACGATATTAAAATTTAAGTGAACGATTACCGACTTGAACGTTAATTCTTTCGGCTTACTTCGACTAAATTTATTGGTTATGAGCGGCTTGTACTAAAGCTAAAACCAGTTCCCGTACTTGGGCTTACGTCAGTGCTGTTGCCACTGAACAAAGCATAGTTACCATTAAATAAACTATTACCGCTGAGATCCACCAGATCGCCAATCGCAATTGATCCGATGTTTAACAAACTGGTACTGTCGCCACCACCATGATTGTTGATCATTTCCTGATTCGTCAATTCTTCAACTCCGAGGTTAACAAAATCTAAGGTTTTCATAACGATATATAAGTTAATAATGCCTACTCTGTTAGCTTTTCGGCGACCGCTAAACAAAGGGAATACAGCTTGTCTTTATGACCTGCCAAACGTATTGCCGTTTGCTTGGGACAAAGTTGGGGGACGGGAGCGCCCGACCTGATAACCGATTATTATAAAAATATAGCTACCGGTTATAATCTAATAACCAGGGATTTGTAAAACAATAATTGCCGAATACAGGATTATTTTAAGAAATAGACACAAAAAATAAATCTAAACTTATAGTAGTAGCCGTAAGTTTATCTACCGACCAACAATAGAATACCCTTTGCTTATGATGAGATCCGTTACTCTTTTAGTATAAGTTGATCCATAAATTAGTGAACTATGCCAGTACTATCGGAAAAGCTTCGTCGGTTACGTCAGTTGTTTGGGTATTCGCAGGAGTATATTGCGTTTAACATCGGAATGACCCAACCTGCTTATTGCAAATGGGAAAGTGGGCAAACTCAACCTTCTATTAATAAATTGGAAGAGCTCGCTAATATATACCAACTAAGCCTTGGCGATCTACTGAACGATGACGATATCGACATCATCCGAAAGCTGATAGCGGGTGAGCATTTTGCCGAAAAATTACTGGGGCGTGGCGATGTGAGCTAGCAGATAAGGAGCGAATGACCTCCTCGTTTAGGGTTACCGGAAAGTATGCTTACTTTTACGGCTCAGTTTAAAAACCCTATCAACCGATATTATGTTTGTTCATACCGTTTTTTTCTGGCTTCATCATCCCGAAAGTCAGGACGACCATACGGCACTTCGTGCCGGTCTCGAAACACTGAAAGCCGTAACCGAAATCACGACCGTTTACATCGGCACGCCTGCCGAAACGCGTCGGCCGGTTATTGACCACAGCTATGATTTTGCGCTAACATTGGTTTTCGCCGACCAGGCCGCTCATGATGTTTATCAGACACATCCTGTTCATCTGGCCTTCGTTGATAAATGTGCTCACCTCTGGCAGCGTGTGCAGATTTACGATGCGGTGAGTTAGACAGACAGTATTAGGAGCGAGAATGGCTGACGCTTAAAAACTAGATGCGTCAGCCATTCTCTCCGCTCCGGCGGCCCGGTCCTAACTCCTCGCTTCTAGTACTACCTATCTACACCAGCACCTCAATCTTCATATCCATATTTCCCTTCACGGCTTTCGAGTAAGGGCAGACGATATGGGCTGATTCGGCTAGTTGTTGTAGTTGGTCATGGTCCATACCCGGTGCTTTCACCACAATCTTTCCCGATAGAAACATATTGTTGCCGTCTTTATTGAGCGAAATGCTCACCTCCACGGCATGCTCGGGCAGAATAATTTTTCGACGGTCGGCTACGGCCATCAGTGCCCCATTATAGCAGGAGCTATAAGCAGCGGCAAACAACATTTCAGGATTGGGCTTTCCTCCTTCGCCATGCATTTCAACAGGGCGTTTAATATCCAGTTCTAAAATACCATCAAGTGATTTTACATCACCTTCGCGCCCGCCGACATTACTTACGGTGGCAGTATACAGGGTTTCCATGTGTACGATTTTTGATTTTTTAACAGTGCTACTAGCCAGTTGATAACTCGCCCCTCCTTGAAAAGTTATCAATTACGTAAGGCTTTCTTCTAGTATATTTAGCAAGTCTTACTCGATTAAGGCAAAGTATTTGCAGGAAGTAAGGGGAAAGGAGCTCGGAGCAGGGCGCTAGAAAGCCCATTCTTTACTCCGCGCCCCACGCTCTGAGCTCCTTGTTAATCATTCCGTCATTTTGAACTACCTTTGTCTAAGGGGCTTACTTCAACCAAAGCCGCAATAGAACGGGATAGGCCGCGTTTTGGTAAGTAAGTTCGTCTATTCGCAGACCAGCATGAAAACGTTATACAAATTTTTCTCTAACCAGTTCCTGATCGTGTGGATTGGTACTCTTGGGCTGGTTATTTGGCTGACGCTGACACCAGCGTCAGCGCAGCGTCGACGTGAAAAAGCCGTTCCTGACACATCGCTTGCAAAGGTTGGATCGACAACCACAACCCGCATAGAAGCCGAAACTCAGTTTACGGAGGGAATGCGCTATCTGATGACCGACGAACCGACAAAGGCCATCACGCAGTTTACAAAAGTACTTCAGAAAGACCCTGCCAATGCGGCTGCCCAGTATTCGATGGCCAACGCATACTTAAAGGCCGGAAAAGTTACGGAAGCCATTCCTCATGCTACAAAAGCGTATACGATCGATAATCAAAACAAGTTTTACTCCCTTTTGCTTGCCGAATTATACGTCAAGCAAAAACGATACGTAGAAGCCGAAGAACTTTACGAAAAACTCCTGAAAAAAGGACCAGAAAACGCTGAATATGGCGTAGAGCTAGCCGCGATCTACTTATTCAACGATAAACCTGATAAGGCGCTGGATGCCTACAATAAAGTAGAGCGAGAGTTGGGACTAAATGAGGAAATCGTTCGTCAGAAACAACGGATTTATTTAAAGCAGAACAAGATTGATAAGGCTGTTGAAGAAGCCGAAAAATTAGTGGCCTCGGAACCTTCCGATCCTGATTACCTCCTCGAAGGGGCCGAGCTACTTATTGCCAACGATCGGGGCGATCAGGCTATTGGCTGGATTGATCGAGCCCTTAAACTAAACGCTGACCTTCCTCAGGCACACGTGCTATTGGCCGATATTTATCGCAAGAAAGGCGATATGGATCGCGTAACGAAAGAGCTGAATCAGGTGTTGGCCAACCCAAATCTTGAAGCGGGTTTGAAAGCCCGGATTCTATCAAGTTACGTGGGCATGACGGGTGAAAACACGACCGCTCGGCAGGATGCGCTGGCTATGGTACAGAACTTGGCCAAAACCTCGCCCAACGACCCCAAAACTCAAGTCATGCTCGCCAATTTATTGACACAGCAAGGCAAGAAAGCAGAAGCCCGCGACGCCTACGCCAAAGCGGCCCGACTCGATGGCTCGGTGTATGAAGTATGGGGCGCTTTGATCCAATTAGACGGCGAATTGCAACAGGTAGATAGCTTATTGGCACACACCGAAAAAGCGCTTGAGGTATTCCCCACACAAGGATTGTTCTGGTATTCCAATGGAACGGCCAATCTGTATAAACGAAAATATCAGCAAGCCGTCGACGCACTCGAAGAGAGCCGAAAGCTCCTGGCAGCTACCTCTAACAATGATCTCCGAAAAGAAATCGACGCCCAGTTAGGCGATGCTTACAACGGGATTGGCGATCACGCCAAGTCCGACGAGTCGTACGAAGCGGTTCTGAAAGTAGACCCTATCAACGATCACGTTCTCAATAACTACAGCTATTTTTTATCCTTACGGAAAGAGAATCTGCCTCGCGCCTTGCAGTTGGCCCAAAAGCTCATTGAACGGCACCCGACCAACGCGACCTATCTGGACACCTACGCCTGGATACTCTATGTGTCAAAGGATTACGCTAAAGCCAAGCAATACCTGGAGAAAGCTCTCGCCGATCCGGCCAACGTTAGTGGTACAATTATTGAACACTATGGCGATGTTCTTTACCAGCTTGGCCAACCCGACAAGGCGGTCGAACAGTGGAAACAGGCGAAAGCAAAAGGTGGAGCGGGTCCTGATTTAGACAAAAAGATAACTACTGGCAAGTTGTAAACTGGCTTATGGTTTACGGTGGGCAAATACGTAAACCATAGACTGTAAACCGAAAGCCGAAATTTTCCCAAATGAATAAATACCTGTGTGTAATTGGATTGCTGGTCACGCTGTTGAGTTCGGAAGGTTGCCGACGTCGTCATATGTCGCATTCGACGGGCTCAGCTGTTGTTCCATCGCCTACACCAGACTCCACTATTGCCACTCGGCCTACTGCAACTATTCCTGCCACTACACCCACGGTTGTTCGCCCGGATATTGAGGAAGCACGTACGCGTGTTGCCGAAATTGATTTTCAGTACCTCACGACTAAATCCAAACTTTCGTTCAAAAGTCCTTCGCAGGATATTGATAATGCGAATGTTAGTATACGCGTTCAAAAAGACAGTCTGATCTGGTTATCAGTATCGAAGTTGGGTATCGAAGCGGTTCGGGGACTCATTACACCGGATTCAATCACCATCATTGACAAGATTCACAAGGAGTATACCGTTTATGATTTTCCAACACTGAGCAAACAGTTCAATTTTCAGATGAGCTTTCAGCTGCTACAGGCCTTAATCGTCGGAAATTTACCCTTTCCCAAACGCCCTGCTCAACTAATTAAAAATGAGGGCAATGAGTTGTTATTACGACAAACCGAAGGGCAGGCATTAGTTGAAAATTATATTGGTGAACAGGATCGGAAATTAAAAAAACTGGCCATAACGGAGCAGCCTACCAAAAATACACTTCGGCTGGATTACGAAGATTTTACCGCCCTAACTAACTTTCTGGTTCCATATACGAGCCTTTTAACGCTCGATTATCAGTCGAAAACGGATGGCCAGTCTCGCCAAACCCAGCTTCGTCTAAAACATACTAAAGTTGAACTGGTCTCGACCAGTCCGGGCTTTCCTTTCACTCTTCCGACTAATTACGAGCGTCGACCATAAGTACATTCGTTGGTCCTGAAATCCATGCACCCCACTCCCATATCCACTTGCCGAATCGTTTTCTGGTCAGCTATCAAGTTGATAGCGCTCGGTTTTTTATGGTTTACCGAGCCAGTACAAGCGCAGGTGCAACCGTCAAACTCGATTCCACAAACCCAGCGGAATCGACAGGTTCTGGAAAAAGAAAAAAAGCAGAATCTGGAAAAAATGAGTCAGATTCGAACGATTTTGAAACAAACAGCCACAGAAAAGCAAGCTAGTTTAGGACAACTCAAAGCGCTCGATCAACAGATTCAGACCCAGTCGAAACAGATTAACCTGCTTAATAAGGATCTCCGATTGACCGACGCTGAAATTGCTGAACTACGACAGGCTAGCACGAAGCTCACACTGGATCTGAATAAACTAAAATCGGAGTACGGCTCCATGATTTATGCCGCCGACAAGCGCCGGCAGCAGGTAAATCCATTGGGGTTTCTCTTCGCATCGGATAACTTCAACCAACTCGTTGCCCGTTATCGCTACTTACGCCAATATTCTGATGCCCGCCAAAGCCAGGTGCGACAAATGAACAACGTACAGGTTATGCTACAGGGGAAACAAAAAGCGACCCAGCATAAACGCCTGGAACAGAAAAATACCATTGGCGCTAAGGTAAACGAGACTAAAAAGCTTGAGACATTAAAGGTTGAGAAAAACGATGTAGTTAAAGAATTAAGTAAGAAGGAGTTCGAACTTCAGACTGAACTGGCCGAGAGCCGCCGGGCCATTAACCGACTCGAAGCCATGATTACGCGCATCATTGCTCGCGAAGCCAAAGAACGCGCCGATCGTGAGGCCCGCGAACGAGCAGAGCGAGAGCGGTTGGCCCGAGCTGAAGCCGCCCGTAAAGCTGCAGAACGCAAACGGGCTGAAGATGCCATTGCTGCGGCCGAAAAAGCGGGCGAAAAACCGGCACCAGCCGATGTTGCCAAAGTGGAGCGACCAGCCGAGCCCGAACCTACGGCTAAGAAGCCCGATGAACGACGAGACAATAACCTTAATGATGAGGAAACGGCGCTGGCATCGTCTTTCACGGCATCACGAGCACACCTCCCCTGGCCCGTTACAAAAGGATTTATCTCGGATCATTTTGGCCGAAAACCTCATCCGGTTTTGAAAGGTATATTCGTTGAAAACCAGGGAATTGATATCCAGACAAATGCGGGAGAAAACGTGCGAACCGTTTACGATGGTGTTGTGCAGGACATTACAAATATTCCTGGCATGAACAATGTCGTTGCCATTCAGCATGGCGACTATTTTACGCTTTACGCCAAACTAAAGAGTGTATCGGTCCGTGTGGGCCAACGTGTGAAAGCCCGCGAATCCATTGGAACGGTAGCCACTGATAAAGACGGAGTCTCTGAAATCCAGTTCCAAATCTGGAAGGAGTTTACCAAACTCAACCCCGAATCATGGCTGACACCAAGGTAGACGTTATAAGCTTGTAAAGTTATAGAGTTGTAAAGTTGTAATGCCGTACCTATATCACTTTACAACTCTATAACTTTACGACTTCATAACTTTACAACTGGTCTAATGTCTGTTCATAATCCCGACATCAAGCGCGTTACCACGCATACTATACAGGAACTAAAAAATAAAGGCGAAAAAATTTCGGCCCTCACTGCTTACGATTATTCGATGGCGCGAGTAGTTGATGGAGCTGGCGTTGAACTGATCCTGGTGGGCGACTCAGCCTCGAACGTTATGGCTGGTCATGAGACTACACTACCAATCACACTCGATCAAATGATTTATCACGCCAGTTCGGTGGTGCGTGGAGTGAAACGGGCTTTAGTTGTTGTCGACTTACCGTTTGGCTCGTATCAGGGTAACTCGTCGGTAGCTCTGCAATCGGCCATTCGAATCATGAAAGAGTCAGGTGCTCATGCGGTTAAGATGGAAGGCGGTCTTGAAATCAAGGAATCCATCGTCCGAATCCTGAGCGCGGGTGTTCCTGTAATGGGCCATTTAGGCTTGACCCCTCAATCTATTTACAAATTTGGCACTTATGCCGTACGAGCAAAAGAAGAGGCCGAAGCGGAGAAACTAATGGCCGATGCACATATGCTCGAAGATATTGGCTGCTTTGGTGTAGTGCTCGAAAAAATCCCGGCTGCTCTCACCAAAAAGGTATCGGCAAGCCTGAACATTCCTACCATTGGAATCGGAGCTGGGCCTGATGCCGACGGTCAGATTCTGGTTTTTCACGACTTACTGGGGATAAACAACGAGTTTAAGCCCCGCTTTCTGCGCCGATACGCCGAACTACATACCGTTATGACACAGGCTATTGCTCATTATGTAGATGATGTAAAAGCCAACGACTTTCCGAACGAGAAAGAAGCATATTGAGTTAGAGAATAAATGAATAATGGAAAATGGAAAATGAAGTTCGTCTTTTCATTTTCCATTTTCCATTACACATTATCCATTATGAAGAAGAAACCATACCAGGTCGTTTACGAAGATAACCACCTGCTAATTGTCAATAAAGAACCGGGCATTCTAGTCCAGGGCGATCGAACAGGCGACACCACCTTACTCGATGTTCTGAAGGATTACGTCAAGGAAAAGTACAACAAGCCGGGCGAGGTGTTCCTGGGCTTGGTACATCGGCTCGACCGCCCCGTAAGTGGTTTGGTTGTATTTGCCCGTACATCAAAGGCACTAGAGCGCATGAACGAGATTTTCCGTAAGCGACAGGTTCAGAAAACGTACTGGGCCGTGGTGCGCCATAAGCCGCCTAAAGATGCGGATAAGCTGGTCAATTGGTTGATAAAGGACGAGCAGAAGAATCAGGTTACGGTCTACGATTATGAGGTACCTGGTTCACAGAAAGCCGAATTATCCTACCGGATATTGGGCAAAATCAATGAGCACTATTTGTTGGAAGTAAATCCAATTACGGGTCGACCACACCAAATTCGCTCTCAGTTAGCACACATGGGTTCTCCGATTCGCGGAGATGTCAAGTATGGTTATGACCGAGCTGTGGCCGATAAAAAGATTTACCTGCATGCTCGCCGTCTTTATTTCATTCATCCGGTAAAGCAAGCCGGAGCGCCAGACCGACCCATCATTTGCAAAGCTGGACTACCCAACGATCCGTTTTGGGAGGAATTTCTGGAGCTGGACGATGAAAACTATAAAGACAAGAATATGGACTTCATTTATGAATAGTAGTTCAGGGCTTTGAGCAAAGCCCTAAATTCATTCTATAATTTACGAAACACAAAGAGCCGCATTTTCTGGAAATCAGAAAATGCGGCTCTTTAGTTGGATAAACCCAAAAAATCAGGCTATCCACGGCATATATAGTATACTAAAATCAGGATTCTGTCACCTGCGTTGACGATGCCGGATCTGACGGAGCGATATCCAATATCATTTGCTCCATCACTCGTTCAATCATCTGCACAATTCCACGCAACGCTCCGAAGATGATACACATCGGAAGGATAATGGGCAAGAAAAAAACCCATTGAAAAATCATGTACAAGCGGAAATTTCTCATCGGTTTCCAGTAGTAATTATTAAAGATTAAGGTTACGGTTTTACAAATAAGACAACTTAAAAAGTCAGTGCTTGATACATAATTCTATTCTTATTCAAAATTAACCTTGACTTAATACAAAAACAAGCGTAGTCTCTAAATTTTTGAAACAAAATGTTGACTTTATCTTGCCCTGCTGGTTAATATGTTGTCACTTGTCTAACCTGAATAGATTCTTCTCAATTATAATGCCAAAAAATATTTATGTCCTCCTAAGTTAACTATTTCAAAATTAACATTCCTACTGTATTTAATCTTTTTCGAATACGTCACCTTAAATACTAGCTATCAGGCACTTTGGTTTATGGCTTTAGTTACGCCAGAGGTCTCAATATCGTGGCTCTTCCTTCGTGACGATAAACCATTTTGTATTCGTTAGCTTCTTTCCGATTACTACTAGGCTTATCTACAATTGTACTATTTAACGTGAATAATGGATAGAATCTAAATTTATCAACTGATTGTCAGTCATTTATAGTATTATTTTCTATCATCCCGACGTCAGGAGGGATCTTCGGCAACTGATTATTTACCGAAGATCCCTCCTGACGTCGGGATGACAGAAAACTAGTATAATTCTATTCGTAAATCCTCCATAATTCACGTTATTTAGCAAGCAGGAAATTTCTAGATCAGAACTACCCAAACAAAAAATGTCGTCAGGATGGCTATATTTCAGCCATCCTGACGACATTCATTTACCTTATTTTATCGAGCTTCTATTTCAAAGTCGCCACAGCATCTTTAATCCGTTGGACGGCTTCAACAAGGGATTCATCGGAAGCCGCCGTTGAGATACGCAGGCAATCAGGAGCACCGAAGCCCGAACCGGCAACCGTTGCCACATAGGCGGTATTCAATAACCAGCCAGCAAAATCATCAGAATTTTCGATAGTGGTTGTACCGTCCGATTTGCCGTAGTAATAGCTAATATCAGGGAAAGCGTAGAACGCACCTTCAGGGACGTTCGTGCGGAAATGAGGTACTTCTTTCAGCAATTTCACTACTAAATCACGACGACGATGATAAGCCTTCGCCATCTCCATGGATGGTTCCATAGGACCATTCAAGGCAGCTACAGTTGCTTTCTGTGCAATCGAGTTTGTACCCGACGTTACCTGCCCTTGTAACTTCTCAACACCGTCGGCAATCCATTTCGCAGCGCCAATATAACCAATACGCCAGCCGGTCATGGCATAGCCTTTAGCTACTCCATTCACCGTGATTACACGTTCAGCAATTTCAGGGATTGAGCCTATGCTGAAATGACCTTCTGGCGTGAAGTTGATATATTCATAAATTTCATCAGCCAGTACATGAACGTTTTCATGACGAGCGACAACATCGGCAATAGCCCGCAACTCAGCTTCAGAATAAATTGAACCTGTTGGGTTGTTTGGCGACGCATACATCACAATTTTGGTCCGATCGGTAATGGCGGCTTCAAACTGTTCTGGCGTTACTTTAAAATTATTCTCAAACGATCCGTCGATGACAACGGCCTTTCCTTCGGCCAATTTCACCATTTCGGAATAGCTAACCCAGTAGGGAGAGAAAATGATTACCTCGTCTCCGGGGTTCACAAGCACCTGAATTACGTTGGCGAGCGAGTGTTTAGCACCCGTCGAGACAACGATGTTTTCGGGTTTCCAATCAATATTATTGTCGCGCTTAAACTTATCAGCAATGGCTTTGCGGAGATCAGGATAACCCGCAACAGGCGAATAGCCGTGGAAGCCGTCGTCGATGGCTTTTTTAGCGGCTTCGCAGATGTGTTGGGGCGTTTTAAAATCCGGCTCTCCAACGCTCAGGCTAATTACTTTGTGGCCCTGAGCAGCCAATTCACGGGCTTTTTTGGTCATCGCCAGCGTGGACGATTCCTCCAGCGCGTTGATGCGGTCGGCTAATAAACTCACGGTGTCAAGCGTGGCAGACATAATCGGTGCTATTTTTTTGAGAAAATGATAACAAACTGACCGCAAAGGTACAATGTTTTCAGCCGAAGGGCGAAGTTTTTGGTGAATTAAAAAATATGACCTCACCTTTATCTTCACATTCTTCCAGCAATTCAAGCGTTGTTTTTTTCAGAACTGGATGAACAAACGTGGGTGCAATCTCAGCAAGAGGCACAAGCGTAAACCGTCGCTGATGCAAATACGGATGCGGGATAATTAGTCTGGGCGTTTGCAGAATGAGTTGGTTGTAGTACAGGATATCAATATCAATGACACGGGCACCCCACTTCTCAAGTCGAACGCGCCCCAACTCCTGCTCAATTACCTGCGTCTGGTTTAAAACCGCTTCAGGTGTCAAAACCGTCTCAACAACCAATACCTGATTTAAATAAGCTGGCTGATCCGCCACCCCCCAAGGCGCTGTTTCATACAAACCCGACTGCTTTACAATAGACCCAACGCGCTCGACGATCAGATCAACAGCTCGCTGTAAGATTGTCGTACGATCGCCAAGGTTAGCACCAAGAAGAAGGATGATCATGATGTAGGATGTAGGCTGTATGATATAGGCTGTCATTCACACATCCTATATCATACAGCCTACATCAATTAATAATCTTTAATTGGCTTGATTCCGTAGTACGTTTTAATTTCCTCCTCGCTGGGTGCTTTGGCTGGCCGAACAATCCGGAAACCAACAAACGAAGCCGAGGTTAACCACCAGTCCGATTTTGGGCTTTGTGGATCAAGTACTTTCCAGGCAGGAGCCGAAGGCGTACGAGCCGCCGAACGTAATACTTCGGGTTCATCATCCCAGGAACCACCTCGTACAGAATTCGGGTAGAGTGTTGTTGTGGGAGCAAATGGTTCTTTCACTTTGCCGCTAGCCACTTGCTTGTAATAATCCTCAATGTACTGATCCTTCGTCCATTCCATTACGTTGCCATGCATGTCGTACAGCCCAAACGAGTTCGGCTTTTTTGTACCAACTTTCTTGTATCCGCCACCACTATTGCCTGCAAATACAGCATAGTCGCCTAATTGCTTCACATCATTTCCGAACGAATAGGCCAGCGTCGCGTTCTTATCATTTCCCCGGCAAGCGTATTCCCACTCGGCTTCGGTAGGTAACCGATAGAAAACGCCTGTTTTGGCATAAAGCCAGGCGCAGAATTTAATGGCAGCATACTGGGTCATGTTGATGGCTGGGTAACCCGCCCGGCCCATACCAAATGACATGTCTACATAAGGTGGACTAGGCCGGGTAGTAGCATCGGTTTTGGCAAGGTTCGCATCTGTTGCGGTATATTTTGCGGCCATCTCTTTCTCCATGTTCGTGAAGGCAAACAGGTCGTAAAAATCCCAGGTGATTTCGTATTTACCCATATAAAAGGGCTCGATCGTTACACTATGTATAGGCTCCTCATCAGGCTTATGCCCTTTTTCACTGGGGGCACTACCCATCAGAAATTTACCTCCGGGAATAGCCACCATCGCGTAGGTCTGGTTTGTGCCCGGAATGGTTTGGGTGTACGATTTAATAGGCGTTGAGGTCTGGGCGATAGCACTAACGATGGCTCCAGTCGTTAGTAAGGTTGTTATCAGGAGATATTTCAGGCGCATTGTTTGTTAGGAATATAGAAACAGCAATCGATGGTAAAAGTACGAACGATTTTCTTTGTTGTACCTTTGTGCTTTTAAACCTATTAGGTTTTCAAAACCGTGTGGGTTATTCAGACTTATGAACTATCTCTCAGCCGAAAATTTAACGAAGTCCTACGGCGACCGTACATTATTCAAAAACCTCACATTTGGTGTCAATCGGGGCGATAAAGTCGCGATTGTTGGAGCCAATGGCTCAGGTAAAACCACCTTACTGTCTATTCTGGCCGGGGCCATGCCACCCGATGCAGGCATTGTCAGCCATCGGAAAGACATTACGATTGGCTACCTCGACCAGCAGCCTGATTTGAACGATTCCTTAAGTGTGATGGATGTTGTTCTGGCGGGCGAAAGTGCGCAGCTCGAAGCGGTTCGGGCTTATGAACACGCCCTGGCCATTGACGACCATGCTGCTCTCGAAAAGGCTATGATCGACATGGAAAAACTAGAAGCCTGGGATTACGAATCCCAAATTCGGCAGATTCTGGGTGAGCTGGGTATCCAGAATGTAGATCAACTGGCGGGTTCGTTGTCGGGTGGTCAGCGGAAACGGGTTGCTCTGGCGCGGGTGCTTATCCAAAATCCTGATTTGCTGATTCTTGACGAGCCGACCAACCACCTCGATCTTGAAGCGATTGAATACCTCGAAAACTTCCTGAATACCAATAATGGTACGTTGCTGATGGTCTCCCACGATCGGTATTTTCTGGATCGGGTCTGTAATCAGATTGCCGAATTGGACAATGGACAGATATATTCTTACAAGGGGAATTACGCTTATTTCCTCGAGAAAAAAGAAGAACGTGAACTGGCGGCAGCGTCTGAGTTAGCTAAAGATCGCAACACGTTTCGGCGAGAGTTGGAATGGATGCGTCGCCAACCCAAAGCGCGGGGAACAAAAGCGCAATACCGGATTGATGCCTTTGAAGATTTGAAAGACAAAACAAGTGGCAAACGTAACGACGGCGAACTGGACCTGAACTTGCGAATGACCCGGCTAGGCAGCAAAATTCTGGAAGTTGAAAACCTGAGCAAACGATTTGGCGATAAAGTCCTGCTCGATCATTTCAACTACACCTTTAAACGGCCCGACCGAGTGGGATTGATTGGCAAAAACGGCATGGGTAAAACCACGCTGATGAATATGCTAACCGGTCAGCTTCGCCCCGATTCGGGTAAGATTACGACGGGCGGCACCGTAAAGTTTGGTTATTACACGCAAACAGAGCTTGATTTACCCGAAAACCAACGCGTAATTGATGTGGTGCAGGACGTGGCCGAAGTTATGAAATTGGCTAACGGCGACACTGTTACAGCAACGCAACTACTCAGCCGGTTTCTGTTTGATCGTTCCAAACAGTATGATTATGTAGCGAAACTGAGCGGGGGCGAAAAACGACGATTACAGTTGCTGCTGGTGCTGGTTCAAAACCCAAACTTCCTGATTCTGGATGAGCCAACCAACGACCTCGACATCATGACGCTGAATGTACTCGAGGACTTTCTGCTTAATTTTTCGGGTTGTGTACTCATTGTAACCCACGATCGGTACTTCATGGATCGGCTGGTAGAGCACGTTTTTGTGCTGGAAGGCGAAGGGAAAGTCCGCGATTTTCCGGGCAACTACACCGACTACCGCGACTGGCGAGATTCCGGGCCGCGTTCGGCGCAGCCCAAAAAATCGACTTCACAAATTGATAAACCAGCAACCCCGGCTCCCAAGAACCAAACGCCTGAACCTATAGTTTCATCGGCAGCGAGTACGGTAAATGGTGCGAAGAAAAAGCTTTCATTCAAAGAAATCCGCGAATACGAAACGCTCGAAAAAGAAATTGAATCGTTGGAGCAACGCAAAATCGAAGTTGTGGATCTGCTTAATTCAGGTGGACCGCATGAGCAATTAATCGCCTGGTCGCGTGAAATTGAGCAAATCGAGCACAGTATCGCTGAAAAATCGGACCGTTGGCTTGAGCTGGCGGAGCATATTTAATTTTGAATGATTGAGTGATTGAATAGTTACCACAGAGGTTATTCAATCATTCAATCACCGCGCGGGCGGCCCCGTCTATCATTAATCATGAACCAGATTATCGACTTTTTCCAGTACCTGCTTAATTCCGAAGAAATCATTCGGACGGGCGGCCTGGTGTTGATTACCCTCATCATTTTTGTTGAGAACGGAATTTTCTTCGGTTTCTTCCTGCCGGGCGATTATCTGCTGTTTTTATCGGGCGTCTTTGCGGGTACAAAACTGTTGAATGTACCGCTTTGGTTATTATTGAGCTGCATTTTTGGCGCGGCTGTATTAGGCTCGGCAACGGGTTATCTAACGGGCTATTATTTTGGCGCACGCATCAAAAATCGCCCCGACTCACTGTTTTTTAAACAGAAATACATCGATAATACGCGAGACGCCTTTTTACGATATGGTAATAGTGCTCTGATTATCTCACGCTTTTTACCCATTGTCCGCACATTTGCCCCGTTGCTGGCTGGTCTTATTCATATGCCAGCGCCATTTTTCATGTTGTACAATGTCATTGGTGGGGCTATCTGGGTATTAACGTTGGTAGGTGGAGGGTTCTATTTCGGCGAGAAGTTCCCCTGGATTGTCGATTACGTTCAGTACATTATCCTGTTCTTCCTGGCCATCACGACCTTCACGGTTATCAAAGGCTATCTGAACGCACGGAAGCAAAAACCTGCCGAGAAAGTCAGCGAATAATAATCAACAAAGCTTCTTTCCGTTCTCCCTATTGCTGAGCGAGACCGGAAAGATAACCTATGAAGGTTGATTAGCTTTGACCTTAGAGCAGTAAGTCTCATTATTGGACATTTCCAAACCCTCTAATAACATGCCCCTGCGTTGTCAGAACACAAGGGCTGGATCGAACTCTATCCTGGGTATAAAAAACCCATTTTTTACCTCCATCAGAGGCATCAAATGCATACAGGCCATTATCGGTGCTACCCACATAAACCACTCCATTGGCAACCGTAGGACTGGAAAAAACAGCACCCCCTACATTAGTTGACCAGGCTGTCGTGCCTTTTTGTACATCTACCGCATAAAGGTTTCCATCCATACTCCCAACATATACCATGTTGTTAGCTACGGTAGGGCTGGAAAAAATAGGGCTCTTGGTAGCATAGCGCCAGAGGAGTTTCCCTGTTTGTTCATCCAGGGCGTATAACTGATCATCATAACATCCAAAATATACCCGACCATTGGCTACAGTCGGGCTACCTACAATTGCTGCTGAAGCCCGAAAAGACCATTTCGACTTGCCGTTTGCAGCTCCCAGCGCGTACAGAATGGTATCGTTGCTGCCTATAAAAACAACCCCGTTTGACACAACAGGTACAGTCTGAATATTATTATCGGTGATAAAGGACCACAGTCGGCTACCACTGATAGCATCATAGGCGATTAGAGTTTCTGATTCAGCCATAAATAAGCTCGTTCCATCTTTAACCACCGAAGACCCTGGTTCTGAACCACCTCGAAACGTTCCCCAGATAGGGTTTCCTGTTTTGGCATCATATGCATATACGTCTTGCCCTCTGAGGTAAATTCGTCCGTCAGCCGCAATGGGGCTCGTCGCCATACTATACTGGGTAGCTACACTCCATTGCAGGTTTCCTCGTTGGACATCAACGGCAAAAAAACGACCCAGGTCACTACCAGCGTACACCCAACCGTCGAACACGATGGGGCTGGACGAAACATCACCATTGGTAGCAAAAGCCCATTTTTTTTGGCCCGTCTGGGCATCGATAGCGTACAGATGGGCATCATCACTACCCACAAAGACCAGCGCATTCGTATCTGGAGAAGGTGTACTCTCACTAGAGCAAGCCACCAATAAACATGTACAAAGAAAAAGAACTAGGCAGTAACTGAAAGAAAAATAGTGGTTCATCAAATAAGAATAGAGATTACGATTTTAAATCATTTCTCACTTTGACGAACTAGGGACGGCATGGTATCAAAATAATTGCAGCAGTGACATTACTTTGCTACTATACAAACTTGATCTAGTGGCTTTTACGACTTCTCAATCCACACAGTTTTCACGTTTACAAACTCTTTGATGCCAACTTCCGAGAGTTCGCGCCCGAAACCGGATGTCTTGATGCCACCAAACGGAACCCGCGCATCGGAACGCATTAGGCCATTCACAAACACAGACCCGGCCTGAATTTGACGTACCAGTCGGTCAGCCTTGTCCAGATCCTGCGTCCATAGTGCAGAACCAAGTCCAAAATTAGATTGATTGGCTAGCCGAATGGCATCGGCTTCATCTTTGGCTTCGATCAAAACGGCTAATGGCCCAAATGTTTCTTCGTCGAAAGCCGCCATACCAGGTTTTACTTTATCCAACAGGATTGGGGCAACGTTGCAGCCAGATCGCTGGAAACCGGTCCCCTTTCCACCAGCTACTAATTTGGCGCCTTTAGCGATAGATTCACGAGCTTGTCGCTCAATATCGTCGGCCAGATTAAGACGCGCCATTGGTCCCATAGTCGTAGTTTCATCAGTCGGATCGCCTTGTTTGATCTTGCTGATTTGATTTATCACCAGTTCTGTAAACTGCTTTTTCACCGATTTTTCAATAATAAATCGTTTCGCAGCAATACAGCTCTGTCCGGCGTTTTGCATTCGGGATTTCACGGCTATTTCGGCCGCCTTTTCCAGATCGGCATCGGCCAATACGATTAGCGCATCGGAACCGCCCAATTCCAGTACTGATTTTTTGATCTGACTACCCGCAATACTCGCCACCGACGCTCCTGCCCGTTCGCTACCAGTGAGCGTAACGGCTTTCACCCGCCGATCTTTCAAAATGCCTTCAATTGCCGATGAGTCGACTAGAAGTGAGCTAAATACGCCCTCGGGCAAACCAGACTCCCGAAAGATTTCTTCAATGGCCAGCGCAGAACCAAACACGTTGGATGCGTGCTTGAGTAAGCCGACATTTCCCGCAATAAGGCCCGGAATCGCAAACCGCATAACCTGCCAGAAAGGGAAATTCCAGGGCATAATGGCCAGTACCGGCCCCAGCGGCTGATACGTTATAAAACTATGTTTGGCGTCGGTTTCAATAGATTGGTCCGCCAGAAAGGCTTCGGCATGATCAGCATAATAGGTACAGGTAGCCGCGCATTTCTCAACTTCAGCAACAGCCTCTTTGAGCGTTTTGCCCATTTCGGCCGTCATCAGTTCGGCATAGCGCTGCTTGTGCATAGACAGATAGACACCTACTTTACGAAGATAGTCCGTACGCTCCCGAATAGACAAAGCCGACCAGTCGGCAAAGGCCCGGTCGGCTTGTTTCAGTTTACGCTCAATAGTTTGAGAGCTATCAGCGCGATAGGTTTTCAGCTTCTGCTGATTATAGGGGTTGATGGAGGAAAACATTAGCTATATAGGATGTATGATGTAGGGTATATGATATAGTTAATAAGTATATCATATACCCTACATCATACATCCTATATCCCTTTATTGTTCTTCGCTTTCTAATTTATTGGTTAATTCAACCAGGGTATCAAGCACCAGTTCCATCCGGTCGTGGCCAACGATCACATCAAATTTATCGCGAGCCTCTTCCATACATCCTTTAAGACTTATGAATAACTCCTTCCCTCGATCATTCAGAAAAATAATGTTCGACCGAGAGTCAGTCGGATTTTTCTGAATATAGATATATCCTTCGCTTTCGAGCAAGCCAACAATTTTACTCATCATTTGCTTCGTAACGCAGGCACGTTTTGCTAACTCATTATTTGTTGTCCCTCCCTCTTCAATGTTCGAGAGAAACATCAAATAACTCATTTTGAAATCTTTATATCCAAGTGCGTGCAGTTTAGGCTCAATAAGGTTACTCGTATATCGTTTGAGCCGCCAGAATAAGCGACCTAGAGATCGCTCCCGAATGACCCGATATTGGTCAAAATCAAAGGAATTTTTGTCTGTTTCCACGAACATATTGGCAAAATGAAAAACGCTGAACCATTTAAGGCCAAAAGATATTACAAATATAGTCAACCTACTTGACTTCATAGTCAACCTGGTTTACTTTTGTCCCACATTAGTCAAACAGTTTCGACTATAGAATAGGTTCTTTACCAACAGGACTTGCCTAAAACCAAATAAAAAATGGCAACCACAACACAGCAAATGGCAACCACAGAAGAGAAAAGCGGCCTCAGCGCATATTTACCCCGCATTATTATTGGACTAGTAGTACTTGTAGGTGGTTATTTCGGCTATCAGGCGTTCCGCCACAGCCAGCAGTACGAAACAACAGACAACGCCCAAATTGAAGGAAACTCAGCGCCAGTACTCGCTCGGGTAGCGGGTTACGTAACCTCGGTGAATGTTGACGATTACGCCACGGTAAAACAAGGCCAACAACTCGTAACCATCGATCCTCAGGAATACGATGTGGCCCTGGCACAAGCTGAAGCCGATTATCAGCAGTCATTGGCCGACCTTGAAAATGCCCGTGCCGACCTGCAAAATGCGCAGGCAACTTCGCGCAACGTAGTCCAAAACGCGCGTGTAGCTCAATCGAACGCCCAGGTACAGGCTATTCGACGCAACAAAGCCCAACAGGATTTGCAACGCGATCAGAATCTATACAAAGAACAATCGCTGACCAAAAAGCAACTGGAAGACTCGCAGAATAACGTAGAAGTACAATCGGGACAGTACAACGCGAATATTGAGCAGGTCAATCTGGCTAAAACATCGGAAAGCGTAGCACAGGCTGGTATTGCTAAAGCGCAAGCCAACATTCAGAAAATCCAGGCGGTCTTGAAAGTGAAACAGGCAGCTATCGACAACGCCAAACTGAAAGTCGGCTATGCTCGGCTTGCCGCTCCAATTGCCGGTAAGATTGGTCGTAAAAACGTAGTCGTTGGTCAATATGTACAACCTGGCCAGAACCTGTTCACGATCGTTGCCGATTCGACCTTCTGGGTAGTTGCCAACTTCAAAGAAACGCAGCTGGAGAAAATGCAGCTTGGTCAGGAAGTTGACATCAAACTGGATGCGTATCCTGACCTCGACATCAAAGGTCGCGTATCGTCTTTGTCGGATGCTACCGGAGCCCGGTTTGCGCTACTACCTGCCGATAACGCATCTGGGAACTTCGTAAAAATCACGCAACGGGTACCGGTGAAAATCGAAATCCTCAATCCAGAGAAATACAAAAATCAACTGCGGGCCGGTCTGAGCGTAGACGCCGAAGTGCGCGTAGCTAAGTAATGAATAATGTAAAATGAATAATGAAGTATGATGCGAACCTTAAGCGTCAGCCATCCTTCATTCAACTCATTCATTATCAATTATTCATTATACATTTTCCATTAAAAACATGGCAACTCAAACATTAGCTATGCCTGCACAATCGGCTCAACCCACTGGATTTAGAAAGTGGATAGTCGTTGTGACAGCCATTTCGGCAGCCATTATTGAATTAATTGATACATCCATTGTGAACGTCGGCCTAACCGACATTGCCGGGAATCTCGGTGTCACGATTGAAGATGTAGCCTGGGTAGTAACGGCTTACGCGATTGCCAACGTCATTGTAATACCGATGACGGGCTTTTTGCAACGATATTTTGGTCGCAAAAATTATTACGTTGCCTCCATTATCCTGTTCACGATCGCTTCCTATGGTTGTGGATTTGCGGATAATCTCTGGCTACTGGTTTTCTTTCGGTTCTTACAGGGCATCGGTGGCGGGGCTCTCCTCTCGACCTCACAAGGGTTGATGTTCGATGCCTTTCCGCCTTCACAGCGGCCTGTTGCTTCAGCCTTATTTGGTATGGGTATTGTACTCGGGCCAACGCTTGGACCTACGCTCGGTGGCTATATTATTGACAATTACCATTGGAGCTGGATGTTTTACATCAATGTTCCGATTGGCATTGCAGCCGTCCTTTTAAGTGTAGCCTACATCGACAAAAAGGAGGACGAGAAAAATATTGACCGTAAAAGCATTCAGATTGACCAGATAGGCATTTTACTGCTGGCCGTTGGCATCGGGAGTCTACAATATGTACTGGAGCGAGGTGAAGCTGACGACTGGTTCGATAGTAAAGTAATTTTGTGGCTGTCGGTTGCCGCTGTGATTGCTATTCCGCTCTTTATCTGGTGGGAACTTAGAGGCACCAGAGACCCTGTCGTTGACCTTCGGGCGCTGAAAAACCGAAATCTGGCAATAGGCTCTATTTTGATGGTAGTTATCGGTTATGGTCTGTTTACCTCGGTACTACTTTACCCACTGTTTGCTCAACGCATTGTTGGCTTAACAGCCACGCAAACGGGTAAGCTTCTGATTCCAGGTGGGCTTGTTACGTTACCCATGTTCGCCTTAGTTGGCCGATTGCTGGCCAAAGGTGTGTCGCCAAGATTTGCCGTAGCGATTGGGTACGTTGCCTTTTCGACCTTCTGCTTCATCATGTCGACCTACAATATGAATGCGTCGGATGGTGATTTCATTACAGCGCTTATTATCAGGGGTATTGGTCTGGCATTCGTAAACGTACCGCTTATTAACCAATCGGTGTCGACCTTGACACCCCGTGAGTTGCCTACGGGTATCGCCATTGTGAATATGATGCGGCAGGTGGGTGGCGCTTTCGGAGTTGCCATTACAAACACCTACGTAACGCAACGCACGGCTGTTCATCGGGGTGATCTGGTATCTAATCTGCAACCCGGCGAAATGCTAACAACCGAGCGCGTAACGGCTATGACACAGGCATTGATAGCAAAAGGAGTCAACGCATTCGATGCCGCCACAGGAGCCTACAAAAACCTTGATCAAATTATTTCCAGACAGGCGCTAATGCTTTCGTATTTGGATACGTTCAAGTTGGCAGGCTTGTTTTTCGTTGTCTCGTTCCCATTGCTATTCTTACTTAAACAGAAAAAGATGGATGCGGCCACTGCCAAAGCCATTGCCGATTCAGCTCACTGATAATTGGTTTTCGGTTTATGGTTTTCGGTGCTGACGCATCAATTAGACTGCACACCAGCTTCGCAAACTATAAACCGTAAACCGCAAACACCTTCAAACATGCATTCCAAGCTTCTAATAATACCTATTCTCCTGGCAACAGGGGGCCTTCAGGCTCAGAATCAGCCAGTCCAGCTTCCCGACGATTTACGGGCGCTGGTGCAACAGGCCAATGCTAATTATCCGGTTCTGAAACAGCAACAACAGCAAATTCAGGCCAACGAGTTGCGAGTGGATATTGCCCGCACGGCTATGAAACCAAACGTATCGGGAAACGCCAGCTACCAGTACCTCAATCCGGTAGCAAAGGCAACGCTGCCCATTGATGGTGTGGATAGAACCCTTCAGTTTCAGCCCAACCACAATGTGAATGCTTACGTGGGTATCGGGCAAACCATTTACGACTGGGGCCGCACGAATGCCGCTACACGGCAGGCTACTGATAATGTACAAGTATTGCGTCGGGGTCTGGAAATTACGCAGCAATCACTGGCGTATCAGGTAGCGGCAGCTTACTATGGTGTTGGTTTTCTACAACGAAGCTTGGTGGTTCAGGACTCGGTTATCCGCACAGCCAGCGCCAATGTTCGTTTGTTAGCCACTCGTCTGCAAAATGGCGATGCGCTTCAATATGACGTGCTTACGCAGCAGGTTCGGGTGAAAGTAGCGCAGAATCGTAAGATCGAGATTCAGAACCAGTTGGAACGGCAGTTGGCGGCACTTACCTACCTGACAGGCAATCCGAATCCAGACATCAGTCGGGCAGTAGAGCAATTTACTTTAGAAGCCATGTCGGGTCGTACACCGACTCAGATCTTTGCTCTGGCCAATGATAGCCAGACAACCTTAGCTGGTAATAAAGACGTTCAACTGGCGCAGGATCGCGTTCGGCAAGCCGAAACCGACGTGCTGGTCAACAATCTGGCTGGTCGTCCTAGCCTTAGTTTCTCTGGCTCAGCCGGGTTTCGAAATGGGTATTTGCCCGAAATCAACACGCCGAAGTTCAATATCGCGGCTGGTGTAACGCTGGCAGTACCCATTTATTCAGGGAAACGTTATCAATTGCAAAATCAGGCGGCTCAGTTAAATCTGAATGCCAGTCAGTATGCCGTTGAGAACGCCAACGCTCAGGTACGGCAGAGTATTGCCCAGCTCAACGCCGATATCCGGAGTAACCAAACTCGTTTGGCAAACCTCGAAACGCAGGTAGAGCAATCGCAGAAAGCGCTCCAAATTGCCAACGCCCGTTTACGGAATGGCGTGATTACCAACGTTGAACTGCAAAGCGCTGAAACGGGTGTAGAAGAGGCTGAATTAGGCCGACTGAACTTCCAATATCAGCTGATGCTCAACCAATTAGAGTTAAAACGATTGCTTGGCGAATCGTTGCTGTAAGTTTTAGTCAGACAGACGATTAACAGTAAAAGATGCTCCTAATAGCGCATTACCGGCGATTGCCAATCCGCTAGACCATGATTTAAAAACTGTTAAAAAATCGGTAGCACACATACTAAATCGAACAAAAATGGCTTCTATATATAAAAACAAGGGGCTGCAAAACATAAATCGTATGATGAAGGAGCGAGTTATTGAGATTCTGCATGGATTTGGGGTTCAGGAAACCGCCATTACCGACCAAACTCATTTCACCCGCGATTTGGGTCTGGATAGTCTAGACACCGTCGATCTGATCATGCAGCTCGAACAGGAATTTGGCATCCGAATTCCCGACGAAGATTACGACAAACTAACAACCATGAAAGGCGTTATGACTTACCTACACGGCGAACAGGCCATAGCTTAGGTAGCCAAAAACGCCTACTCCACTCTCTATTGAGAGTAACTTTTCCTTATTCACAAAATAATCACCCCGCTAATCGGAACCTGAACAAACCCGAATTAGTGGGGTGATTTATGTTTAGTAATTATAGTCCAGAACAGACCGTTACCAGTAAAGCAGCGATAAAAAAGCTTTATAGTGTATACTCAATGTATAACTATCCATGCGCTCGGTTCTCTCTCGACTAGTAGTTGGCTTATCAGCTCTCTTTCTGCCACTTGCCTGTATAGATCCGGATGATAGCGCCTTACTCAGCACGAACGATATATTGGTTGTAGACGGCACAATCACCAATCTGGCTGAGCCTCAAATTATTCGCCTTAACCGATCAAAAGCAGACCCGCTTACGGGGAAATTCGGGACCACACCCATTACGAAAGCAACGGTAATAGTCGTGGTAGATTCATCACTACAAATTTTCTGTCACGAAACCATTGATGGTAGTTATCAACTTCCCAGCGATTTTAAAGGTCAGATTGGGCATGCATATCAACTTCGATTTACCCTGGCTGATGGTACTCAATATGCATCTAGTCAGCAGATTATGCAGGCCGTTCCAGCAATTTCGAAAGTAAGTTCACGATTTAATCCGAAGAGTCTTCCCGTTACTCAGTTGGATGGCTACACAGCTGCTCATGACATCTTTATCGAGAGCCAGGACCCAGCTCAGGAACACAATTATTACCGATGGGACTGGAAACTCTACGAACGTCAGTATTGGTGCAGAACCTGCCGAAATGGAGTCTATTCCGTTCATAAAGTCTTGCCCGGAGTCTATAACGCCGATAAAGACTTCAAATATTTTGTAACTGGTGACGAACTTTACGAAGACTGTTTTGTCCCATCGCCGGGGTTATCACAGGTTGATTCGAAAGCACCGGTTGTGCCTACAGAGCAATGGAATTATGATTACCCTTGCCGAACAGCGTGCTGGGAAATCTTATACAACAATGATATTCAGGTCTTTGATGACCGTTATGCGAATGGCAATCTGATTAGCCAGCAACGGGTAGCCCAGATTCCGTTTTACGATTACCAGCCTGCTCTGGTCGATGTTCGTCAGCTCTCACTGACTCCAGACGCCTATCAGTACTATAAGCTTTTTGCCGACCAGACTCAGAAAACAGGTGGATTATCCGATACTCCACCAACGGCTTTGGGTGGCAATGTTCATCAAGTAGGCAATTCCCAAAAACAGACCATAGGCTATTTTACGGCTTCGGCTGTTTCACAAGTGCATTACTGGCTCGACCGGACCGATCGGCAGGGATTCGCTTATGGCGCTTTAGATCCCGGTGGGCCACACCTTAATGATGGCGATGATTTATTTTATGCGCTCAATAATCGTCGGCCAAGTCCTGAACCGCCCCCGCTGTATATTCTGGATGATTACCGCCCAACGCCTAAGGTCAAGATCTGGCCTTATGCAGATCGTCCGCCAACGGCTCCGTGCTTACAAAGCGATAATCGAACCCCGTTTAAGCCCCAAGGTTGGCGAGACTGAAGTGCTATTTTACCTCCATATTGACTAACGAACTACCACGCAATACGGGTATTACGTCGTAGAGGTCGTGTTGCAGGCAGTAGGCAATGTCTTTCTGAATACCGAGCCGTTGAAGCCGTCGGATGTGCGACGCGTTTGACATGTAATTGATCAGATTGTCTTTTCCTTGCGCATATAGTCGCCACGCCATAATAGCGCTGTCTTCTGCCATGGCATAGCTATCTTTCAGGCGATCCACCAAAGCGCCTGCAAAAAGCGTATCTTCCAGATTCACGCGCCCTTTCCAGCCCGCGCAAAGTACCATAACATCGTAGCCTTCGGTTTTTAAGTACCGTACCAACGCGTCCAGATTCAGGAACGACCCAACCAGTACTTTTACCGCCGATCTCGACTTGGTAATAGCCAATGTACCGTTTGTGGTTGTCATGGCTACGTTTGCCCCCCGAATTCGCTCATCCATGTAGGTGAATGGCGAGTTATCTAACTCAAAGCCGTCAACTTTTTTGGCATTTCGCTCAGCAGCAGCCAGATAACCGCGCTCTTGCAATTGTCGGCACTCATCAATTGTGGCAACGGGCGTGATACTATTCACACCATAGGCAAAGGCTGTAACCATGCACGAGGTGGCCCGGAATACATCGGCTACAACGACTATCGTATTCTCAAATGTGTGGAGATGCAATAAATCCGGGGTAAAGCAAACGTCAATTTGTTTCATAGAATGATTCTGAACCGGGATTTGTGTGATTTTACTGACTGACCATGATTTTTCATGATTTAGCTTTCAAAGAAATCCGAAGGCTAAAATCAAAGTCAGTCAGTAAAATCACACAAATCCCGGTTCAGACTTTATTTTTTAACGAAAGGGAGTTTAACAACCTGGGCTTTGAGCAGCCGATCACGAACCTTCACAAAGATTTCGGAGCCTGGTTTGCTGAATGCGGTTTGAACATACCCCAAACCAACACCTTTACCTAAGGTTGGCGACTGCGTACCAGAGGTCACTTCACCGATTTGATTTCCATCGGCATCCGTCAATTCGTAATGGCCACGTGGCACACCCCGATCCAGTAATTCGAAGCCAACTAATTTACGCGGCACACCCTGTGTCTTCTGCTCTTTCAGGACATCGGCGTCAATGAAATCGTGGGTAAACTTTGTGACCCAGCCAAGTCCCGCTTCAATAGGCGATGTTTCGTCGGTGATGTCGTTTCCGTAGAGATTATAACCCATTTCGAGTCGGAGCGTATCACGGGCACCCAGACCGATAGGCTTGAGACCGTAAGGTTCACCCGCTTTCACAATGGCATTCCAGACATCCTCAGCCTGATCATTCGAAACGTATATTTCAAAACCACCCGCACCCGTATAGCCCGTTGCTGAGACAATTACGTTGGCACAACCGGCAAAATCGGTTTTCTCAAACGTATAATACTCCATCGAATCAAGATCGGCATTGGTAAGTGATTGTAGGGCTTTGGCAGCGAGTGGCCCTTGTACCGCAAACAGGCATGTATCGTCAGAGACATTGACCATGCTCAGATCATAGTCCGATGCGTATTGGCTAATCCAGTTCCAGTCTTTTTCGATGTTCGATGCATTGACCACGAGCATATATTCGAGATCGCTGATCCGATATACCAGAAGATCATCGACAATACCACCCCGACCGTTCGGCAGGTAGCTGTATTGCACTTTACCGTCATACAGGATGCTGGCATCGTTGGCCGACACACGCTGAATTAGGCCCAGGGCGCCTTCGCCTTTTAGGATGAACTCACCCATGTGCGAGACATCGAAAATGCCCACGGCATTACGAACCGTGTTGTGTTCGTCGAGGTCAGATGAATAGCGAACGGGCATCTCGAAGCCCGCAAACGGCACAATCTTAGCGCCTAGTTGCTGATGAATATGATGAAGAGGGACTTGCTTGAGCGACATGTACGCAGAGGTTATCCGGCAAATTTACCGAAAAATGAGGTTTTAATTTGTATCCCTATTGAATAACCTTAATTCAAAGTAAAATTGATTGGCATCTTGTACTTGGTCTGGACTTTCCGACCACGCAAATTAGCAGGAATCCAATATCCACTCGTTTTCTTAACAACCCGTAATGCTTCCTGATCTAAATCAGGTCGTACACTTTTTAGTAGCTCATAATTGCATAGTGTTCCATCTGTACACACTGAAAAGCCAACAAATACTCTGCCCTCTACCCCAATCCGTACTGCCCCAATTGGATATTTTGAATTCCGTTTTAAAAATCGATCTAATGATTGTATACCTCCTGAAAATTGAGCTGGTTCTTCAATTTCAGTATAGTTTACACTATCCTCACCCTCAGCACGCGCTTTCCCATCTTTACATACTCCTTTATCGTATACTTCATTGTAGAAATAGGAGCTATCAGCATATTTTCCTGTCCAAACGCCTTGTTTATAGCCATTCTTATAGACACCCTGCTCGATGAAAAGCGTATATTGAGTTGTGTCTTTAGCAGACTGAATGCGCGTCTGGTAAATGCCATAACCATTTCCATCTTTAATCTTTTGATGACCTGTGCTATCCCATAAAGCGATTACCTGCTCTGGGTACGCATATGAAAAGTCTCCCTGTGGTGGATCAACTAGTTTAACTTGATTGATTTGCCCATTAGAATACCAAGTAGTAATGGTCGATTTATCATTCAATGTTTCAGTCATCTCGCTAACTAAGCCATTGGAGTGATAGAATAATTCAGCACCAACCTGCTGACCTTTTCGAAAATACGACTGCCTTAAAAGCTTACCTTTGTTATCAACCACAAACAGGTCTCCCTCCCATCCAACAATGCCATTTTGATAACCAATCGAATAGGTCTTTTCTCTTGGTAAATCAGCTAATACTTTACGAAAAAGCGGTGATTGAGCTTCTTTCTTCCATATGCCTTTTTTCATTTTGTATAGCATAATATCCCCTGTAGGAATACCCATTGAATCTATTGGCAAGTATTGTTTATAATATGCCTGAGTAGTGTCCATAAGGGCCACGTAATCTACGTCAAAGTAGCTGATTCGTGTACCATTCTCATATATGAATGGAGTATTTTCCTTAAAATTTACAGGGATGATTACTTCTTGCCGAACTTCCTTTCTAGCCTTACGAGCTGGCTTCCATGCATTGAAAAGCTTTAACACCCGCATAGCTTCACGATCGCAATCAGGACGAAATGACTCTACTAATTTTACACCTGTAATACATCCATCTGCTTCTACAATGCCATTCAATACCACAATGCCACCAATGCCCTTGGCAGCAGCCGCTATCGGCTTCCGTAAATTGGCCTGAAGGAATGTATTAAATGTCGTTACTCCGCCACGAGGAGTAGCAGCACTATCCACTTCGAACGATTGATAAACATCCTGTTGAGCACTGACTATTGAACAGCAGAAAAGTAAGAATAAAGAGAGAAGAATTTTCATGAGGGATAGTACCTGAACCTGATGATGGGCTATACAAAATAGACAGTGGGTATCAGATTAATGCAGGGTAAAATTAATCGGCAGGTTGTATTTCACATTGATCTTCTGTCCACGTTGATGCCCTGGTATCCAACGACCACTTGTAGCTTTTAGAACTCGTATAGCTTCTTCATTTGTACCATGACCAAGACCTTTTACTAGATCGATATCTATAACTCGCCCATCAGCATCGATTATGAAACTAAGAAACACCTGTCCCTCTATTTTAGATTGTTGGGCTTCAGGTGGATAATGGAGGTTTTGCGCTAAGAAATTACCTAATGCCTGCATGCCTCCCTTAAATTCTGGTACCTTTTCAAGTACTGTGTACCTTATTGTATCCCCTCCAAGTAGACATGACTTCCCTTTTTGGAATACTCCTTTGTCGAATAACTCTTCATAATAAAATGACTTATCCTCGTATTGTCCTACCCAGATACCTTGTTGAAGACCATTTTCATAAGCTCCTTCCTCTGTAACTACTGTTTTAGGCAATAAACTGGAATACGACCTTACTTGCTGTTTATGGTTTACTCGCCCGTTCCCGTTTTTTACCAACTGCTGGCCCGTTGGAGTCCAGAAGCCCTTAACCGAACTCATGAATGATTTGTCTGTAGGGCTTAAATAGTTATTAACCTTAATTTCCCGAATCTGGCCATTGTCATACCAGGAAGTAGCGGTAAAACCTCCGTCAAATTCTTCTCTTTTTTCAGACACTAATCCATTTGAACTGTAATGCACACCTTCACTTGTTGGCACCCCATTCTTATAAAAATACTTATAGATAATCGACCCCGACTTAGTTAGTTGTATAACCTCACCATCCCACCGATGGCCATCACTCTGATAGCCAATCGTAGCTGTTGATTCGTCAGACGCTCCTTGGGACTCATTAACTTGACGCACAAACGGTATGCGATACTCTTCTTTCCAGTTCCCGCCTTTCCCTTTGTAAACCACAATGTCGCCATTAGCCAAGCCATTGCTATCTAAAGGAGCCTCCTGCTTGTAGCGGGCCTTATCGCTACTATCGGCAAGAGCTTTTTTATCATTGTCATAATAGCTAACCCGGGCTCCGTTGTTGTAAATAAAGGGAGGATTAGGTTTGAACAGAACGGTGGTAGTAATCTGCTGGCGAACAGCCTTGCCTCCTTTAATTCCGGGTTGCCATGCCTTAAAAAGTCTAAACACACGCATTGCCTCCCGATCACAATCGGGGCGCAGACTATTAACAATCTTTACATCAGAAACGCTACCATCTAGTTCAACAATAGCACTCAAAATAACGCGGCCACCTACTCCTGTTGCTTGAGCAGCGATTGGCTTGCGCAGGTTTGTCTGGAGAAAGGTGTTCAGAAAGAGAATACCTCCGCGCGGGGCAGCACCACCACTATCGACTTCAAATGATTGATATACCGTTTGTTGGGCAAACGCAGCTGTGCAGCAAAGAAGGAAGAGCAGAATTTTCATAAAGTGTGGGAGTGAACATCGTCCGCAAGTTATGAAAAGGACTTATTTCTCCCAACACTGTTGAATGCTTTATGCAGGAAGACTACTTAATGAAAGCCGCTCCACCCCGGCAGCAATTAATGCTTCCAACTGTCGCTCCGTAGCGCCATCGGCTACTAATTTGACACCTACAGATGCAGGGACAAGCGTGCGAAATTGTAGCGCTTGAGTGTGATTATAAAGTGGGATCGTTGAATGGGCGATAAAGCCCGTCGAATTTTTGATAAAATCCGCTCCGGCATCGGCCGATAATTTTATCATTTTCTGAAGCTGCTCAGAGTCGAGCAAAGAGGACTCCAGAATAACCGTAAAAAACTTCTCCTGAGCATGAACCAGCGCCACGAGTTTCGCTAGTTCAATTTTGAGCCAGACCGAAGCAGGAGAAAACAAGGCCGACGTATTCAGGACTACTTCTATTTCGCTGGCTCCATCTTTTAGCGCCCACTCGATTTCGGTTTGCTTGGCTTCGGTACGCTGATAACCAAATGGATAGCCGATAACGGTCGAAAGGATTGCCGGATGGGTTTCTCCCAATTCACGACGGAATTTCTTCACCCAAAACGGCGCAACCGTCAGGCCAGCCATGCCTAGTTGCGTCACTTCATCGAGCGCTTCGTACTGCTCGTTAATCGTCACCCCAGGATGAAGTAACGTCCGCTCGATGTATGGGAAGAGGTGGTTCATAAAATTAATGAGTGAATGATAGAATGATTGAGTGAATGAATACCATCCGGCGCATATTATTCATTCACTCAATCATTCTATCATTCACTCAATCATTACGAATTAAAGTACTTCAACTTAACCACCTCTTTAGGATCGAGGAAGCGCCATTTGCCGCGGGGTAACTCTCTCTTGGTCAGGCCAGCGTAAGTAGTACGATCAAGTTTGGTCACTTCGTAACCGAAGTTTTCAAAAATCCGACGTACAATCCGGTTACGACCTGAGTGAATTTCAATGCCGACCACATAGGCATCCGGTGTTACAATACTGAGTGCGTCTGGCTTGATCGGGCCATCTTCCAGATCGAATCCTTTTTTGATAGCCTCAAAATGCTCATCGGTGATTGGCTTATCCAGCTCAACCTGATAGATTTTACGAACATTATACGATGGGTGCGTTAGCTTATCGGCTAGTTCGCCATCGTTGGTCATCAACAATAGTCCCGTCGTGTTCCGGTCTAACCGACCTACTGGATACATACGGAAGCTGCCCGCATCGGCCACGAGTTCCATAACCGTTTTGCGCTCGTTTGGGTCTTCGGTCGTAGTGATATAATCCTTTGGCTTATTCAGCAAAACGTAGACGAAGCGCTCTGGATTCAGGACTTTGTTGCCAAATTTAACCGTATCGCCCTCTTTCACTTTGTAGCCCATTTCGGTAACGACTTTACCATTTACCGAAATTTCGCCCTTTGCAATGAGTTCATCGGCTTCCCGGCGCGAACAAACACCAGAGTTAGCAATGTAGCGGTTCAAACGGGTTTGCACTGGACCGTCGTTGCGCAATCCTTCGCTGTGTGATCCGTCGGTTTGGTCTTGCGTACGTCTTACCTTTCCTCCTCCACTCTTCCGGTCGATACGGCGCTCTTCCGTGTTACCACGGTCTTTGCGTGACGCTGCATTTTCACGAGCTAGTTCTAGGTTATAATTGGGGGCTTTGGTAAAGTTACCCGTCCGCCGATCGCCAGAATCTTTGCGTTGTTGTCCAGAAAAACGAGAATCGCCCGTTGACCGATCACCACCTCGCTGATCATCATTGCCAAAGCGGTTTCGTGCATCGGCTTCCCGACTGAAACCACCTACCCGTTTGAAGGTTGGTTTAGAGGACTGTCCATCGCGCGAGAAGCGAGATGGTTTATCAGACCGGTCAATGCGAGTCCGGCGCGAATCACCCTCAGAAGACCGACTTTTCCGATCAGTATCCCGTGGGCCACCTTCCCGATTAAATCGGGGCGAGCCAGTTGGACGGTCGTTATCCCGAGCAGAACGGTCACGATCAAGACGATCATTGTTCGAACGTTCAAAGCGAGGAGATCCGGTTGGGCGATCATCCCGATTCCGGCGAGAATCGCTATCATTATCCCGGCTGTAGCGCGGTTTACGATCGTCTCCATCCCCATTGCTGAACCGATCTGGCCGGGGACGGTCATTATCAATACGGGGAGTTCTGGCTGGGCGCTCATCCCGGCTGAATCGATTATCACTTCGATCGTTCCGATCCCGATCAGGGCGAGGCCCCCTTTCAGAACGGTTTGTATCGCGTGAATTACTGTCTCTATTGAAGCTAGGGCGTTCGTTTGTATTCCGGTCAAAACGCGCGGGTCTTGATCCTTCGCTACCATTCTCCCGTCGACGGTCGCCGGTTGGGCGGTCGTTGGAACGGAAGCCTCCGCTCCGGGAGTCGCCACTCCGGGAGTCGTTATCCCGGCTAAAACGGGGCGAATCGGATGAGCGCTCATCGCGGCTCCGGCGATCGTTTGAGTCTTTATTGAAGCGTGCTGATCCGGTTGGGCGCTCGTCGCGGCCTCCCCGGCGTTCGAATTTGTTATCCTGTGGTCGAGCCGAATCGTCATTGCGGCTACGGTTAAAACGTGGTTGTCCGGCGCCTTCGCCGTTGCGGGTACGACCGTCATCCCGACGGCTAAAAGAACGTGGCTCACCGTCACGGCGCGGTTCGTTCTGATCTGAATCCTGATTCATGGAAAAATACAGTAAATCACTTGTTTGTATGTATAAATAGTGCTGATTGTCAGCATTCTTATTGAGGAAAGTGCAAAACGGGCCACAAAGGTAGGGCTTTTCAAGACAACCCAACTATACCTCGTTTTTCCTAAACGCTTTTTCTTTCAAAAACAATCCAAGATGGTAGTCAATCGTTAGTCAATTGTCGACGATAAGCCAATCGTTTACGCTCAACTATTGACTAACGACTCCTGACTTTTCCTTCATGCCCCACCCAACGCTATCGCCACTCTATACGCCCGACCGCCGTACAACTAGTCAGTCGCTCATGAAGCGGTATATGGACTGGCTTTTTATAAAAAAAGGATTGTATTTCCGCGATTATGACGACCTCTGGGATTGGTCGGTAACGGATCTGGAAGATTTTTGGGAAAGTATCTGGCAATTTTTCGATGTACAAAGCCACACCCCTTATCATCAGGTCGTTTTTAGGCCCAATCGGGTCGATATGATCGGTACCGAATGGTTTACTGGCGCTACGCTCAATTACGCCGAACACATTTTCAGGCATAAACCCACCCAAACCCGTGGCGAACGAACGCCTGCTCTGCTCTTTGCTTCCGAACGACATTCACTGACAACCGTATCCTGGGAGAGTCTGGAACATCAGGTAGTAGCCGTAGCAACCCATCTTCGGCAACAGGGCGTCGGCGTCGGCGATCGAGTCGTAGCCATGCTACCGAACATTCCCGAAGCAATCGTTGCGTTTCTGGCGACAACCAGTATCGGTGCGGTCTGGTCAAGTTGCTCGCCCGATTTTAGTGCGGCCAGTGTTCTAGACCGTTTCCAGGAACTGTCGCCCAAAGCGCTGCTTGTTGTCGATGGTTACAGTCATCATGGCGAGTTGATTGATAACACGGACACGATTAGCGAATTGTGCCGTCGTTTGCCAACGCTGAAAACCCTGATCTGGATACCTTATCTGGACAATACCAGTAAGTTTACTGGCAGAACTGCTACCAACGTTATCCTCTGGCATGAGGTTCTGGCCATCGAAACGCCCGATGAGTTCGTTTTTGAGCCGGTCCCATTTGATCATCCACTCTGGATCTTGTACACATCCGGCACTACGGGCAAACCGAAAGCGATTACACAGAGTGTAGGCGGTTGCCTGCTCGAGCACTTGAAAGCCCTGGGATTGCACCAGGACGTACGCGTGGGCGATCGTTATTTCTGGCACACCAATCCAGGCTCGATGATGTGGAATTTTGCTATAGGTTCTATGTTAACGGGGGCTACCCTTGTGCTTTACGATGGCGTGGCTAGTTATCCTACTCTGAACGTACTCTGGCAACTGGCCGAAGAGGCACGGATTAATCACTTTGGCAACGAAGCGATCTACTACATGGCTTGCCAGCGAGCTGACTTAACCCCCATCAATACAAGCAAACTCACCTACCTACGAACAATTAGCTCAACCGGATCGATTTTACCACCCGAAGGTTTTCGATGGATTTACGAATCGGTGAAGCCAACAATCTGGTTAACAGCGCTTAGTGAGACCACCGACATCTGTAGCAGTTTTGTAGGCGGTAATCCCCTTCTACCTGTGTATGAAGGTGAAATTCAGTGCCGTTGGCTGGGTAGTAAAGTCGAAGCAGTTGATGAGCAGGCCAAGCCCGTTCGGGGCAAGTTAGGCGAGATGGTTGTTATGGAACCGATGCCTTCCATGCCCCTTTACCTCTGGAACGATCCGGCAAACAGCCGATACCGAACGAGTTATTTTGAGGAATATCCCGGCAATTTTTGGGCTGGTGATTACATTCAAATTACCGAACGAAATGGTGTACTTATTCATGGCCACGCCGATGCCACCCTCGAACGCCAGGGTGTACGCATCGGAACGAGTGAGATTTATAATGCCGTCGAACGCTTTGCCGAAATTGCGGATAGTTTAATAGTAGGCCTTGATCAGCCAGGGAAGGGCTATTTCATGCCCTTGTTTGTTGTTATGAAGAATGGCTTTCCACTTACGAACGAGCTGATTAAGCGCATCAAACTGGCGCTTCAGACGCAACTCAGCGTGCATCATGTACCTGATGCCGTATACTCGATTTCGGAAGTACCTTACACAATTAGTGGTAAGAAACTCGAAACATCGGTACGCAAAATTCTATCAGGAATGGATATATTGCTGGCGACGAACAAAGACACGCTCCGAAATCCGGCCTCCTTACGCCAATTTGCGGAGTTTGTGAAGTAAAGCTGCGAATTGGGAAAAGAGCCCAAGGGTTAGCTATGGTACAACTGCGCGTACAGCCGTTGTATTTTATCGCGACTTCGTTTGAGCCGCATCTTAACCGTGCTTGGATTAAGCTCGTATAGTTCAGCTATTTCGTTGATACTTAACTCGTCTTCATATTTAAGACGCAACAGAGACCGTTCTTTATGCGACAGTTGTGCTAAAACCCGATTGATCAATTGCACCGTTTCTTCGTGCACCTGCCCCTCTTCGGATTCGGGAATATTCTGATTGAGTTCCTCCTCAGTGGTGATAAAATTAGATCGCTTGGCTATACGAAGCTGATCGGAACAGTAGTTATAGGAAATGGCGTACAACCAGGTAGAAAAACTTGATCGCTCCTGAAAAGCCTCTAATCGGTTAAATACCTTCAGGAAAATATCGTGGGTAAAATCTTCCGCTTTTGACGGGTCTTTCGTCATAGATAAACAGCGACGATAGACTTTGTTGACGTAACGATTATAAAGCGTCTCGAAACAGTGATTTGGCTGACTGGTTAGGTACTGACGGATCATCTCCTCATCGCTCATTGAATCAGTCATAGTTATGTAGTTAAGATTTACTCCCTGGGTCAGGTATTCTAACTAAAAATACACTAGGATGGGTCCTTAATGATCCATTTAAGGTACTGAAAATATATTAAAAGGTATAAAATTTTCACACCCTCTAAAAATAATCATAGTATACACCCCATAAAGCTTATCAGATATAAAGAAGGCCCCTCAAAAAACACAATACTAATGACCCTGCCCACGAACAGCTAACGCACTGTATAGCTTAGCCCTGCCATAAATAGATGTCTGCTCTCCCAACTTATGGAGCGTCTGATAGCCAGTACGTTTAACCAAATTAGTTAATGCATGATAGCTTACCGGATAGGGCACCCAGGTCGGAATTGGTTGATCGGTATCGTATTCTACAGCCAGAAAATAGCTTAGATCTCCGAGGTACTTATTCATTTTTTCCAGAAAGGCAACCTGGTCCGACACGTAATGCAGGGCGTTCGCCATCAGGAATCCATCTAGTTTGGGGAGTGGAAGTTCCTCGCGAGTGAAATCCATGGCATACGTTTCTAGCTTCACCTGATTATGAAATGCCGGGATGGCCTTAAGCGCAGCTTTATTGGTATCAATTGCATAAATAGTGCTGCCGGGCGGTAGTAAACCCGCCAACGCCAGGGTAAACGTACCGCTTCCTGCGCCCAAATCGGCCCATACCATACTGCGCCCGGTCTTAATATACGTATTCTGTAATAGGCTCGAAGCCTGTTCTGCCGTCATAACAATGTCAATTATGCTACATTCAGTGGCGTTGACTGGTTAATTAAAGCAACTAATTACTATTTTTTTTAAGCCAGAGGTACGGAGAAGTAAAAACAAAAACTCTGTGTTCTCTTCGGCTAAATAGTTTTTCCTAAGTCAGGCAACTTGGCAAGTTGTCAATGGGGTGAACAATGGGTAGGTCATGAAATTACAAACTGATTGTCAATCACTTATAATGTTATTTTTTGTCATCCCGACGTCAGGAGGGATCTTCGACAACGGGTCATTTACCGAAGATCCCTCCTGATGTCGGGATGACAAAAAACTAGTATAATTCTATCCATAAATTCTCCATAATTCACGTTAATGGGGTTTAATTTTGCGCAAATTATGTAACTTCATTCGAGGAGATTCTCTGAGCGATGGCAACACAACCACAAAAGCATATTATTCAGATTGGCACCAAAAAGCAACAGGCCATTCTATCGAAATCGCAGAAAGAGTTTAATCGGCTAATCAAAAAAATTGAAACGCTGGGCCAAAGTCTACATAGTTTGCGGGAAGCAGCTCAACATATTCAGCAACGTGTGCAAACCGACTATCGGCCGCTGCTGGAACAATACAGTCGTTTCCGGGCCGATCTGGTCCGTATGTTCGATCGAGCTTACGAACGCAAAGAGTTTACAAAAACTGAAAAGAAAAAATTGGTTGACCTTATCCAGAAGATGGCCTTCGAGTTGATTGATGTACATGGTCTGGACGAACTAAAGCCTATTTACGACAAATACGACCCAGATGGCTTTGATCAAACGAATGTCGAATCGGACCAACAAACGGCCTATTTGATGAAAGAAATGATGGGGAGTATGTTCGGGATTCAGTTCGAAGACGGTGCAGATGTGAGTGATCCTCAGAAAATGGCAGCCTATGTGCAAGAGCAATTAGCACAACGGGAAGCCGCTGAAGCCGAACGTCGGCAACAAGCAAGCGAACGAAAGTCAAAAAAGCCCAAAACTGAAAAACAGCAGGAACGCGAGGCTAAGAAACTGGCCGAAGAGCGGAACATTACCAAAGCCGTTCGAACGCTCTATCTGGATTTAGTAAAGGCCTTTCACCCCGATCGAGAACCGGATGAGGCTGAGAAAGAGCGCAAAACCGAAATCATGCATCGGGTAACGGAAGCTTACGAAAAAAGCGATCTATTGGCTCTGCTCCGACTTCAGCTTGAGTTCGAACACATTGATCAAACGCATCTGGAAAATCTCGCCGAAGAGCAGCTTAAGTACTACAACAAGATTCTACGACAGCAGGCACAGGAGCTAGATGACGAGTTTTTTGCGTTGCAAAATGATCTGTCGGCCCTTACAGGCAAACCTGCCTTTGCGGTTAGCACACCCATTGCGCTAGAGTTTAGTCTGAATAGTGATATCGCCCAATTGAAACGGGACATTAAACAAATCAAAGCCGACATTAAAGCCCTTACCGAACCAGTGGCATTAAAACAATGGCTAAAAACGTATCGTATTCAGAAGCCTGATGAGTTTTCGTTTTTTGATTTGATGTAAACAATAGATAAACATGATCGCTACGGCATGAAAAAGAAATACCCCGAGTTAACATTAAACTCGGGGCATCAATTAGATGAGTTAACCTTACCGTTAATTCCGCAATGCTTTACCACCTGTTAGCAGGCTTTGAATCCGCTCCAGCGTTTTCTTTTCGCCAGTTAGCGATAGGAAAGCTTCCCGTTCCAGATCGAGCAGGTATTGTTCCGATACGTTTTGTGGGCTACTTAAATCCCCACCACAGATAACGTAGGCAAGTTTGTCGGCAATTTTTCGGTCATGATCCGAAATGTAGCGTCCCATGTGCATGGCCGTAATACCCGCTTTGAACAGGGCAATACCCGTTTTACCCTGCACTTTAATGTCGGTACGAGGTTTGGGTTGTGTATAACCATTGTCGGCCAGTTCAATAGCCGCTTGTTTGGCTTCAGCGAGCAGACGACTCCGGTTCAGCACAATCTGGTCGGTTGAGCGGAGATAGTTCATTTCACGCGCTTCCTGTGCCGAAGTCGACACTTTCGCCGTAGCAATATTCATGAACACATTTTGGAGGATATTCAACTCAGGATCACCAGTTTGGTACAGATCAGATGCGCGAGCTGCCATTTCTTTCGTGCCACCACCCGCCGGAATCAGACCAACACCCACCTCGACCAGTCCAATGTAGCTTTCAGCATGAGCCACCACACGATCGGCATGGAGCACGGCTTCGCAACCACCACCGAGCGTCAGCGTATGGGGAGCCACAATCACCGGAACCGACGAATAACGCAACCGGGAAATGAGTTTCTGAAACTGCGCAATCATCAGATTCACTTCGTCGAATTCCTGCTCTACGGCAAACATGAACAGCATAGCCAGGTTGGCCCCTGCCGAGAATGCCTCAGTTGAATCGTTACCGACCACCAAGCCCCGGAAGTCCTTCTCCGCCAACGCTATACCTTTGTTCAGGGCTTCGGAAACTTCCTGCCCAAACGTGTTCATTTTGCTACGGAATTCAACATTCAGGATACCATCACCGAGGTCAACGATGTTGGCACCTGCGTTTTTCCAGATGATGTTGTTGCTGAGATTTTCCAGAATAGTAAATGCTTCCGTTCCTGGAATAGCCTTGTAGCTTTTCGTGGGAATATCGTAGTATTTACGTTTGCCGTTTTCGACTTTATAGAATTGATCGAAGCCTGCATCCAGCATGTCGTACACCCATTGCGCAGGTTTCTGACCAAAGAATTCGATCAGTTCGACGCCTTTCTTAACGCCAATAGCATCCCAAGTTTCGAACAAGCCTAACTGCCAACCAAAACCAGCCGTAATAGCCGCATCGATCCGGTAGAGTTCGTCCGAAATTTCGGGAATGCGGTAAGTAGCGTAGCGGAAACCATCGGCAAATGTTTTTCGGTAAAACTCACCCGCTTTATCTTTACCTGCGATTAGTACCGGGAAGCGCTTTTTGAGGTTGTCAATGGCCTTTGTACTTTCGAGCGTCGCAAATTTGACCTTCTCAGAAGGCTTGTATTTGTAGGTTTTCAAGTCGAGTGCCAAAATCTGGGTTTGGCCTTTCTCGTCTTTTGTCTTTTTATAATAACCCTGGCCGGTTTTATCACCAAGCCATTTGTTCTCCATCAGTTTCTGCACCGAAGCAGGTAACTCAAACGATGAGCGCGACTCGTCGTGCTCCATCTTCACAAGATTACTCGCCACGTTGACCGTCGTATCCAGACCCACTACGTCCGACAGCCGGAAGGTTCCCGACTTCGGGCGACCCACTACGGGACCCGTAAGTTTGTCCACTTCCTCAACCGATAACCCCAATTCTTCAGCTACACGAATGGTTTGGATCAGCGACTGAATACCGAGTCGGTTGGCAATAAAACCGGGCGTGTCTTTGCACAAAACGGTCGTTTTGCCCAGGTATAAATCGCCGTAGTTCATCAGGAAATCAACAACGGCAGGGTCGGTATCAGGACCGGGAATAATTTCGAGCAAACGCAGATAACGCGGAGGATTGAAGAAGTGCGTACCACAGAAATTCCGACGAAAATCCTCACTACGCCCTTCGGTCAGCAGATGCATCGGAATGCCCGATGTATTCGAGGTGATGAGCGTGCCGGGTTTCCGGAATTGCTCAACGCGCTCATAAACAGAGCGTTTTATATCCAGTCGTTCAACAACTACCTCGATTATCCAGTCGAAGCTGGCAATATCTTTCAGGTTATCATCGAAATTACCCAGCTTAATCCGGTCGGCAAATTTCGGGCTATATAAAGCGGCCGGACTAGCTTTCAGCATCGTCTGGAAAGCATCGTTCACAATTCGATTCCGAACCAGTGGACTAGCTGTTGTTAATCCTTTGGCCTGTTCTGCTTCATTGGGTTCTTTGGGAACAATATCTAACAATAATACATCGACACCGATGTTCGCGAAGTGAGCCGCAATCCGCGAACCCATAATACCTGAACCCAGCACAGCAACGCGCCGGATTGTCCGATTTTTCGTTTGAGGGGAGCGCCCCTCCGATTTTGGTTTTTCTAAGGTAGCTTCCATGGTTTAGTTTTACTCGGTAATTAGAACACGAATGACACAACTATTGCGATTTATACGTGTATAATTCGCAATAGTTGTGTTCCGATATATTTGAATTAATCTAATGGTAGTTCTTCCGCTTCGCTGGCTTTTATACGCGTGTTTTCTTCTTCAACCATGCGGTTAATTTCTTTCATCACATCCAGAAAGACAACGAGTTTATCGAGCGGAATTCGCTCCCGAATCATGTTATTGAATTGAATAACGCCATCGCGAGCCATTTCGCGCTTGGCTTTTCCTTCTTCAGTTAGGTAAATGCGAACGAATCGTTTGTCGTTGCCATCTACTTCCCGGCGAATCAGTCCACGTTCTTCCAGATTTTTGAGCATTCTGACTAACGAACGCGGCTCCATACCCAGCAGAGGGCCAATTTTGGTGGCTGGGGTACCTTCTTCCAGATCGATATTAAGCAGCACATAGCCAATCGCCATCGTAATGTCGAAGCGGGCTGCATAGGCATTGTACATGCGCGAAATGGCATGCCAACCCCATTTTATATGAAAATCAACCGTTTTCTCCTTTTTCATGATAGGTGTCGTCCTGATCTTAGCTGGACGTAAATCTACCACTTTTTCCAGAAAAATAGTATGCGTGCATAACAATCTAAACCAGGATTTATGTGATTATACTGACCGACTTTGATTTTTTATGATTTAGCTTTCAAAGAAAGCCGAAGGCTAAAATCAAGATCGGTCAGTTAAATCATAAAAATCCCGGTTCTGACTTACTCCGCCACTAGCTTATCTACCAGTCGGTTAAACTCTTCAATGTATTGTTCGTAGTATTTACCCGTGCCGGGGCCGGAGAAACCCGTGTGAATATGACGCACCTGGCCTTTTTTGTCGATAAAAATCGTGGTTGGGAAAGCCACTACTGCGTTCAGGTCGGGCAAGGCTTTAGAGGCTTGTGCTTTGTCGTTTGTACCAGCCAACACGACGGGATAATCAATCTTGAACCGCTGCTTCATCCGCTCGATTTTAGGACCCGATACAGCCATTTCTGGTGACCGCTCGAACGACAAGCCAACGAGTTCAATACCTCGACTTTTGTTCTTTTTGTACCACGGACTCATGAAATTAGTCTCGTCCATACAGTTCGGACACCACGATCCCATGATTTGCACAATGGTTACTTTGTTTTTGAACCGAGCATCGGATAACGAAACGATGTTGCCGTTCGGTTCAGGAAATGAAGCGTTGAGCGTTTTTGAACCGGGTTTTAGATACGTGAGTTTGGCTGGATCGGGAAGATCAGCTTTCGGATCGAATCGAGCGGCCCAGGCTTCGTAGCCCGCAATGCCCGCCCATAAACCTCCTTTGAGTGTTTTCGTCGCCGGATCGTGCTTCGCTTTAAACAGGTATACATGTGAACCATCGAAACAAGACAAAAACAGACTATCGCCCACAACAGCGCCCGACAGATAGCGATAATCACCGGTAGGTGTCAGAAACGTACCGCTCAGTCGGCTACCTTTCTGATCAAATACGCCTACTGCATTGACCGTATCCACTTTCCCGGTTTTGCTACCAAAATCCGTAGCCCATTTCCCCGTTAGGTTGGTGGTTACGGCGCGTGTAGATTCTTCGGCTGGTGTAAAGCGATACGTTACGCCATGCTGGGCTTCAAACGGTAACGTTTGAGAAGGCAACGCAACTCGCCGTCTCCGAAATACCCCCCTTAGCATATTACCTTCTATCTTTGCAACCAATTCTGAGTCAAACAGGGCCATCGGTATCCGCAGGGAGTCGCCTTCAATGGTGGCTGGGTCCATCGGAAGGCGTTCGTTGCCATTCAGGGCAAACACGGTGTAGGTTTTAGGATCGTTCGCGGCAGGCTTAATATCCAGCCCAAATGGTAAATCACCCCCACGGGTTTTCAGAACAGCCCGATACGTACCAGGTTTGACAGTTGTTGATTGACCAAAACCTATTGTTGGTAACAACAATAAGGCAATGGCAGCGATAGGAAGGAGTTTTTTCATGTTTTTAGCAGGTTGATCAAGACGCAAAAGCGGACTGACAAAACCAACAACGACCACAAAAGAAGGTTAGTTTCTGAATGAGCAATTACCACGAACCCGTTTTATTACAGGCCTGTATCGACGGGCTGAATTTGCAACCCGGCGGCACTTACGTCGATATTACGTTCGGTGGCGGTGGGCATAGCCGTGAAATTCTGAATCAACTGGAGGGCGGTCGTTTGTTCGGTTTCGATCAGGATGCCGACGCCCGCGCTAATGCCCAGGCTATTGGCGATTCCCGACTGACGTTTGTGGCCTCGAACTTCCGCAACATCAAACGCTACCTCCGACTCTACAAAGCCGAACAGGTCGATGGTATTCTGGCCGATCTGGGGATTTCGTCGCACCAGATCGACACGCCCGAACGCGGTTTCTCGACCCGTTTCGACGCAGATCTCGACATGCGCATGAACCAGAATGCTGACCGAACTGCCCGGCAGGTTGTCAATGAGTATTCGGAGCCAGAGTTGCACCGCATTCTGGGTATGTACGGCGAGATCATCAACGCCCGAACGGCCGCAGCGGCCCTTATATCAGCCCGCTCGAATCGACCGCTCAAGACCGTTAATGATTTGAAAGCAGCCCTGCAACGCTATGCGCCACGGGGCAAAGAGAACAAGTTTTTTGCGCAGGTATTTCAGGCATTACGCATTGAGGTAAATGAAGAATTACAGGCGCTGGAGGAATTTTTAGAGCAGGTACCCGACATTCTAAAACCAGGTGGACGATTGGTGGTTATGTCGTATCACTCACTCGAAGATCGATTGGTGAAAAATTTCATCAACAAGGGTAAATTTCAGGGCGAAGTCGAGAAGGATTTGTTTGGCAACGACATCAAGCCGTTGCAATCCATAACCCGCAAACCTGTTGAAGCCACGCCCGAGGAAATTGCCCGTAATCCTCGTGCCCGGAGTGCCAAGCTCCGAATAGCTGAGAAGATTTAGATAAGGATTTTTTTATTGGCTATCGACTCAGTAGTTTTGAAACCCATTCTCCTGATTTGTTTACTTGCTTACTACTATGTTAGCCAAAACGTTTGGTGCAGCCGTATACGGTGTCAATGCCAGTTTAATTACCATTGAGGTTGTTGTTGCCCAAGGCTTGCATTTTCATTTGGTTGGACTACCGGATAGTGCCGTTAAGGAAAGCGAACAGCGCGTTGAAGCCTCTCTGAAATTCTTCGGGTACCGGATGCCTCGCCAGAAAGTGGTCGTTAACCTCGCTCCCGCCGACATTCGAAAAGAAGGCTCAGCCTATGATCTGCCAATTGCCTTGTGCGTTTTGCAGGCGTCGGAGCAAATTACAACTAGTCGTAGCCTGGAAGATTACGTCATTATGGGCGAACTGGCCCTTGATGGGACGTTAAGGCCTATTAAAGGCGTACTACCGATTGCCATCGAGGCCCGCAAGCAAGGCTACAAAGGTTTCGTACTTCCCATTGAGAATGCGCAGGAAGCGGCCATTGTCAATAATCTGGATGTCATTGGCGTAAAAACCATACAGGAGGCCATCGAATTTTTCGAAGGCAAAAAAGACATTGAACCTCTGGTCAGCGATACTCGGGACCTGTTCATGAGCCAGATTAATGCATACGAAGTCGATTTCTCGCATGTACAGGGGCAGGAGAACATCAAACGGGCGATGGAAATTGCGGCAGCAGGCGGGCACAACGTCATTATGATTGAACCTCCGGGTGCCGGGAAAACCATGCTGGCCAAACGCTTACCCAGCATCTTACCCCCCTTAACGCTACAGGAAGCTCTGGAAACAACCAAGATACACTCCGTTGCGGGTAAGCTTGGTTCTCGTGCCAACCTGATTGCAACTCGCCCTTATCGTTCACCTCACCACACGATTTCCGACGCAGCGCTGGTGGGTGGCGGCAGCTTTCCTCAACCGGGCGAGATTTCATTGGCACACAACGGTGTTTTATTTTTAGATGAATTACCTGAGTTTAAACGCTCGGCGCTGGAAGTGATGCGTCAGCCGCTCGAAGACCGAAAAGTGAGCATTTCACGAGCGAAGTGGGCGGTGGAATTTCCCGCCAGTTTTATGCTTATTGCCAGCATGAACCCCTGCCCCTGTGGGTACTACAACCATCCCGAAAAAGAGTGCGTTTGTGGGCCGGGCATTGTTCAGAAATACCTGGCTAAAATCAGCGGCCCGCTCCTCGACCGGATTGATTTACACGTCGAGGTCACGCCTGTTTCTTTCGATCAGATGACAGCCAACCGGCCCGCTGAACCTAGTGAAGTAATTCGTGAACGAGTCATAAAGGCCCGCGAACGGCAAACAACGCGTTTTGCCGATCAGCCAGGTATTTACAGCAACGCTATGATGCCCTCACAGATGGTGAAAGAAGTTTGTATCATCAACGATGCAGGCCGCGCCTTACTCCGAACAGCCATGGAACGGCTGGGCCTATCTGCCCGTGCCTACGATCGTATTCTGAAAGTGTCGCGCACGATTGCCGATTTAGCCGGTTCTGACGAAATAAAGATCGAACACCTCGCCGAAGCCATTCAATACCGAAGTCTGGATCGGGAGAGCTGGGCAGGATAAAAGTTGTGAACTCCCCTAGAAAATGAGCGTTTTCGTGAACGTTTTCACCGAGCACAAAGTATGTATTAAAATACTGACTATCAGCCACATATACGTCCATTAAATAATTACTCTAAGGTGTATGTCGTCAAATGAAAGTGGACAGACGCGGGTGAAAAGAGAAGAGATGGTTTTAGCCACTTTGGGCTCGCTGAAAAATATGATTTTTCCGGCGTTGGGACAAACTTAGCTGCTTCGTTTTTTGCCGACTAGCCAAGATCTGCTCTTGACGGCCCCAGTACGCATCGGCTGGCCGTACGTTGTCCAGTGATTCATGGTAGCGTTGATGATTATAATAGTCTACCCACTCCGTTAGGCGTTCTCTCAACTCATCCGGACTATAGTAGTGTTCTAATAACAGCACGTTTTTCATGGATCGATGATACCGCTCGATCTTTCCTTGGGTCATCGGATGAAAGGGAGCGCTACGAATATGATCGATGCTTTCTCCTTTCAGATAATCCTTTAGATAGCGAGATACATAAGCCGAACCATTGTCGGAGAGCATACGAGGCCGCTGACCACTTTTCAGACTACTCGCTTTCAGAGCAGCTTGCACGGTTCGCTCTACATCTGTCGCTTGCATGCCCGGACATAATTCCCAAGCTAAGATGTACCGAGAATAATCATCCAATACCGTCGACAGATAATACCAACCCCAGTGCTTGATCTTGAAATAGGTGAAGTCAGTCTGCCAGAGTTGATTGGGAGCCGTGGTCGGATTATAGAAGTGGTCAGCCGCTTCCATCAACCGATAAGCAGGGGTAGTGATTAGCCCCCGACTTTTGAGAACCCGGTAAACGGTGGATTCGGAGACAAACCACTGCTCATTATCAACGATATAGCAAGCCAGTTCGCGACTGGAAAGGTCAGGTCGATCTAAAGCTAGCTCAACAATCCGATTTTTTTCGCCGATTGGTAGTTGATTCCAGATGCTTGTACGACGGCAAGGTTGATCGGCCAAGCCATCAAAGCCAGCGCTTAAATAACGCTTATACCAGCTGTAAAAAGTAGCTCGGTTGATCCCCAGTTCCTGTAACGTGGCCTTTACACTGATGGGTGACTGTTCGACTAAGCTTATAATCTCCATTTTCTCGGACTGAGTCATGTGATGATCGGGGTTAATCGTCGGCCTTAAGGCTTTTTTTTTAATACCCGATTCTCTAAGCTCAGTTCGGCTACCAGCTGTTTAAGAGCCTCATTTTCGGACTTGATGGACTGCACTTCGGGAGCGGTGGCTTCTCGAGTTGTATCACCCGCCAGTCGTTTCTTACCCGCTTCGAGAAACTCTTTACTCCAGCGGTAATAAATGTTGGTGTTGAGCCCTTCCCGCCGACAGATCTCAGCTACTGACTGTTCGCCTTGCAAGCCTTCTAGCACAATGCGAATCTTTTCTTCAGCGGTGTATTGGCGTCGGGTTTGTCGCTGAATGTCTTTGATGATGGATAAAGCAGGCTTGCGCTCGGCAGAGGTGGGAGATTGCGAGGCTGTGCGCTTGGCTTTGGAGGTTTTAGCCGAATTGGACATAATTAAGGAGGTTTGAGTGAAACAATTTACTGAATTGTCTCTTCTCATTTTCACCCCTTTTGTCCACTTTCATTTGACGACGTACACCTTTGCTTCGATAGATAAGCGTTTCTTCCAGTTGGGCGGTGATTTCGAGTAAATAATACATGGAGATGTTGGGTCTATAGTGAGCCAACTCGGTAAAAAGCGTTTACAAGGAGTATCCCTCGTGCACTTATCTTACATCCTATCACTTAATCGGACCAAATCGTCTAAATCCAATCAGTAGCCATTAGAAAAATTGATAAAATTGGAAAAATTGGTGGCGATTCAGAACACCATGTTTTAAAACTGTGACTTGTTAGACTACGCATGAAACAGTCTAAATCTGTCATGCACCAAATGGTGGCCGCCGTTCTGCTCGGCCAACTCAACATTGACCAGACCGCTGAGCGGTATAAAGTCAATCGACTAACAGTACTGCGTTGGATCAGGAAAATCGAAGAGGAAGCCAAAGTTAAGAAGCAAGCTGCCTCAACTCACCCTGATTTGTTGTCCCCTTTCTCAAGAAAGTCAACTCGGGCTTCTACCCCAGAAGATCAAGTCAATCAACTGCGGGCCAAGGTGCGTTCGCTCGAAGAAGAACTGGAAACGGCCAACTTTAAAACCCTTTATTATTCGACTCTGGTGCCAGTGGCTAAACATGAACTGGGGGTCGATATTAAAAAAAGTCCGTTACCAAGCCATCCGGTTTATGCTGACGAATTATCCCAACATTTCGATTCGGCAGTTAGAGAGTGCGCTTGGTTTAGCCGACAGGCTTACTATCAATATTGGCAACGGTAAACGGGCCCGGTGAGCTACGACGCTGACATACTACAACTAGTCAAGAAGGTTCGCCAGGATCATCCACGTATTGGCGGTCGAAAGCTCTACAGTATGTTGGAGAACGAGTTCTTGGAAAGGGCCGGGCCGCCGGTGCGGAATAAAGATGGGCCGGGATGGCTTCTTTGAACTTCTAGCAGCTAATTGACTGTTAATCAGCACGATAAGGCGAAAGATGAGGACTATCTTTTCGGGTCATCCGTTCCGTAAATACCCGAATTTAATAAAGGACTTAGTGGTGGAAAGGCCCAATCAATTGTGGCCGGGCCGCCGGTGCGGTATCGGACATCACCTATTGGCTTACTCAATATGGATGTCTCTATATCTCGTTCGTGACCGATGCTTATTCCAAGCGAATCATGGCAGGGCCGCCTGTGCGGCTATTGTGTAGCACCGACCTTAGGTGCTGTTCATTGCAAAACCGCCCTTCAAATGGCACTGAAAAAAATTAATCGATGAACGGCCAAGGCATTGATTCACCATAGTGATCGGGGAATTCAATACTGTAGTGCCATTTGTACCACGCTGCTGGACGCCTATCATGTTCAAATCAGTATGACCGAGACGAGTGATCCATTGGAGAATCCAGTTGCTGAAAGGATAAATGGGATCATCAAGAATGAGTATCTAGTTCACCGAGGAGTGTACTCGTTAGCCCAGGCCGAGTTAGTGCTTAAGCAAGCGGTTTTCCTTTACAACTATAAGCGCCCACATTTGAGCTGTGACATGCTCGTACCGGATCAGGCACACAACGGGGAGAAAAAGCTGAAGCGGAGATGGAAGAATTATTATCCCCAAAAGCAGACGGTGGATATGGCGGATGTTAAATTAGGGTATAAATTGGTGGTTAATAAAAAGATGGATAACCAACAAACGGTCAACACAAATTACAGGGTAATTGCATCAAACGTTAAGTTGGCTCAATAGAGTCATTAGATAAGCATCGTCTCGGGCAGCTTTCTTTCGCTTACGCTTCAAACTCATCTTGGCCGGGTCACGACTAATTAAGCCTAAGGCCAACTTACGAACCGTACTCAAATTACGCGGAGCATGGTCTTTCCGGACCTGGCACCCATCTTCATCAAAGGTGACATCAAGGTGCCAATGCTGCTCATTCTCAATACTCCAGTGCCGACGAATGTAGCAACTCATCTGAGCGGCTGAATAGCCTCTTAGTGAGCTGATATAGTAGCGTGTACTGCGCTGTTCTTTGTCATTGATCCAACGAGTTGACTCCACATAAATGACGCTTTTTAAGCCTACCCACCCCGCTGCGGCATCAATCAAGTCCAGTGTTTCGCTTACGAATACAGCCCGCTTTTCAGCTCGCCCATGGCCCAAATCCCGGCTTATATCGGCTTGTAAGGAAGGCTTTGTTCGCTCGAACCAATCGACCACTTGTTCATATAAGCCGTCCTGATTGGCCTTTAAGCCAATGAGATAGTCTGCCCGCTGATCGATAATGAGTTTGGCAATCGTTTTTTGGCATCCAATGGCATCCATACTAACCACGCTACTGGCGATGTCAATCGATTTTAACAAATCAGGAATCGCTTTGATCTCGTTGGTTTTAGTAGCTATCTGGCTCTGAGCCAGACACAACCGCTCTTTCTCGGCCCAGACACTGACAATCTGAACGGTGGCTTGTTTGTGGCCAGCCTCTACCGTTCCCCGCAGTTGTTTACCGTCGATGATAAGCTGTTTTTGGGTCAGCAGGTCAACAATTTCTTTGCCCCAATTGGTTAACAAAGTCTCCAGCTGGGTGGGCTCAAGTCGGCGAAAGACCCGATTTAGGGTATCGTGCGAAGGAATCCCGCAGGGTAGTTCCAAAAACTCACGGAACACCTCCTGTTTATCACAAGCATAATCATAAACCTCTTCAAATCCCTCACAATCAGCTAAGTATCCACAAAGTACGATCATTAGAATATCGGTTAGCTGGTGAAAACACTTTCCTTCTTGGCGGGGATCATCAATCTCAAAAAACAATTCGGCTACGTCCATCTGTCAAAGATGGCTAACTTAGCTTTTCGTGCAATCACCCTACACAAATTAGGACGGGTCAACTTATTTTTCGTCCAATAAAAGGCAAGTCAATACAATTTATTGGATCCTTAATTTGCTATTAATCAGATATTTGTATGCAAATCTTCCATTTAGAAAATCGTTCAAGAAACCCTCCCAAAAGGGGTTATGGAAAGTCTACCGATTTTTCTTTCTATGTAGTATGAGTGTGAGTTAATCCAGCCCTTCTCCTTCATTTTTTAATTCCTGTTCAAGATCTTCAATGGAGGGCAGTTGGGATTTCAATTCCTCAGGTACCGCTCTCGTTAATTCATAATCGGCGACACTTAAAGGATTCGTAATTCCAGCCAGGGCATACTCCGCCAACGCTTGGTTTTTGCCTTTGCATAATAGTAAACCAATCGTTGGATTATCCTCTTTGGTACGAAGATAGTCGTTGACCACATTCACATAAAAGTTAATCTGGCCAGCGTCCCCCGGTTCAAAGTCTCTGGCTTTTAGTTCGATGACTATGTAACAACGCAAGCGAATATGGTAAAACAACAAATCGATGTAGTACTCCCCATCCCCTACTTTCAAAGGATATTGGCGGCCCACAAAGGCAAAGCCCTGGCCCAATTCCAGCAGAAACTTACTCACCTGCTGAACTAACTGGCTTTCCACATCGCGCTCTTTAGCTTTGGCTGTGGCTACCACAAAGTCGAATACATAAGGATCTTTCAATAGCTGAGTGGCCAGATCAGACTGAGGTTTAGCCAGGGTATGCTCAAAATTGGTCAGTTTGGGTGTCTTTACCTGACGCTTGTACAAATCAATTTCAATTTGATGGCGAAGTACGTTTCGTCCCCAACTTCCTGTTAACGTCTGTTCGATATACCAAATTCGTTGCGCTGGGTCTTTAACTTTATCTAGCAGGATAATATGGTGTGACCAGGTGATTTTGGACAATACTGAGCGCAAGAAAAGTTGCTCAAAGTTTTCTGCATTGTCTAAAATGGGGGCTACATCAATGGCCTCCTGAGTGGATTCAGGTAATTTTGCAACACCCTGTTGCAAAATTAAGGGCAGATTAGCCATCACAAATTTCTTCATGTAGCCCAGGTTACGGGTTGAAAAGCCCTCAGCCCCCGGAAACGCTTGGCGAATGTCAGTTGAAAGACGATCAATTATTTTGGCTCCCCAGCCTTGTTGCTGTTGAAAAAACAGGATTAAACTACCCACCTGCCAATAGGAGAGTAAGAGTTGTTGGTTGGCTGAGGTAGCTACTTTAACTTGAGCCTGTTGAATCTGTTGTTTAACCCGTTGAAGTAGTTCTGGGTATTGCTTAAACTCTTCCATTACGAAATTTAACGATGATCAGGCTGCTAATCTGACTAGATAGAGAGAGGTGATCTTACGAAAATTAACACCCCTAAGAGACACCCTCTGAATTAAGGTATGGGCCTGCTAGAAATGGTATCCTATTTTGCCAGGACATTCGGGTCTTAGGCAGGTACAAACAAAGGTAACAGTTGAAGCTCATCTTAAGAACTCATTTTATTCATGTTGCCTTCTTCGATTTGTTGCGTCAATAGCCAAGCAACCAACTTGTTTTAAGACGTAACCTATATTGGCTTATTTGTATAAACTAGTTCATTTGCAATCGTTCACAAAAAGGCCAATTGCCATCATTAACTGAACTTGTCGTAATCAGCGACTAAAACCGTTCAATTAAACCTCCAATTGATCGATTTAAGGCGTTATTATTATTGAGACAGTAGTATTTCGATTCGGCCATGCCGGCATAGGCGGGAATGTTCAATTAAGTGTGTCATTTCCTCAGATCGTGATGTGATTTCGGACACGATCTTCAAATAATATTGTCAATTGCTGGAGTGTAACGGCCCAATTTTGTAAGGGTAACTGCCAGCCATTAATGATGCGTTGGGTTGTCAGGTAAAGTAGCTTTAATAAAGCTGTCTCTGACGAAAAAACACCTTTCGATTTGGTTACACACCGTATTTGCCGATGGAACCCTTCAACCGTATTAGTCGTGTAGACCACCTTACGAATAGCCGCGGGATACTCAAAAAAACGAGTTAATCGCAGCCAATTACGTTGCCAGCTTTCAACAACCAATGGATATTTCTTTCCCCATCGGTCAGTAAAATCAGCCAGTTTTTGTTCTGCTCCGGTCACAGTAGCCGACTGATAAATCGGTTTTAAATCAGCCGCTACGGCTTTCTGGTCCTTAGAGACCACATATCGCATTGATGTGCGCACCTGATGGACCAAGCAAAGCTGCACATCAGCTTTGGGGTAGATTGTTTCAATCGCATCGCCAAACCCAGAGAGGTTATCAATCGAGCAGATTAATAGGTCTTTGACCCCTCTAGCCTGTAAATCAGTCAGGGTGGAGAGCCAGAAACGTGCGCTTTCGGCATCACCAATGTAGATGCCTAGCAAATCCTTCCGGCCTTGTAACCGGGGCGCCGGAGCGCTCAACCGCTAAAATGTTGTAGGCGGCTTTGCTGATGACTTTGCCGTCTTGCCGTACTTTGAAATGAACTGCATCCAGCCACACAAAGGCATAAACTGGCTCCAAGGGGCGAGAACGCCATTGCTCAACTAAAGGAAGGATTTTATCTGTGATGGCAGATAACTGGCCAGTGCTGATCTCCAAGCCATATAAATCCTCCAGGTGCTCCTGAATATCTTCATAGGACATGCCCTTGCTGTAGAGGGAAAGAATGCGGTTGTCCAAGCCTTCGCCTAAGGTCGTTTGACGCTTGCCGATGATCTTGGGTTCAAACGAGCCATCCCGATCACGCGGCATGGCCACCTCGACTGGACCATGTCCGGTCTTGACCTGCTTGGCCTTGCTGCCGTTGCGTCGATTAGGCCGGTTTTGCTCAACGTGAGGTGGTCCGCCACCGCGGCTGCATCTCACCCGATAGGGCAGCATCAAGCAAATCTTTCAATAATGGAGCCAACAGACCATCTTTGCCTGTCAGTTCTTTCTCGCCAGCGAGCATCTTAGCGATGGTTTCCTGGCGAAAGGCTTCATAATCAAAGCCGTTTTTATCCCGTTTTATATCCATTTGATTGTCAAGTTAGCAAATCATAACTTGACACACTTTATTGAACACTCTCGCATAGGCTGAGATAAAGCGTCCCTGTTAACTATAGGGAGCCCTATCAACTTCAGAAGTCAAGTCCTGATTAGTCTACCTTAGCTTGCAGTTCGGTAATTGCATTATAAACTTGTCAAAAGCCCACTTATGATTCGTTTTGGAACGTTGCCCGGCTTCACAACTTTACCCTTTGTTAGTTATACCTAAACATCGGTATGGACAGCCCCACTCTGTTCTTTATCTTCAACAACATAAGGTTGAGCTGGCTCTTCTAATTGTGTTAACCGTTCTAGAATGCTAATTGGTACTAAAGCTGCGATTTGTTTGCCTGATTTTATTATCACAAATTGTTCTTTCGCATAGTATGTACGATTTAAATATTCGCCTACTTGTCGACGAAAGTCATTAGCTGTAATTTTTTCCATATTATAATTTTCTTCTATTTAACACTAATATAAATCTTTATCTTTTATTAAAAAGTAAATTATTATAAGTAGTCTGTAAGAAATAGTTTGCATTATTTTTTAACTTGCCCTCATGGGACGAGTAAACACGCCGATCCTGAGCGAGGAACAACGAATCGCTTTGGAATATGAACTAAAAACCAATGATAACCATAGCTTTCGAGCGCGCTGCTAGGCCATTCTGCTCAAAGCGGCCGGCCGCTCTTCAACAGATGTAGGCCAGCTTGTGGGCATGTGCCATGTCAGTGTCAATAGCTGGCTGAAACGATTCAAAACCAGTGGGTTAGACGGACTCAAGACTAAGTCCGGACGAGGTCGAAAGCCCATATTGACCAAGCAAACCGATACAGATGCTGTACTAGCAGCCGTCAAAGCCAATCGCCAACGAATCCAACTAGCCAAAGCTGACTGGGAAACAAGTCGTTCGGCTGGTAGCCAGCCCGTCAGTGAGAGTACGTTCAGGACTTTTTTAAAAAGCTTGATGGCCGATACAAACGCATTCGTCGACGAGTAAAAGGCCAACCAGACCCAGCAGTGTATGCTTACAAAAAAGAGCAACTCGCGGAACTGGAAGGCCTTGCCCAGCAGGGGCTCATTGAGTTGTTCTATGACGACGAATCGCAGGTGTGTAGTGCGGGCTATGTGCCCTATGGTTGGCAATTTCCCGGCGAAGAGGTCTGTATTCGGGTTGAGAAGGGCTTTAAACTGAACTGTTGGGGCTTGATTAGCCGGCAAAACAAGTTGCATTGGGCCACCACCAATCAACGAATTACAGCCGCCTTTGTGGGTCAACAACTGGATAGTTTGTCGTTGTCGATTCATAGACTGACGGTGGTAGTGTTAGACAATGCCAGGGTTCATCGAGCCGCATCCATTCAGCAGATGCGTCCCCTATGGGAGGCCCGTGGGCTATACTTGTTTGCCGACTTACTCTCCTCACTTAAACATCGCTGAAACCTTGTGGCGACACTTAAAAGGAGGCTGGTTGAAGCCGGAAGATTATGCAACCGCAGATGATTTAGGGTATGCTCTCAATCGCTGTCTGGCAAACGTGGGCAAAAAACTGATCATCAACTTTAACCAATTTAATCCAAACTAATTCTCAAGGACTACTTATATATATTACAATAACGAGCTAAATATAATTAAAAATATAAATATGTTATTTCTCTTTAATGTAAAAGCAGAGATCGTGCGCTTTTAATAGTAAAGAAAACCTAGGTTTTCTTTACTCACCTGACAACTTGTCAAACACCACTAAAAACTGAATTTTAAGGGTAAGAAAACTTGGTAAAGAAATCTTAGTCAAGTAATATTACAGACTACTGAGTTTTTTACCTTTTGACTGTCAGCTTGTCATGCTCATTGGATACGCCCGCGTTTCAACCTTGGATCAGACTCCAGATCTACAAATAGATGCCTTGCGGCAGGTCGGTTGTGAAAAACTGTTTACTGATAAAGTGAGCGGGATGGTAACTGAACGACCAGGTTTGCAGAGAGTAAAGGAGGTACTTCGTCCGGGGGATACGTTGGTAGTTTGGCGGCTTGACCGCTTAGGCCGATCCTTACGTGACCTGATTGACTGGATGAATTATTTGGAGGGTGAAGGTGTAGCTCTGCGTAGTTTACAGGAGTCAATAGACACCTCCACTCCTACCGGCAAACTAGTCTTTCATTTGTTCGGAGCACTTGCCGAATTTGAACGTAATCTGATTAAAGAACGAACTATGGCTGGCTTAACAGCAGCCAGGGCCCGAGGTCGACAAGGAGGACGTCCTAAATCCTTAAGTGATGATAAACGGCAATTAGTAATTGACCTGTATCAGCAAAAGAAACTTACGGTAAAGAAGATTTGTGAAATGATGAATATCTCTAAACCCACCTTGTATAGTTACGTTCGCAGTTAAGTCAATTATGAAGCGGAGGGAGAATATCGCTGCTTCAGCGTAAAACGATGGCGCCAGGCATTTATTTACTATACAAAATGCTAAAGCATAGACAAGGTGTCCTTACCCTTTTAGCAAGGCAATATAATAGGGATGGTCACTATCCATAAAATAGCAAAAGGCTGTTATCCTATTTTGACAAAAGGAACGAGGCAAAAAATAGAGTCATCAAAAATAAAAGCGCTCTGACGGTGTAATCAGGCTCGTAATGTATTGCATTGATAGGTAGGAGTCCGATACAAACCTGGCCAGCCAATAAGTATATTTTCTCTGTAAAGTTGTTACAATTCGACAATTAGACCGTCTTAGCAGGGTGGAATCTCAAGAACTAAAGGGTATCCCCTTTCCGCCCTACCATTAATGACAAATAAGTTTAAGAAAAAGCACACCCATTGGATAATTCTGAGCCTATTCATAGGCAGTATATTCCTGCAATGTCGTACCAACGAGTTAGTGCCTACACCTAATCCATTGCTGGCTATTACGTTCAATGACATTTCTGTAATAGCTACCTCCAGGGATTCAAGTGCCCATGTGTTGACAATTAAGGTTCCTTATCTGACTAATCTAAAACAGCTTAAGCCTACTCTGACACTGACTGACGGGGCCACTGTTGTACCCCGATCAGGTGACGTTCAGGATTTCTCAAAAACGGTATTTTATACCGTAACTGAACAAAATGGAGCCAAAACGGTCTATCAAATAAACGTTAAGCTCGAAAAACAACCCGTCCCTCAACTGACGGCCTTGTCGACCGATACACTGGAAGCTGGCGAATCGGTTCGGTTAACTGGACACCATTTTGGCACCTTCGGGCTGGATATCCGTGTCGTTCTAACTAGCCCAACCAATCAGACAACCGTACTGACCACAACTTTAGTTGACTCTACTCACGCGCAAGCTCAATTGCCATTTACGGTGTCACCTGGTCGATATAGTATGCAAGTGTGGGTGCGTGATGTTCAATCGACTGATGCCATATTCCTTCAGGTACGCTATCCCAGCCCTCAGCTCAAAGAACTTGATCAGCATCACCTTCGAGCAGGTGATACCCTTGGTGTTACGGGTCTTTACATTCAACCTGCTACTTATCAATATACCATGTTGGTGAGTAATGAAAGCCAGCATCGACAACTAGACGCAATACGAACTACCACAACTGGGTTTTCGGCAAAATTGGACTCTGACTTACCTGCCGGTCGCTACCGAATACAGCTACTTAATCGTTCGGAAAACAAGTTAAGTCGGGACACCTCCTTTTCTGTTCAGGTGTACGATCGATCTAAACCGTTTATTATGGGTATTACTACTCCCAAAGCCAGCTACACTCCTGGCGAAACTATTTTCCTTAAAACGGCTAATTTCGATACCGTTATAGCTCGCTTTTATCAACTCCAGTTGACTGGCTATAGTCGCAGCTACACCGTGAATGGAATTTACGATTCAACGAAGCAAATCCTGACGTTGGCCCTTCCATCAACAGGGCAAAAAGGAGGCTATAAGATGGCGGCACGATTGTTGGATGCTACGGGTCAACTTGTTTATAGTTTTGACACGGATTTACAACTAGTATTTCCTTAGAATAGACCAAGTTGCTGTTAGTACTAGCTCACGTATGACTGCAAGTAATTCCTGAATGACCTTGTTTTTATTTCTCCGATTGATGAAACGTATTACCTGTATTTTTGGGAGCCAACTCGCATTGGCTAGTCTCCTGTTTATAAGTTCAACCAATTGTTTTTCCCAGCCCGTCAGTTTAGTGAAACAGATTTTAGACAGTGCTCGTGCTGATAGATCGACATCGATTGATATGCGGCCATTGCTACTTCCTGGACAGGCTCCAATTGCCTTAGTCGAACTCCAGCCCGCCACTCGCGATACCCTAACCCGAGTAAGGCAAGCGGCCTATAGAACGCTGGCCTATCTAAGTCAGCGAGTTATCGACACAACTGGAAAACAGCAGGCTCTTAGTCTACTCACAGCTGGATTAACTGACAATGAGTCAACCATCATTCGTTCGGTGTCATCGGCACTAAGACAAGTTAATCGGCAGACTTTCACTCCAGTTGTCGTACAGCGAATCAGATTATTACTTCGATCAGGCCAAAAAAACCTGAGTGAAGTATGTCGACTCTTAGGATTCATTGGAGATCAATCAGATCGAAGTCGACTGTCGTTACTATTGACTGCTCCTGGTTTGGATGCCGCAACTAGTCAATCCATTCGTCTAGCCTTAGTTCGTCTCGGCGATGCAGCCCTTCGGGGGCAACTCGTGAGTAAGCTGAAGGGTCAAGTAGTCAATAGTAATTTTATGGTATTCGCGCTGACCGATCTGCTCTATACGCGTCAGAAAGAAATAGTTGATGTATTGGTTACGAAGTTGTACAGTAACGAAAGCAATTGTGAGGGTGCTACGCCTACTGCTCGTATTAACTGCGCTTATCAGTTAATGATATCTTTGGCTCCATTTATAGTCGATTACCCAATACAGGTCGACGAGTTTGGTGAGTCTAGTTTACCAGCAACAAACGAGGCTTATATCCAGACCCTGGCTACTGTTCGTGATTGGTTTACAGCCCATACGGATTATCGAATGCGAAATGATATCTACTAAGAAATTAGCTAAATCATAAATAAAATCTAGTAACAGACATAAATGTTAACCAGACTTTGTGAGTATTAAGTATTTAAGTTTACACTATTGCTACTAGTCGAAACTACTGCTGTTACTTTGAAACAAATTATCTTTTTCATCAATCACGCAGGTTAGACTTACCAACTCAATCGCCTATTTAGGAACGAAGAGTTTTATAGCACCAGGACTCAAATAAATCGCTCTGTTGGCCTAAGTTGGACTGATATTACACTAATCAGGGGAGTAGCCGACATTTCGTACGAAATGTCGGCTACTCCCCTAATTAGTTCTTTGAAACTCCATTAGCTGGCTCCGAGAAATCTACGGTTATCCCCTACTTAGAGCAATCGTAAGTCATGGTGTTGGTAACGCTACTGGATGGGCCATCTGACAAGACAGAAATGGTAGGCTGGTTTTTTGCATTGTATTCCTTATACTGAATGGTAAAATCTTTCAGCTCATCGCCCGAGTAGGGGTATTTTCCAGCTGTTGGATTATTGGTACAAAGAAACTCATAGTATGTGTTGACTACAGGGAAAAGATCACGGAAGATATCTCCTCGGGCATACACATTTACCTTGTCGTCAAAAGCAGTGTATTGCCTTTGAACTGTCTCTTTACCCAAACTTACAATAGTAACTTTCGAAACGTTACGATTAGCTCCATAAGACATATTCACAGTGTAGCTCTGATTGGTTTGGGTAGGAGTATAATTAATTTTTGTCATCTCCCCATTCGTGTAGGAGATAGCATAATTGCCCAAAATTGTCCCTGATGAGCTGCTCTTTTTAACAATGCCCGTCACTGCGCCATTAGTGTAAGTATATTCATGAATAACATCGAAAGGAGAGGTCTTCAACGTTATTTTATCAATTTGAGTCATTGATTTATACGTGATACTAAATTCCTGTGCTAAACCATCCTTTATGGTTAATGGGCGACCTTGGGTATCGTAGGTAACAGCTATTACTGCTACCTGTGTTTTGACTCCCAACACAGCACAACCATCGAAAGCCAGACTGGCAAGACCTGCTACACTAATTTCTTTACTAGTTTTGACAGAGTTAGTCTGATTGGTAGCTGTCAGTACAACTGTGTATTTCCCATTTTTTGCGTAGGCATATTTTGGGGTTACTTCAGAAGACGTTTTTCCATCGCCAAAATCCCAGGTATAGGTATTCGCATTTTTCGAGGTATTCGTAAACGTTACTGTACCGCCTGTCTCGCTCCACATAAAGTCAGCTATGGGTTTAATGGTGTTGATATCGACATTCAATGTCGTTTTGTTGGTACCGCCCTTGCCTGTAGCAGTGAGCGAAATAGTTACAGGCCCATTTTTAGTGTATGTTTTGGAGGATGGAACCTTGTCGGTAGAAGTGGTTCCGTCGCCAAAGTCCCAAAGGTAGGTATCAGCATTGAGGCTTGTATTAGTGAACGTAATTCCCCCATCGACTCCCTGTACTACCGAAAATTGCGCCACGGGACTAGCGAAGCTGGACACAAACACATCTTTACTTATGGCGTTGCTACCACTTTCGTTTTTTACCGTCTGGGTTACACGGTAAGTACCATTCTTAGCAAACATATGAACTGGATTACGGTCAATGGAAGGACTGGAAGCATCACCGAAATCCCAAGTGTAAGTGTCAGCGTTTTTAGCTTCGTCAGTGAAACTGAAAGAGCCGTTACCGGTAGAGGAGTAGCTAAACCCTGCCGTGGGTATCGGCACTGGATCTGCCTTTTTGGCACAAGAGAATATACCTAGCCATAATCCACCTATCCAAAACAGAGTAAGAGCTAATGTAGAAGTACGATTCATAATAAGGGAAAATTATAAGCTTAAAATTTAAATATACTTATATTTTATATTTGAATATATATTTTAAGATTATTTTATTATTTGTAGTTACAAAATTAATCTATAACTATTAGAATGTGGTTGCTTTAGCCAATTAGATCAGACTAGTGAGTATGAGTTGATCAAGGGTACATCAGCATTGGCCTATAAAGCTTCATACGCTTCATCGAACCAGGAGATGATGATGCCCGGATGTTGAATCTGTTGCCACTGCCAGTGGGTAGTTCGCTTGGCCGTGCCGTAATCCATCAGGTTGTCGGTGCTGCCCTGAGGAACTTCATCGAAGGTGTGTTCCAGGCCAAAGGCCCCATGACCCAACTCATGAGCCAGCGTCCGTGCCACATCGCTTCCCCCACGCACAAAACCCACCCGACTCCCCCGCGGCATGTAGCCCTGAACGGTCAAGGGATTAAATCCCGGGATTAAAAAGACATAGTACGTATCGGATTCGCGGGTATGGTCGTTAAAATAGGCCTTGCGTAAGGCGTTCATTTCAGCGGTATACTGACTCAGAAACGCCCGATCTTCCATGGTAAATCCTGCTGAAGGCACTAAACCATTCGCAGCATAGGAGTCCGTCTCGACCGTCCAAGCGGTCTGGGAGGGGCCATAGATTTGATTGAGTTGGTCGCGTAAACTGCTGGCATCGGGCACACTTACGCCCCCTACAGCAATCACCTTTACTTTCTCCTGCTGATTCTCGTAACGCACCACTTGCAGCTTGCCCACGGTGGTGGGTGTCTGCACCCCATTGTTGTAGTAGGCATAAATGCCTTCCCCACCTTCACTGCCTGCCGGAAGATCAATCGTCCAGCTGTTGCCACTTAGCGTAGCTTTGAGGGGTGTTTTGCCAACCCCATAGAAACTGATCTTATCGGGTGTGATACCAGCCGCCTGCTCCAGATGGGCACTCACCTGACGAATCGTCTGGGTGGGCAACTCCTGCCAGCCTACCCGGTAACCACTGCCCAGACTCTGATACCGAGACGCCCAGGCCGCCTGAGTCGAATTCCAGTTATCGAATGTTCCCCCATCCACGCCGGGACCGGGACCGAACACCACTACCCCTTTGCTCAAATCCACATTAGCCAGGTCCGAGCCCGACGGCCCTTCCACCAGCTTCTGCACACTCAGGTAGGTCTGCTCGATGGTCTGAGTCGTCAACACCGTCAACGCATCACTCAGGCCCATGGTGGACCCATTGGTGCTGGCATTTTTGGCTACACCTAGAGCAGTCTGTACCGCTGTGAGTTGGGCCTGCCAGTCGGCCAGGGCAGCCAGTACCGCCGGACTGGCCGTAGACCCCGCTTCCTGGACGTACCGGTCCAATCGACGCTGGAAGGCGGCTCGACCCGCTTCGGCTACTTTGGCCAGTTCGGCCAGCTTTTGCTGCTGTGCCGCGCTAGGAGCCTGCCCCTTCAGATCGGCCAGCAACTCGGTGGCTCGCTGGCGGGTTTCGCCCATCAACTCGGTGGGGGTTTTAATCAGGGCGGTAGCCGCATCGATGCCCGCAGCCAGGCTGTTGTAGGTCGCCTGTACTTTGGCTCGCAGTTCGGCATCCGGCAGGGCCACATCCACCCCACTCACCTTTACCTGCCCATCCACCACACAGCCCCCTTCGCTGACCTTGATGCGCTCGAAGCTAACACCCACCTTCACATTGTTCATGAAAGGCAGTTTGATGAGCCCAGCCCCCTGAAAATAGCTGTTGCCCAGGGGCGAAAACCAGCAATGTTACGCTTACCTCATTCAGAGATGAGGTATAAATCTCTTTTCTACGGATAAAATATTGCCTTCTTTATCTTCTAACTGATAATCAAAAGAACTCCTAATATCTTCTTCATTTAGTTTCTGAGAAATATTAAATAGTATTGATAGTAAACTACTTTCGTCTTTATAATATCTACCTGAAAAGTAAAAGTCATTTTCATGAAATTTTTCAATTGAAAATTCCATGAAAGTATCTCTATATAGTAATACATCTTTTTTTTCGATCAAAGACATATTCTCTTTGTCAAAAATTGTTACCAAAGAAGAGAAAATATCTTCCATTCCTTTTCCTTGAATAGAGCCATATATGGCAATTTCTATGTTAATCATAAATTCATATACGGTTGTAAATCAAATGTTCCTCCCGATGTCTGGATAGTAATATTTTCAATATTCAAATTAGGGTAATCACTTTTAAGGGATGTATATAGCTCTTTGAAGCCAGGTATAATTTTATCGCTTGAGTAAGCACTAGCTTTGCGTTCCAGCATCGCTTTAGAAAAGCTCTTGCATTGATTATTGTACAGATTAGGGTTAGAATTGTAATCATTTGCAATGTCTACTAGTTGTTGCTTAGTTTGCCCTGATAAATCAATTGGAGTTCCGTTTTTCGTGATTCTATTCGTAAATCTATTTACTAAAAAATTATCAAAATCTATATCAGTTATAATTGCTGCCAAGTCTACGTCATTTGCATCAGGTGTTCTTAATGCTGACCCTTGTATTCTTACATCAGATGTTGATACTCCAATAGCATTTAAGCCTGTTTTAAGTTCTGTTTTAAAAGCATTAAACTGAGACAGGTCAGTAAATTTATAAGGATAACCTCGTTTCAAAACAATGGTGACGTAATTATCCATCTGCTGAATAACCTGTGCCGCATCAATTGGCTTAGCATCTCTACAACTAATAAACAGTAAATCGTCAATTACATTATCAGCAAGATTAAGTTCTCTCCCCTTGTTAATAATCTGTAATATTTGATCATCTGTATGTCTCAATGTAAAGTCTGTAGTATTCTGCAAGCGTATAACTAAGCGCTTCTTAAATGTATTAATTAAATCTACATCTATTCCCAACCCCACTTTCTGGGATATTGCCTTGAATTTGGCCACATACGTGTCGTAAGCCTCCTTTGCTCGGGCACTCACTCCACTGGCTCGCTCGGATAAACCAGCACTCAAACTGCCCCATTTACCACTCACCTTAGCCCACAAAGCCGGGTTACTCGATTGAATTTTACTCACCACCTGAGCAAAACGACTCTGTACCGACTCCAACCGGGCTACCGCTTGTGCCCCCTTTACCGTAGCGTTGCTGACGGCAAAAACCAGCAATGCTACGTTCACATCGTCGTACACATCCAGAAACTCCTGACCGCCATCTAACTGGGAAATCTCTGCCCGATACGCATCGATATGAGCCGTGCCCACCCCGATACTTAAATCGGCAATCAACAGGTAGATCGACCCCGAAGCCGCCAGCAAGCCACCACCTGTGCCTAACACCACGCCCTGCCACACATCGGCAAAACGGGTCAGGCCCGGACCCAGCCGATTCATTACCTCAGCAAAGGACTCCGACCCCTTGGGGTTGAATTTGATGAGTTTCTGCTGAGTTTTATCGTAATAGTAAAACTGTTCGGTGGCTAAGTTGCGAGTGGAGAGAACCCACCGACCATTGATGTACCAGTAGGAAACATCCTGCCACTCGAAGTAGAGCGTCTGACCCGAATTATAGCTGTAGACCTGAGCAGTGAACTTCTGCTTGTCGGTAGTAATGAATGTTTTGGGTTGGGCAGGGGTAGCTGAGTAGTAGGGTGTGTATTGATTGAGGAGTTGATAGGTAGTTTGGGTAAACCAGTCAGGTTGGTCGGGCAGGTCGATTTGGGGTTGGGTGATAGTAGGGGCCGCATCAGCAAACAAGGCATCGTCAGCATCCTCGAACCAGGAGATGATGATGCCCGGATGTTGAATCTGTTGCCACTGCCAATGAGTCAGCCGATTCCCTGACCCATAATCCATCAGGTTATCGGTACTCCCTTGTGGCACCTCATCGAAAGTGTGCTCGAGGCCAAAAGCACCATGCCCCAGCTCGTGAGCCAAGGTGTGAGCCACATTCCCGCCTGAGCTAATGAAACCCACTCCTCGCCCACAGGGCATATAACCCTGCACCGTAGCCGGGGAGAAACCACTTACCACAAACACATAATAGGTGTTCGACTCCTGAACTGTTCTGCTGGAAATAGCCTCGTTTCAAGGCGTTCATCTCCGAAGTGTATTGACTCAGGCTGGCATTGTCGCCTGCGTTCAACCCGTTTTTGTCACTATCCCAATCGGTGGCCAAGTAGGTATCGACCGTCACCTCCCAACGGGTTTGCGATGGCCCATAGATTAGGTTGAGGCTGCTTTGCAGACTGGCTGCATCAGGGGCAGAAGCTCCTCCCACCAGTACTACTTTTACCTTCTCTTGCTGATTCTCGTAGCGCACCACTTGCAGCTTGCCCACGGTGCTGGGGGGCTGCACTCCATTGTTGTAATAAGCATAGATGCCTTCCTCTCCGGTGGAACCTGCTTGAAGGTAAAAAGCGAAAAGGTTAGTAGAGCACTAACCTCGATCAATTTCTTGGATTGTTTTATTATTTATTTTTCATCTGGAAAATATAGGTTCAACTCCGTTCGCTCTTTCATTACCCGATTCACCAGTTGATCAACAGCACGGGTTGTTTCGGGCAAGCGATACTGAGGAGTTAATCGAAGCACCCATTCTCTGGCCGTTTCAAGACTCACTTTGTGGCCTACCGAAACAAATACTGGATTGATAGCGTCCTGCGTCCGCAAGGCAATACCTACAGCCTGGCTATCCCAGATCAAGGGCGAAAACGAACCGCGTTGAAGGTCAACAGGCTCAAAGAATCCTACTAACCGACTTTTGGCGCAGCCAATCGTGGGAACATTTAATTCGATTCCTAAATGGCAAGCCATTCCCACGCCTTTTGGGTGGGCTATTCCATGACCATCACAAACAATCAAGTCTGGTTTAATGGAGAGTTTTTTATAGGCTTCCACTAATGGAGGCACTTCCCGAAAGGAAAATAGACCAGGAATATAAGGAAAGTTGACGTCGTCTTCATGCAATGCTTGATCTACCACTTCCAAAGTTTGCGCATCCATCACGACTATCCCTGCTACCACTCGCCGTTCAAGTTCATTGTAGGCCACATCAGCCCCGGCCACATAACGAACCGAAGAAGGAAGCTGATCGGTTTGAATCACTTTCGTTCGGAGTTCATTTTGCAGGTTGTAATAAGGGATAATGTCCCAATCTCCTTCATAGTAAGGCTTTGTATCTTCAGATTCTCGCATAGTTAGCCAGTCATCATAGGTGCAATAAGTACCCCAATTATCTTTTTTAATGTTTGAATATTCTTTTCGTTTACCTTCTTTGTCAACCGCAATAAACTCAACTAGTTCTCCCATGTCGTATACAGAAAACCAATACCCGTATGCCTTTTGATAAATTAATCGATATCCATTATCTGCTCCTAAACGCTGAGTACCAATATAGATTACTTTACCATTCTTAGTATAATGGGCGACTTTGCCATTAGCGTGGCCTTCTTGATATTCATATTCCCAAATTTCACCATTCTCCTTAATATTAAAAGTAATCCCTTCAAATATTTCACTTTTGTATGTGGCAATATCATCAAGAACGCCACGTATATAAGTGATTTCTTCTCCTTGAACACGAATTGGTTTCATAGCCAACAAATTTTAACGATTACCAATCATTCTTACTCCTTGTGTAACAAACCAACAAGCAGCACAACGAGGAGGGCATGTACCTTGTGTATATTTTGAAAACATAGAAAATTATTCAAGTTTATTCGCAGGTAATGTAACTATAGGTATTCCTAATTTTTGTTCAAGAGCATATAACCTTACTTAAGACCTATACTTCTGAATAGGTCCAAAAAAGAAAAGAATTATCCTATAGATGTCTCTTAGTCCTGTATTCATTATCGCTTGTGGCAAAGCATCTAACAAGTCATTTTTTACTAAAATTTACTGTACTTTATTCTTGCTAGTAATAGTGGGCGAACTTCTACTGTCTTAAAAGCTATACCGGCATCTCGTTCCACAAAAGAGAACTTTCTTGTATACTTAGTATAAGTAAAAAAAATCTTGATTCTGCAAAGGATATTTTGGCTATTGATGGGTATATGGTTTTATCAGATGGAGGAAAATTTGGACTTACTGGAATGAGCTCGATGGCAAGATCCAGTAATTGGAGTGGCTAAAAACGATTTTATATCCTTACATAATTAAAAATATACAGAGTAGAGAGCAAAAACACTTTTTGCAACAACACTGGGCTATGATCTACAAGAATCTGGCAAAAAAAACACTCATAATGTATGGTAAATTTAGGATTCTGACTATCTTAAAATTAGCCGACCAAAAATGTAGAGAATAAGGGGATTAAACCTGTTCTCTGCGTACTCCTGTAATTAGCCTATTATCTACCTTAACAAAATAATTGCCATAGGGGTCATCACATTCAACATAGTCGGAATGATATAATTTAAAAACCAACTCAAAACCATCGGATAACTCGCTAAAAACAGGATTGTTAACTTTTCCATAATAAACGATAGCTTCTAATCTAAAATCATAAGAGCTAAAGGGTTCCTGTACACCAAAAGGGACTAACTTAATAAACTCCAATAGTAATTTAGATGAAGTATCATTGATTTTAGGAATATAATCATCGTCTAAGCCTGCAACAAAACGTTCTATTTCCACCCAATTCAATTCTGGTTCTTTCGATTTTATTTCAAACTCTATGTTCTGATTTAAAATTTCAATCTCTCCAATAAATGAATTAGTGAATTCATTAAAATAAAATCTCTCTTTCATTTTACTTACCTCCTAAAACTTTAACACCCTGGGTTATATGAAAACAACAAGGACATCTTTGCATAACCTTATCTGAACTGTTACGTATAAAAAGATCAAATTCTGAAAATGTCTCATTGTTGATTACTCTAGTCTTTTCTAATTCGTAAAGTGCATCACTCAAAGCCCTAACTTCTCCATGATAACCTGCTCTGCCTGCTGTAGTCAATTTATTTAAATTATCAATATCAAGAAGCTTATTAGCTAAACCTTCATTTACAACTTTACCTGTATTATCAGTTACACTGTTTCTAATAAAGTCCATATATTTAATTCTGTCACGGATGAGAGGGTGGGCTGTTTCCGTTTTAAAAGTTATTTCCATGGTACTTTCAGAACTTTTAAAATTCCTTCCCATAAATACTTTCCCCTCAAAACTTGGGTGTGTAACTCCGACTAAAACTTGCTCCGCATTAGTTGGTCCTGGTGCATCCATTACCTTTTTGATCAAATTCCCTAAATAACCATCTGGATGATTATCCAACACACTTTGGCAAGTCATAAATGCACCCGTCTCTGTTACATATCCAACTTTTTTGAATTGGCTACTATATGTTTTCCATAATCGAATTAAATCTATATCTGAGTTTAAAGTTCGCAAAACATCATCACTTGCCCCTGCAAAATCATCTAAGAATTTAGCTTTTGCAACCTCATCAAGTAGATTGACTTCACTTTTTAAAGTGGTAAGCCCTAAGTTATCTAGCTTATTCAGCCAGTTCCCCACCTTGTTAACCTCCGCTACTAATTCGGCGTCGGTCTCGGCTGGTAAAGGCGTGGTGCTACTCTCGCCAACTTCTCCTTTCAATTCCTGCTCCACCAAAGACTCTGACTCCTCAAACTCTCCACTGATCCGCTTGCCCACCAACGGATTGCCTGAGGAGATAGCTCCCTGATCCACCGCCTGAACCACCCGCTCCTCAATATCACTGGCCTTCACGAATCGACCCACCTTCCCACTGATCCGATTCACCGAACCAGCGATCACCTTCCGGGGAGCCGAGAAAACTTTACTCACAATCTGCTCGGTATACACCGGAATTACCACCGGCGGTGCTACCTTTCGACCAAAGGTGGCCAGCACTTTGGTCTTGAAACGAGCAAATGCCTGTGAGTTGAATACAGCCCCGAATGTAGCACTGCTCACCAGATTGGTCAGTAACGTGCTCGTCCAGTTAATGTCCTCCTTACTGAGGTATTTCCGAGCCGCATCCGAGGCCACTCCAATCAGAAAATCGGTGCTGGTTTCGACCGCTAGTTTAAGGGCGGCCTTCCCTACAGTACTGCCACTGAACTGAACGAATTTGAATAGACTGCCCGCTCCGCTGCTGGCAAATCCGGCTGCTGAAGCAATGGCCACATCGGGCCACCACTTAATTTTCCATACATCGACGTCTTTGTTGACGGTGGGGTACTGACTGAGGTAGCGTTGGTAGGTATTAGTGGTGAGTTGGACAGCTACTTCGACCACAGCACCCAATACAGCTCCAGCTAAGTTATCGATCAACGCTAGTTCGGCATCCTGTGGATCATCGAACCAAGAGATGATGATGCCCGGATGTTGAATCTGTTGCCACTGCCAATGGGTGAGCCGACTACCTAAGGCATAATCCATCAGATTATCGGTACTCCCTTGTGGAACCTCATCGAAGGTGTGCTCCAGGCCAAAAGCACCATGCCCCAACTCGTGGGCCAACGTGTGAGCTAGATTCCCACTCGAACTAATAAAGCCCACACCACGCCCTCGAGGCATGTAGCCCTGCACAGTGGCGGGCGAGAAACCCGCGACCACAAATACGTAGTAGGTATTCGACTCCTGACTGTTCTGCTGGAAATAGCCTCGTTTCAAGGCGTTCATCTCCGAGGTGTACTGGCTCAGGGTGGCATTGTCACCTGCGTTCAACCCATTTTTATCGGTATCCCAATCGGTGGCTGAGTAGGTATCCACCGTCACCTCCCAACTTGTCTGGGAAGGGCCATAGATTTGGTTGAGACTGCTTTGCAGGCTACCCGCATCAGGAGCAGAAGCTCCCCCCACCAGTACTACTTTTACCTTTTCCTGCTGATTCTCGTAGCGTACCAGTTGCAGCTTGCCTACGGTGGTGGGTGTCTGCACCCCATTGTTGTAGTAGGCATAAATGCCTTCCTCACCTTCACTGCCTGCCGGAAGATCAATCGTCCAGCTGTTGCCACTTAGCGTAGCTTTGAGGGGTGTTTTGCCAGCCCCATAAAAACTGATCTTATCCGCCGTGATGCCATTAGCCTGCTCCAGATGCGCACTCACCTGACCTGTTGCCTAGGTCAGCAACGACTGCCACGCTACCCGATAGCAGAATAACTAAAAATTATTCGCTTGAAGCATCAAGGTTATAGTCAGATCTTAAAAAGTCGGTCATTAACGCCGAAGGGAAAGCATAATTTGTTTTCCACTCCCACTCTTCTTCTTTAATATTGGGCATTTGCCAAAAACGCTCCATAAGGAACTCCTGATTGCCTTTAATAGTAATCACAATCCAGCTTTCGCAGTTATATCCCTGATTTTTAGGTATAATAAACTGTTTCTGTTGACTGTTATTAGTCTTATTAACGAGAACTTTGAACATTATTTTACAAACTTTACAGATGTGACATATTTGTATGTACCATCTACATTCTTGGCACCGTCAACACTTAAAACCTTTGAATAGCCATTTCTTGAAGCCATCTTTCCCGTAAATGTATTCAGTGCAGCTTCCTCAATTGTCATGACTCCTACATTTACTTTGGTCAGGATTAAATTATTAAAGGTATCCAAATTATCGCCTAATCCACTGAACCAAGTACCTGAAACACCTTTTATTGCTTCTGGACCACTATCTTCTGTAATACGAGAAAGGATTAGGTTAAACACATCTGATCCTTTGGCAACTTTGGCCCCTTCATCACCTATTTTAACATTTATTTCCAATTTAATGAAACCATTCTCAAGGTAGCCTGTACCAACCTGTGTAACTTTATCATCAAGAAAAACAAGGGCTTGTCCATCAAAAAACTCTGAATATAGAGTGCCACTATTATATATTGCTGATCGCTCTGTTAGTAAGCTTAGTACTTCCTCAGTGGTATATTCTTTCGAGAGAGTTTGGTTCGCAGTTAGCAACTTACTGATACTTGTTACCAGCCAGCCTACACTTTTGCCAGCAGCTAACCCAATAGCTGCCTGAATAGTTCCCTTATTAATAGCTCGAAGATAATCCAAATCCCCTAACTCTTTACCCTCACCTATTTGCTTTACCAAATCATCAGCTACTCCAGCGGCTCCATTGGCAATTACTTGACAAGCATCCCCACAGTTGTCCAGAAAGGACGTACCACAACTCACTAACGCATTGGGAAGTGAGATTTCATGTCCCCACTCACTGGGACTTTGACTGGAATGAAGGGCTGATAATACTATCGCCTGAACCATCAAATCCAACGCAATAGCCTGCCCACAGTCTTTCCACTTCTGAGCTATCAAACCATCCACAGCCGCTTGACCCGCTACCTCAGCGGCTAAAGGAGCTAGAACGGCAGCCGCCGACAACCCAAAAAATAACCTCGCCCCCGCATCAGCTAAGGCCCCCCCCGGAACTCTGACCAAAGGGCAGACCATCCAAAGATGACCGACAGTAGGGTGTACCCGTTTTAATCGAAGGATCATAATAGTAGAGCTCATACTGATAATGAGTGCCCCACGTATTCAAGAATTTGCGCACCCATAGCCGATGCACGGCTGGGCTCTCTGCCTTGGGTCTGATCAACCAGTAAGCCGAGCCATCGCCATAAATATCCCCATAGTAGGCCAGTTGGGCTTGGCCGGTGGCTTCTTCATACCAGTTGGTGTAGAAGTAAGTCGTCTTATCGACTAGTCGGGTCTGGTCTCGTTTAAGGGTGAGTGCTCCATAGTCCAGATTAACCACCGACAAAATCTGTTGTATGGTTTGGTAGGCGGATAGGTCGGCTAGTGCCTGACAGTCTGTATTGGCAGTTCTGGGTGCCACATCGGCCAGTAGGGCGGCATCATCGGCATCCTCGAACCAGGAGATGATGATGCCCGGATGTTGAATCTGTTGCCACTGCCAATGAGTCAGCCGACTCCCTGACCCATAATCCATCAAATTATCGATGCTGCCTTGTGGCACCTCATCGAAAGTGTGTTCCAGCCCAAAAGCACCATGCCCCAACTCGTGAGCCAAGGTGTGAGCCAGATTCCCGCCCGAGCTAATGAAACCCACTCCCCGCCCACGGGGCATGTAGCCCTGCACGGTAGCGGGCGAGAAACCCGCTACCACAAATACATAATAGGTATCTCTCTGCTGATTGTTCTGTTGGAAATAGCCTCGTTTCAAGGCGTTCATCTCAGCTGTGTACTGGCTCAGGGTGGCATTGTCTCCTGCATTCAACCCGTTTTTATCACTGTCCCAATCAGTAGCCAGATAACTGTCCACCGTCACCTCCCAACGGGTTTGCGATGCCCCGTAAATCCGGTTCAAATCCGTTTCCAGTTGGGCCCGCTCGCCATCGGCCAGGGCTGCTCGCCCAACCATGACTATTTTCACTTTCTCCTGCTGATTCTCGTAGCGCACCACTTGCAGTTTGCCCACGGTGGTGGGTGTCTGCACCCCATCGTTGTAGTAGGCATAAATGCCTTCTTCCCCTTCACTGCCGGCTGGCAGATCAATCGTCCACGAGTTGCCACTCAGCGTCGCTTTCAGCGGGGTTTTGCCAGCCCCATAAAAACTGATCTTATCCGCCGTGATGCCAGCCGCCTGCTCCAGATGGGCACTCACCTGACGAATCGTCTGGGTGGGCAATTCCTGCCAGCCTACCCGGTAACCACTCCCCAGACTCTGGTAGCGAGACGCCCAGGCCGCCTGGGCCGAATTCCAGCTATCGAATGTCCCCCCATCCACGCCTGGACCGGGACCGAACACCACCACCCCTTTGCTCAAATCCACATTGGCCAGATCCGAGCCCGACGGTCCTTCCACCAGCTTCTGCACCGATAGATAGGTCTGCTCGATGGTCTGACTCTTCAACACCGTCAACGCATCCGTGAGGCCAGCCGTGGACCCAGTGGTGCTGGCCTGTTTGGCTACCCCCAGGGCGGTCTGTACCGCCGTCAGATCCGCCTGCCAGTCGGCCAGAGCCGCCAGCACCGCCGGAGAGGCCGTAGACCCCGCTTCCTGAACGTACCGATCCAGCCGACGCTGGAAGGCGGCCCGACCCGCTTCGGCTACTTTGGCCAGTTCGGCCAGCTTCTGCTGCTGGGCCGCCGTAGGAGCCTGGCCCTTCAGGTCGGCCAGCAACTCGGCGGCTCGCTGGCGGGTTTCGCCCATCAACTCGGTGGGTGTTTTGATCAGGGCCGTGGCCGCATCGATGCCCGCAGCCAGACTGTTGTAGGTCGCCTGTACTTTAGCCCGCAGGTCAGCATCCAGCAGGGCCACATCCACCCCACTCACTTTGACCTGCCCATCCACCACACAGCCGCCTTCGCTGACCTTGATCCGATCGAAACTGACGCCCACCTTCACATTGTTCATGAAAGGCAGTTTGATGAGCCCAGCCCCCTGAAAATAGCTGTTGCCCAAGGGCGATACCGAGGTCAGAATCAGTCGAACATCGCCCACCCCAATCGCATCGCCTGCTTTCAGCTCGGAGCGAATCGGAATATCGGGCGGAACCGTGAGCTGAGGGTGTCGTCCACATACGAAGTCGTTGTAAATCTGGTTACACTGGGGCTCTTTGGCATTGATAGCCTCCCGGAGCTGATCGGTGGTGGCGTTCTCATCGAGTTTGGGCAGACTGGTGGAGGTTCCGCCCAAGGGCACGGTGATGGGCGTATCCATAGAGAGACTCTCATCGGCTCCAGTAGTGCTGCCTGCGGTGGCCAGCGAAGCCGAACGCAGCCAATCGGGGGTATACTCGCCGGGTAAGCTGTAGGCCTGAAGGGGCGAGTCGAGCGAGGGTTGATCGGCCCCATAGAGCGTCTGTACCTGAAACTGGTAGGCCTGACCGGGTTTAAGGTCGGTCAGTAAGAGGCCATTGCCAACGACCTCCTGTTGCTGCCATTGAAGCGCTCCGTTGTTCGGATCAACCACCGCCCAGCGCAGTCGATAGCCCGTGGCAGAGGGCTGGTTAGGCCAGCCAATGCGCAGCTGATCAGCCGCGACCGGGCTGATGGTCAGGTTGTCGGTAGCGTTCCAGGGGCTGCCGTAGGTGAAGGAAGCCACCTCACTATAGCCCTGATTGATAAACCCATCGCGGCCCCGCAAATCCTGGGCCTGCACCTGCCAGGCATAGCGCCGACCGGGCACCAGGGGCGGTTCGGCGGGGCCATAATAGAGGGCCGTTTGCGGGGTGGTGAACTCATAGAGGGGCTGTAGACTCCCCACCGTCACATTGGGGTCTTGATCGTCCCAGAGCTCAAAGAGCCGGAATCGGTAGAGGGTTTGGCCCACGCCATTGAGGGAGGCCGTGTTGCGGGGCATCCACTGAAACAACTGTTGCTGGGGCTGGCTGGCGGTGAGTTGGGCGTTTGCTTTGGGCAGCGTTAGCAGGGGCGGGTAAGCCAGGAACACCGAAAACAGGGCGGTTCCGGTATTGGAAACCTGTCGTCCCCGGTCGTATTCATAGGCTTCGATACTGAAGGAATAGAGTCCTTCGGGGAGTTGGCCGCCCTGATAGAGGAAGGCCGGATCAAGTCCCTGGATATCCAGATTCTGGGGCTGAAAATACTCGGCCAGTTCGGGCCCGGTCAGGGTAACGGGTTGTCCGGGGAGCAGGGTGAGGGGATGGGAAGGGAGGAACCCATCGCGGGTATGAATATCAATGCCCACGCCCTGTAGGTGGAGATGGAGGGCCACCTGGACCTGGGGTTTGGTGAGGTCTTTGAGTAGCAGATAGACCCGCAGCATCCGCTCGTTGGTGGTATAGTCCGTCCAGTTCAGCGAATAGGGTGGCATGACGATGGGCGTGGCCTGAACGGGATAATTCTGAGCGCGCAGGGTGTGAAACAACCCACTGAGCCAAACAAACAGAAACAGAATACGGAAAAGACGAGTCATGGGGAGGGTAATGTGAATGAGTGAATGGGCGAAAGAGTGAATGAGTGAATGAGTGAATGAGTGAATGAGCGAAAGAGTGAAATCCAACTGGGTCATTCGCTCTTTCTCTCATTCGCTCTTTCACTCTTTCGCCGGTAGTATGGCCGGAAAGCTGGCACTGAGTTTCGATTCACCATTGTCGGTAAATAGGGCCATTAGTCGGTATTGATAGGGCACATCGGGCACGATTTCCGTATCGATCCACTGGGTCAGCTTGCCATCAATAACTTTGTATAACGACAGGCGTTCGTTACCGCGCTGACGGTAGATCAGGTAGTGCTTAATAGCCTTCTGCGGGTAAGTCCAGTGAACGACAAACTGTCGTTTCGCCCGGTCGGCCTGTAGTTGGACATCCCGGATCGGCGGTCGAATACCCGACGAGAAAGTCTGGAGCTTTATGCGGCAGTCCCGTCCGGAGGTCAACCCCGATTCATCAATGGCCTGCAATACATATTCATACTCGGCTCCATAGCTCAGGGCTGTATCGGCATAGGTCAGCAGCGGGCGGTTAACCGGAAAGGTCAGCAGCGGGCGGAAGGTAGTATCGGGCAGTGTCCGTCGATAGAGCACATGACGGCTAACATCCAGACTCGAACTGAGTTTCCAGGCCAGTTGAATGGTCGAATCGGTTAGCTGATAGTTGGCAAAAACGGGTGCTGTGGGCGGAATTACATCGGGCCGTTTTACTCGCAGCGTATCCGACGAGCGCGAGGGGTTGTAGTGCTGGTCGAGGGCTACTACAAAATAATAGATGTATTTATCCAGTTGTTTGAGCGACACCGTGTCGGTAAAGGTGGTCTGAGTCTGTGTTTTTTTTGTGATCAGACTATACTCATGGTTTTTCTGGCTGGAACGATACACCCGGAACCCCATCAGATCATTGTCGTCGGGAGCCTTCCAGCGCAAATTGACCACGCCCTCTTTAGATACCGTGGCTGTCAGGTTGGTGGGCCGGGCGGGTGGAATGGAGTCACTTAGTTGAACCAGCAACGGGTAAGAGGTATGTTCGTGTCCGCCCCAGTCAAGCGCTACAATGCGGTAATAGTTGGTTTTTTCGGGTTTCAGGTCGACAAAGGCACGTTCGGTACGTCGCAGAGGTGTTTTAGAAAGATATGTGTACTGCCCCCCCAGCGCCTTGGCCCGCACAATATCGAACCCGCGGATGTCTCGGGCCAGACTATCGGGGAAATTCCAGTGCAAGGCTACTTTATTGGAATCCAGCAGGGTATAAATCACTTGGGTAGGTCCCGACAAATCGGTTCGATAGGCAAAGACATCCACCGAAGCCGATGGAGGGCTATACTCGCCAAAGGGGGTAATACCCCGTACCCGGTAGTAGTAATGTTTATATAGGGTGGGCACTTTATCCATTTTTGATCCATAGGGTCCAGTGGAATCGGTCGGCGGGGCGGCTAGCAGGGGCTGCGGACTTATCGATCGGTACTGTTTACCGCCATCGTCGGATCGTTCAACCACAAAGGCCGAGTAGGTCATGGGTTTTCCGGCATCCCACCGTAGTAAGGTGGTGCTATCGGCATAGTGGAAGGTAAGCTGTTCAGGACGGGGAACGATGGTTGGCACCGACGGAGCCAGCAACACACGAGCGGTATCGGGCGTGGCTTGTCCCGGAGTCAGGGCAGGGTACTGGATAAATACCCGGTATTCATAGCGTTCATTCGCTTTTACCGTACGGTCGGCCAGCCTTAATCCCATAGCCACCGCTACCCCAGGCGACATATCCGCCGAAAACAAGGCGAGGATGACCCGTATGTTTTTATCGTTCTGAAGCTCTTTTTCGGTATTGGGTTCTTTTTTTGCATCTGGTATGGGCGTAATAATGGACTCTTTGCCATACAGCAACCCACCGGCTACCCGGGCATACTTGTCTTTTTTCTCGGCGGCATCCCAGTACGACTTTGGTAAGGGACGTAGCGGCTGAGTAGTCAGAACCGTTCGTTCACGGGGAACAACTGGTTTCCCATCTCGCCAAAACGTAGTTCGAATTACCTGATAGCCGAATTGATTGCCCGCTTGCCAGGTCTCATAGTTCAGTGGCGACCAGCGCAAAATGACGCCGGATTTCTCCACTTTAGCCAACATGGTCAATGACGTTGGGTTGGTTGTATGAGGCTGACCTTGCCCTACACATAGTCGAACAACAAGTAGGTTCAGTGCTGCGACAATCAGGAGATATAGCTTTATAAAAACAGACTTCATCATCGTTTAAAAAGTAGCTGACAGATGTACGTGAATTACTTTCCCTTACATCTGGTCATAGGGTAAATAGGTGGGATTCGTATAGAGTCGATTAGGGTCATCCCGCAGATTCAGCTGAAACTGTTGCTGTTGCTGCTGGTCATATAGCTGCTGATTCTGATTGATCACAGACGTATCGACCGTATTTTGCTGATAGGGCGTATACGAGTTATTGAGCAGATCATTCTGATTTACATACGGTTGCGGATCCCAATTGTCGACTGGCGTAGTCGGGTCAGTTGTCCCTGGCGTTGGGTCTGCTGTTGGCGTAGGATCAGTTGGTGTCACCGTTGGGGTTGTGGTCGGAGTTGTGGGTGTAGCAGGCCAGTAACAGTTACCTAACTGATCGACTTCACCCTGGCTATTGACGTGTAACCATCGTCCATCGGATAGTGTAAAGTAAGCCGATGGTGCCATACTCGTTCCCCGCTCCGTTGTGTAAAGCTTTATACCTGAATAGAGCTGCCCATTTTCCGTGTAGAGACTCGTGCCAAACGTCTGAGTCTGATCACAGTTAGCCGCTGACCCAAAGAATACGGGGCCTCCCGAACTAGCCACTTTGGGCCGTGCCGGGCTGGTATCGATCGGATCAGTGGGGAATGTTGTGGGCGTAGTTGGCGTTGTGGTTGGTGTAGTCCCCGTTAACTGATCGGCCGAACAAGTACTAAAATCGGCGATTAATCCACCACTGACCTGCAACCAACCTCCGTCAGGCGTTTGAGTCTTATAGTACCCATCGGCTAGAGTGGACGACCCATCTTCATTGGCATAAGCTGGTGCTCCCCGCTGCATATCATCATGCGTGGTATAGAGGGAGTTTATGGAGGTGGTTGGCGCGGGACACACCCGATCCGCACTACTTTCTCGGTAGCTCAAGCTAGTCACCAACCGAATCCGGTTGGGATCTACAGTCGGTGTGATGGGGGTAGGGTCTGGTGTGGTTGGCGTAGTAGGCCAGTTACAGTTCTGCAACTGATCCACTTTGCCGTCCTGGTTAGTATGTATCCAGCGACCATCACTCAGGGTAAAATAACGGGATGGTACGGGATTGGTAGCATCCGATGAACTATACACTTTACTATCCAGACCCAGCTGACCGTTCTCTGTATAGAGAGCCGAATTAAAGTTTTGGCTCTGGTCACAGTTAGCGGCATCCCCAAACACAGGTCCACTTGACAGGGCGGCTTGCTGCCAGTTGTTGGTCACCACGGGGTTAGGATCAGATGGAGTCGTTGGTGTTGTTGGTGTAGTACCTGCTAACTGATCAGCCGAACAGATGCCAAAGTCTTCAATAAGTCCATTACTGACCTGCAACCAGCCGCCGTCTGGTGTCTGCGTTTTGTAGAACCCGTCGGTCAAATTAGCTGATCCATCTTCATTGGCATAAGCTGGAGCCCCTCGCTGCATGTCGTCATGCGTGGTATAGAGGGAGTTTATGGAGGTAGTTGGCGCGGGGCACACCCGATCCGCACTACTTTCTCGATAGCTCAAGCTAGTCACCAACCGAATCCGGTTGGGATCTACAGTTGGCGTAGTAGGCCAGTTACAGTTTTGCAACTGATCAATCTTCCCCTCATTGCTTGTGTGTATCCAGCGACCATCACTCAAGGTGAAATAGCGAGACGGCACAGGATTGTCGGCATCGGATGAACTGTAGACTTTACTATCCAGACCCAACTGGCCGTTCTCGGTGTAGAGAGCGGAGTTAAAGTTTTGATTCTGGTCACAGTTGGCGGCATCCCCCATCGTAGGTCCACTCGATAAAGCAGCCTGCGGCCAGTTGTTAGGTGTTACCACTACCACGGGGGGCTGCACGTCTGGAGTCACCCGCACACTGATCCCACTCGTCAACGCACACTGAGCAGAACAACCGTCAACCTCACAGCTGAACGTGTAAAAACGGCTGGCATCCTTGATCGCCTGTACCGAAATAGTAGCATTGTTGCCTAAGTCGCTGTTTTCCTGCTGATTGACGAACCACTTGACCGTGCCCGTGCAGCCATCGGCCCGCAAACTGAACCATTGCCCATCGGTGCCTTCCAAAATGCGTTCTCCTGACGCAATGAAGCTAGCATCCGTTTGAACAGAAAGGTCTTCACTTTTAGCCCCTTTGATGCTAATAGTCAACTCATTGGAGGGTTCGGAAGGACAACCTTCCTTAACCGAGCAGCGAGCTGTGTAGTTGGTATCGTTCGAAGGGGAAACAGTAATACGACTTCCTGTTTGCCCGTCCGACCAGGTAATGGTGCCTCCCTCGCAGCCGCTGGCGGTTAAGCCCACCGATGCTCCCCGACAAAGGCTGGATTGGTCGGCGGTGATGGAAGGGGCATTAGGCAGCGTACCGCAGGGAGTTGAAGTCCAGCCACAGTTGTTGAGTTGATCAACCTTTCCTTCCTCCGTAGTGTGTATCCATTGGCCATCCTTGAGGGTGAAATAGCGGGACGGCACCGGACTGGTCGCATCGGATGAACTATACACTTTACTGTCCAGATCCAACTGGCCGTTCTCGGTGTAGAGCTTATAGTCGAAGGTCTGTCCATCAGCGCAGTTGGCAGCATCCCCCATCGTGGGTCCACTCGACAGCGCAGCTTGTTGCCAGTTAGTGGGCGTTACCACCACAACTGGAGGCACCTGAGCTACGCGCACGCTGATGCCATCCTGAGTAGAACACTGGCTGGAACAACCCTCACTCTCACAGCTAAAAGTGTAGAGCTTACCTTGCTCACTGGCCTGCACTGAGATATTACTGTTGATACCCAGTCCTGTATCTTCCTGCTGGTTGACGAACCACTTGACTGTGTTTGGACAACCATCGGCTCGCAAATCAAACCACTGCCCATCGGTACCTTCCAGGGTTCGCCCTCCTGAAGAGGCAAAACTAGCACTGGTTTGTACCGATAAGTCCTCGCTCTTGGCCCCTTTGATGCTAATGGTCAGCTCATTGGAGGGACTGGAAAGACAACCTTCTTTAACCGAGCAACGAGCCGTGTAGTTGGTGTCGCTCGAAGGCGAAACGGAAATACGGCTTCCCGTCTGTCCATCCGACCAGGTAATAGTGCCTCCCTCGCAGCCACTGGCTGTCAAGCCCACCGATGCTCCTCGGCAAAGGCTGGATTGGTCGGCAGTGATGGAAGGGGCATTGGGCAGGGTGCCGCAGGGATTAGAGGTCCAGTTACAGTTTTGAAGTTGATCAACCTTTCCTTCCTCCGTAGTGTGTATCCACTGGCCATCCTTGAGGGTGAAATAACGGGATGGCACCGGACTGGTCGCATCGGATGAACTATACACTTTACTATCCAGACCTAACTGGCCGTTTTCAGTAAAGAGCTTATAATCGAAGGTCTGTCCATCAGCGCAGTTGGCGGCATTCCCCATCGTAGGTCCACTCGATAAAGCAGCCTGCGGCCAGTTGTTAGGTGTTACCACTACCACGGGGGGCTGCACGTCTGGGGTTACCCGCACACTGATCCCACTCGTCAACGCACACTGAGCAGAACAACCGTCAACCTCACAGCTGAACGTGTAAAAACGGCTGGCATCCTTGATCGCCTGTACCGAAATAGTAGCATTGTTGCCTAAGTCGCTGTTTTCCTGCTGATTGACAAACCACTTGACCGTGCCCGTGCAGCCATCAGCCCGCAAACTGAACCATTGCCCATCGGTGCCTTCCAAAATGCGTTCTCCTGACGCAATGAAGCTAGCATCCGTTTGAACAGAAAGGTCTTCACTTTTAGCCCCTTTGATGCTAATAGTCAACTCATTGGAGGGTTCGGAAGGACAACCTTCCTTAACCGAGCAGCGAGCTGTGTAGTTGGTATCGTTCGAAGGGGAAACAGTAATACGACTTCCTGTTTGCCCGTCCGACCAGGTAATGGTGCCTCCCTCGCAGCCGCTGGCGGTTAAGCCCACCGATGCTCCCCGACAAAGGCTGGATTGGTCGGCGGTGATGGAAGGGGCATTAGGCAGCGTACCGCAGGGAGTTGAAGTCCAGCCACAGTTGTTGAGTTGATCAACCTTACCCTGGTTATTGAGGTGTATCCATTGTCCACTGTCCAATGTGTAATAGGCGCTTGGTGCTAGCTTATCGTCGCCTTTATCGGTTGTGTACAGCTGCGTTCCAGTCGTGAGTTGAGTACTGGTTGAATACAGTTTATAGTTAAATGTCTGACTCTGATTGCAATTAGCTGCATCGCCAAACTGTGGGCCTGCCGAAAGAGCCAGTACTGGCCGGGCAGGCGTGGTATCGACTGGGGGTTTCTCCTCCGGCTTTACCTGCACAATCACACCCGATTGAATCGAGCACTGACTAGAGCAGTTATCTACTTCACAGGTAAAGGTGTAAAGCTTTCCACCTGATTGACTGGCTTGTACAGAGATCCTAAGACCAGTTAAACTGGCGTCTTCGTTCTGATTAACCGACCATTTGACAGTACCCGTACAGCCGTCGGCGGTTAAGTCGAAAAACTGCCCGTCTGTACCTTCCACTATAATGGGCTGGGTTCGGGATACATCTGCCGAGATGGCAGAAGATTTAACGATTAAATTCTGGCTATCAACCCCATTCACCGTAATTACGACCTCATTCGATGGCTGGGTGGGGCAGTTTGGCAGGAAGTTGCAAACCGCCGTATAGGTTGTCGTTATGGTGGGTGAAACGGATATGGAGCGCCCCTTTTTCCCCGTCGACCAGGTTACTTCACCAGAAACGCCATTCAGTTCACAGGCCTGTGCCGTAAGTATTACCGACTGACCGATACAGATGGTCGTTTTATCGGCACTGATCTGGGGAACAGAAGGAAGTGGATCGCAGGGATCTTTAGGCACAATGGGTTGGCAGGGGGCCATATTGTACACCTTACCTTCTGATAGCTGCATCCAGTATACATTATCCTGGTACAGAATTCGGTAGAGCCCACTGGCCAAAGGTGTCGTGGCGCCCCCATCGACAAAAACCGGAGTGTTTAGGCTCAATGCATACGAACGACCATATAAAGACTCATAAGCAGCCTGGGTTGGGGGGGTTGATAAACCACATAATGTCTTTTTGAGCTCATCCAACGAACCCTTTGTGCCACCTGTAATATCGCTCTGACTAAACCACTGCTGGTTGTCTTTTGAGGCAAGAAGCTGAGCTGGAATGGGGTAGTTGGTTGTTCGGATTGTCCAGCCAGCTATAGGTTTCACCGCTAAACAACCGTCGCTACTCTTACCTATGGTAAACTGTTTGGTCGACAATCCAGCCACCAATTGCTGTGTACTGCCCGTTTGATCCCCTTGTACAAATACCAGATTTAGGGCAGTTGGTACGGAATAAGCCGTCGGTACAGGGTCGGCATCACTATAATAGCTTTTGATGGTATAGGTAACCGGCGCATCCGAGGTTGTAGCGGGCTGACAATCGACTGTTAACAAATGGTTCGTATAGACCTTGCTTTCAATGGTAATGTTCTCCGGAATCGTAAAGGGAACGGAATACGTTTTCTGATTGGAAGCGAGTGTAAACGCATAAGACCCTGGTGCTGGTAGATCAGGCAACTTCATCGTTTGCGCCTGACTACACAGCCCCTCGGCAGGATCATTGCAATTGGCCAGGTAGTTGTTCTTCGCATCCTCAAACTGGCGGGTAGCTTCTTCGACCGGATCAAAGGTGATGGTCAGGTTGACTAAATCACTCGGTTCCTGACCGCTCTGAAGGCTAAGAAATCGATCCTGCCAGGCGTTAAAGCTGGCTGGAAATGTATAGCTGGAATTCAGGCTCTTAAACTGATTTTGGGCATCGCTAAACCAACCCTCATCTGTTTTTAAGGCAGGTTCACTACTCCACTCGCCAACACCGAACAATTCAAAATCTGACGAATTCAGGGAGGCTGTATAAAAAGGGTATTGAGGTGCTCTCAGGTTTTTCGTAAAGGATAGTTTTTGGGCTAACGCAGCAGCTTTGTCGGCAAAGGTTCCATAACGACTAACCCGGAAATACTGACCTGACAGCAAATCGACCTCTGGGCTCGTTGCAATAGCACTGCGCGTAAGCTTTAGCTCATAGACACCACCGGGCTGTAGGCTTGATGGAAAGTCATATGTAATTGTCTTATCACTAATCTGTAAGATCAGTGGAATGGCCTCTCCCCCATTTCTGGGTATTAACTGACCGGTCAATGTTCCTCCCTGCGTGAATGCGCTCACCTGATTACTCAAAATCAACTGACCTTTGGGGCGGTCAACAGTATATACATTATACTGATCGCTGGCAGGATACATGGATTCAATATTGGCCTTGTCGATCCGGGTAATGGTCTGATCACCCGTGAAGAAGGTAAAAGTCGCATCCTTCCGAATCGGACTTCCATCTGCCTTAACCGATTGTTTCCATTCACCTGCAATCAGTTCCTGAAAAACAACCGACAGATTAGCTCGTATCTGCGAGTTGGCAGGCATGGGTGCCGCCAGCGCATACGCTACGTCTTTACTACCCGACTTACTTTGCAAACTACCTGTCAATACAGTCCCGTCACCTGTTTTTAGCTCAAGCTTCTCGATGTGTACCCGAAATGACCTGCCATCTAAACCGGGAACTGTAAAGGGCACCTCCGGTTCATTCATCAGGGTGAACCGGGGTGTTGTCAACACACTGACATTCTGCTCACCATCTTGTGGATATGTATTCTCAATCAACACATAATCCTGCGAAACATCGTAGTTTTCTGGTATTTCGAGTTCACACTTATCCCCCGCCTGAACGCGAACGTCAAAATGCATGCCCCAGAGATTTGCCGCAATAACGCCCATAACCCAGGAGGGATTTGGGGCCTTTACCTGAAACAAAACGCCCAGGCTCATATCGATTACAGGCAGCATGAACGCACTGAACTTAACCCAGGCGCCTGCGTACAATTGCCCTTCACCCCGCCAACTATTTAATCCAAATGTCCCTGAGCGGCCTACACAGTTAAATCCGGCCGGATATTTTTTTATCATGATATCGAACCCGGCCGTTAGGCCAACGTCGTAACTCACGATCTTATAATCACCTTGCGAAGACAAAGTCAGGCTGGCGCCAAAGGCCATTCCACGGGCATCTACTAAATCGCCTTTTGACAGTTTATTGTCAGGCGTAATGCCAAAGATGTTTGGCTCGGGGGTAGGAAGCTCCGGGATGTCATGTCCTAGCATGAAATAGGCTGTGGCATTTGCCGCCAGTACATGTACCCGAATCCGCTCAGCAAGTGGTGCTTTCCCTATATGAACAAACCATTTGTCTGGTCCAAAATAAAAGGCCCCCTCGCCATGAGCCGATAGGATATCTTCTAACCCTTGTGTATATACGCCTAGCTTGCCAAAGAATGAGTGCCCGCTTACATCATAGGTTAACGCCAAATCGGCGTTCAGCGAAAACCCACCATTATCCAGTAGGAAAGCTGTCATGGAACGTGAGAGGGTCTGCGCTTTGGAGTCAACACCTAATTTGCCCGCCAGATCAGCAATACTGGCCGTATAGGCATTCGACAGATCGATCATCTTCCCGAGCGCCTGCGTGACTTTGTCACCAACAACCGTTTCTAATCCGGCCACTACTTTCAGAGAGCCCAGTACCCCGATCCTGTCCAGGCCACCATTGTTATTCATCGCTATTTCCAACCCAGCACTGGCTCTGAAAATATCGCCTGCCGTGGGCCCTAAAAACAGGGAAAATTTGGCACCCCAGTTAACCGTATTGGTGGGCCGATAAAACAGGCCAGTAGCCGTTCGACCAAATGAACTCCCCTGATTGCCAGTCGTGTAAGGCTTCATATGCCTGTAGCCACCGCCAGCCATTCCTTTGATGGCAATACCACCCGCAATTGGAATAGTAATACCTGTTAAGCTACCATCAACATACCAGTATCGATAGTTATTTATGCTGCCAAATAGCGCTAAAGACGAAATCTCGATTTTTTTCTCAAGAATACCCACGGTAAGGTTTAACGATCCCTGGAACCCTTTCCCATAATCAGGATCATCTTCAAAAAAATGGACCATCCCCGAAAACGTAAGAACGTTTATTTCGCCACTGACGCGTACATCGCCAACACCAATCCGGTCATTTACCCAAAAATGGCGGCCTGATCGATTTTCAAAATGGCCGATAATATCAAAGCTTCCACTTGCTTTGATATTCCCCGCATTGTTAGCCCCGATTTCGTCGAAGTTAAGCCCCAGGCCAATGCCAATGCGGGCGTTACCGTCTCGCACGGCTACCTGTAACCCATCAATCGTGGCGGGAAAAGTGCCAAACTTAACCTGCCCATTTAGTCCACCCTGAAGCGCTCCAATGGTTAGATAGGGGTCATAGGTAAACAGTTCTAATCGCTCAAACTGAAAACTGGCTAACTCTGTCCCCAGCACAGGAGCCGCAATTTTCATCTCACCATTCAACACAGCATGCGCGTTAAACTGCCCTGCTTTTAAGGCCAGGGTTATGGAGGAGTTTTCGTAAAGCTTTAGATCGGCTGTTTTGAACAGGCTGAATGAAATGGCATCTCGATTGGAGACGGTAAAGGCATAATAGTCATCCATGGGATTGATGACCGCCACATAACCTAGCTGTTCCCGTTCCGCCATAATAGCTATCCGAATTCCCCCTTTCAGCGAACCACTGGTAACCCGGCTCTGTACCAGATTAATTCGGGCTTCATCGAGCGAAATATCCCATCCGTTTAGATCGCCCTCGTCAAGTGTCATCAGATTCGCACCATAGATTTCGCCCGATACGCCTAAGCGATCAATCATCAGGCGATCTGCGCCCACTTCGATGCGCCCCCCCCCCTGTTCGCTTTTTAAAGTATTTAGGAAAGCGAACGGCTACTTTTCCAATATAGACCCCTCGCCAAAGCTCACCCGATGTTGTGGCATAGCCAAGTGGTAAGGCAAAGTTTGCCGGATTTTCGGCATCACTCAAATCCAGATAAGCTTCCTGTACAACGAAGCTAAACCCTTTCATTTTAGCCATCTGGAAAGGTTGCAGGCTGATTCGTATCAACATATTATTCCAGTCACCTATATTGGCCAGTGAGAAGCGTGATTGAACCTGCCCATCACCCGGCTCTCCTGTTTCTGGGTTATCTGGTACAATCAACGAACGGTCGAACGTAACAAGGCCTTCCAGCGAAATACTCTTGAAGCCATTGCAGTCGAAACTGAATTTGTTGCCGGGTCCTGTAAGCTGAACGGAAATTTTATCCCCTAACGGAATGGACTTCAGGAAAGGAGCGGCCAGTAATTGTATGTCCCCGGACTTGATGCCGCCACTTCCACTAAATTCGAGATTTCGGGCGCCAAAATAAAGGCTTGTTCCATCAGGTGTCGGTACCCGTGCTACAATCGTCAGGAAATTGCCAGTTGGCGTAAAAACCAGCTCATCGATAGCCAGTTCATACGTTACACCGCCAATATCTTTGGAAATAACCACCGGTAATTTGCTGACAAAATTGAGCGCCAATAAATCCGTAACCGTCTTTCCTACTTCTTTTGCTTTGGTGAATATGGCTTCAACCTGTTCGCCAGTAATTGGGTCGGCGAGTCGCTTGCCTTGTGGATCGACAAAATAATGCTGGCCATCATCGAAAGGATGGAGCAATTCGCCGTTCTCCAACACAACTGGATGCAGACCTAAGGCGGCTGTCTCCAATGGCGAATAAACGCGAATAGTTTTGACTGGTATGGCATCTGTACTATCCCTGACTGCTGCAAAACAGGTTACACCCATCGTGTTTACGAGCAAAACTATCAACGTCACCCAAAAAATCAGGGTACGAATCGAGTTGGGGAGTGTATAAATAGATAGGGGTATAATGGACTGCATAGAAAGAATGGTGTGTTAATGAGATTGAGCGCGTGCAGTTTGGAGTACCGTGAATTGGTAAGCATACCCCAGAGTGGTCGTTATCTCCTGAAAAGACGGAAGTTGTGAGTCTGTAGTAATCCCCTGATTTCGATTTAGATAAATGACGTTTAAATTGAGTGTATGCTTTTTCTTGAGTACATAATTCACGGCCATACGCGCGTTTATTACATTCACGGGTTGGGCGTTCGGGAGCTGAATCGCCGGGTCGGTTTGCCGGGTAGTTGCCCGGCTATACGTGGCTCCTGCCGTAGCTCGTAACTGCTCGTCAAACCAGCTTTTTGTTAGGCTAAGCGAAGGCCCCCACATTAGGTCATTGACAACCTGTAAATCATTCCGACTGAGGATAACGGCGGCCCCCAGGGTTAAATGACGAGGACGCAGGGTATGCCCATAATTGAGCGAAGCATTATAAAGACGTGAATGATTCTGGGTGTTGCCCTGCTGGTCGGCTCCCGATTGATAGATAAAATTGGCAGACAGTGTCCGGCTAACGTCTTTAGACGATGGCAACTGAACGTTGAAATTTGCCAGTAAGCTCTGATTGATCTGCCGAAAATTCAGCGTATCGAGGGCGTTGTATGGTGTAATCTGGGTTAAATAATCGTAACTGGAGCGCAGGTTTGAATAGCTGGCAAAGCTGGAATAGGATAGAACCGCGTTCAAGTGCTCAGAAGGCATCCAGTTGATGTTTGCCGCACCTACCCATCGATTCAGCGTTTGCAGCCGTTTCCCATCCAGATTATCCCGTTGAAGTCCCGCGTTTGCTGCCAGTGAAATCTTGCCTTGATTGAGCTGCGTGGCGAACGAAGCCGCTATACTTTCTAAATTGTTATTGAAATAATAAGCCGCTAATGTGCGATACTCAGGATCAACCCGACTATAGTCTAATCCGGCTGTAATGCCACGGCCTTTATACGCAATGGATGTACGAATCGCTTTTTGATAAACTGTAGACGCATTGGCAGAAAGAAGCCCACCAAATGAATTCAACATTGTTCGACCTCGTATTGACGCTGGTGCCCGCTGGTCATTTACAATTCCCGACACAGCGAATTCGGCATTAACGAATAGCTTTTTGGCGAACAACTTCGCTAGTTTTACCGACCCCACTACGTTTTGCTGGGGCAAAATATGAAGGCTATCCAGGCTATAGGGAAGTGATGAAATCTGGTCCTGAGCTTTATTCGGCTACATCCTGTTGATGTTTGTAGCCGAGTTTGATGCCCATGCCAATACGCTTATAAGATGGTCGGTTGTTCTGGTACTGATACGATGTATCTACCAGTACGGCAGGCTGTAGTGTGCCATATAGTAAACTAAAATAGACGGGTTGTTTGGGGGATTTATACTCCATCCCCACTCCCTTGTAGCGATAACCCGAAACGGTATACGGCGAAAATGTCAGTGCACAGGTACCCAGGTGGAGGGTTAAACCTTTATAGGTAGGACGTAGTACAAGCCGGTTAAAGGGTTGCGTAAATGGATTGGCCTGACTAAAGGGCTGACTGAAGGTTACATTTTGATTGGAATAACTGAAGGTAACCGGCATATTAATTTTGCCAAAAAGGTTAACATTCAGGTTTCCCGTGTAGAAAAAATTAAAGGGAGTACGACGGTCATCAATACCGGAAGCCGAATAGAACAGGTGATTAGCCACAATATTCCCCGTAATTTTTACACCTTCTTTAAAAAAGGAACTGGGTTTCATTGTGGCTAGCTGGTCAAGATTCTGGCCTTGTCCAGGCTGAGTTATCCAGATACCAAGTAAGCCGATCAAAATGGTTTTTACGAATAGATGTTTCTTCATAGTGTACGCATTTTGGGTCATTAATTGAGGATAAGTACTCGTGACGACACCTGTGAATGTGCCGCATTGACTTGGAGCACATAGACATCCTGCTTGGCGTGAATATTGATGGAGAAACTGTAGTCTTTTTTCTCAGCATCAGAAGCTGTATAAACGACCTCGCCAGTAGTGACCCGAATCAACCGAATCTCTACTTTTTCAATTCGGGATAACTTTACCTTCACTGTAAATCGACCATAATTGGGATTCGGACTGATTTCCACGTTTTCAATCAGATTATAATCCTGATAGCCCAATCGAGGGTCTGTTTGTCCAGCACTATCCCGTTGAAAGACCTGTATATCGTGAAGAGCCAGATTATGGCAATCGCCTGAAAAAGCCTCCATTTGAATAGGATAAGTACCCTCGGCAATGATGACAAACGAGGTAGTTGTGGGTTGTAGTTGTGTTGTAAATGCTTCTGGCGGCAGAATCCAGTTAATTTTTTCGGGTTGGGGCTTCGTGATATCCAGTGCGACAATCGTATCGCCCACAAAAGCCTGGGTTGGAATTAGAAAATCGGCCTGCAATGCTTTTGATGAGTTTCGGAGTACATACGTTGCCGTGCGAACGCAGCCCGTTGCGTTCGTGACACTGACGGAATACGTTCCCGGCTGTGTAGCTGACAGCACAGGTTGGCGGGTCAGTTCCCGACCATCCAGGTACCAAACAACGGCGAGATTAGGATTATTGGCATCCAGCTTTACCAACTGGCCTCTACAAGTGGTTGACGAGTCCCCCAATAGAATGGGGTTGATCGCTTGGGGGGCTGCCACGCGAACGGGTATCCGAAGCTGGCAACCGTGAGCATCATGAGTCGTAACCTCGTAGCTGTTAGCTGCCAGGGTACTAAAGCGTAAACTATCCCCAACTACTACAGCTGAAACAGACTGACTTCCTGTCAATAGAGTCGCTCCATAGGGTGTTACTCCCCCCGTCAACTGAATCCCAACCGATCCGTTGGCGTCGCCAAAACAGCGGGGCGTTTGGGTTTGGATAGCCGCTGCCAGCGATTTGGGCCAGGTCAGCACCACCCGCTGGATCGTATCTTCACACCCTCGCCGGTCCACGGCTTTCAGCGTGTATTCGGCCTGAGTAAGTCCCACAAATCGTCCCGTGGATTGCGAGAGTCGGTTATCCAGCCAATAGGTATAGCCACTGTTACCACCACTGGCCGCTACATTGATGATCCCGTTTTGATCCCCCGCACAAAGCGGATCGATTCGATCCGTTAGACTCAGGCGCATCTTGACCGGTTCAGTAACCGGTAGCGAGGTCGATTGTCGACAGCCATTCTGATCCTTGACCCAGAAGGTATAAGTGCCTGCTTTCAAGTCGCCAAACACAGGGTCTGCGTAGTAGCGCGTCGTGTCGATGGCGTACCGATAGCCCGATACCCCGCCACCGGCCAGGAGTTGAACCCGCCCATTGGTCTCCCCGAAACAACGGACCGTATCGGCATACATGGCCAGCAAGGTGACCGCCGTCGGCTGGGGAACCAACGTTGGCTGAATAAGCTGGCAACCATGGGCATCAACGACCCGAATGGAATAGGTAGTCGACCGAAGCTGACTAAACTGGCCACTCGCCTGTAAACTGGTATCGCCCGGTGCGGCTCCGCCAATCGCGTAGCGATAGGGAGCGGTAGCACCCTGACCAACGACCGTGATGGTCCCGGTCTGATCCCCAAAGCAATCGTTGGGTTTGATGGTCGTCTGTACCGACAAGGCTGTGGGTTGTTCGAGTGTCAGCGACACCTGATGCCGACAGCCGTGACTATCGGTAAAGGGCAGCACATAAGGACCAGCGGTTAGGCCCACAAAGGCAAAAACGGGCGACGTGGCTGGTTTACCAGGACCAGTGGTTTGGTACGGGGAGGTCCCTCCCTGTACGCTCACCGTAATTTCGCCATTGGCTTCACCCCAGCAACGGGGCTGTTTGGTCACGAAGCCGGAGGTAATGGGCGCTGGCCAGGTAAGCCGAATCCGAGTGGTTGTCGTATCCGTACACCCCCGCCGATCGACCACCCGAAAGCCATAACTGGCCTGCGTGAGTCCCGTAAATGAACCACTTGATTGAGCCAGCCCGTTGTTGGTTGTGTACTGATACCCGCCATTGCCTCCACTGGCCAATACCTGAGCCTTGCCACTCGAATCGCCATAACAGAGCGGATCGAGCTGACTCAGCAGTTTGAGCTGCAGTTTAGTTGGTTCAGTCAGCGTCAGGCTGGCTTTGGTACGGCATTGATGCCCATCCTGAACCCAGAATTGGTACGTGCCTGCCCGTAAGCCGCCAAACTGATTGTCGCCCGCATAGGTCAGGCTGTCAATCGAATATTGATAAGTTGGGGTGCCACCACCAGCCATTAACTGAACTCGCCCATTGGTTTCGCCCTGACAACGAACCGTGTCGGCATAGAGGGGCTGAAGCGTCAATACCGTCGGCTGTTGCAAGGTAGCCGACTGCGTCGTCACGCACCCATTGGCATCCCGCACCCGCACCGAATAGCCGCCCGCTCGTAAACTGCCCAGGGTCGTGTTGGACACGTAATTAGTACCATCCCTCGAATAGGTATAGGGAGTTACTCCCCCGCTAGCCGATGCGGTTACGGCCCCCGTCTGATCGCCAAAACAATCATTATCTTTGGTGGTCACGGCCAGATTAAGAAGGGGTGGTTGCGTGATCAGTACCCGCATACTATCCAGACACCCTAATCGATTCAACACGACAATCTTGTGTTGTCCGGCCACCAGGCCGCCAAACTGAGGGGTGTCCTGAAAACTACCGCCATCGATCGCGTATCGGAACGGACCGGTCGTTGCTTCGGCTGTCACGGTCAACTGCCCATCACTGCCTTGCCAACACTTAACCGCCTGCCGATCCGTTAACCGAAGCCCCGCTCCGTTTTGGGGGAGCACCTCCAGGCTTAGTACCGTTGGGCAACTCAGGGGTACATCTTCCAGACGTAAAGCATAAATACCCGGCGCCAGATTCGTAAAATTGCGATTACTTGTTAGCGGCCCATTATTGAGCGAGACCTGATAGGTTCCTGAACCACCCTGGATGTTGGTCAATTGGAGGTCCGCATTAGGTGTGCGGCAATCACGAGGTGTTAGCGTGTAATCGGCTCGTAGGCTGTTCGCCAGGGTTAAACTAACGGGTTGGGTGTATAAACACAGACTATCTGCTATCGTAATCAAATAGCTCCCTCCCGCCAGATTCTCAAACCGCGGATTGCTACTTAAGCTAGCCTGCGTGCTAATTCCGTAGCTGTACGGTGGCCGCCCCCCCCACAACATTCTCGACGACGAGTTGGCCGGTAGCTTGCTGGCAGGAAGTGGGTGGCTGGGCTTGTACGTTAAAGCGAATGGCGGAGTTGCGAGGGCTGATGGCAACCGTATAGTCGCCCGTACAACCGGCTCCGTCACGGGCGGTGATTAGGTAATTGCCCGCGGCCAGCGCTTTGAAGATCCCATCGGCCGTCGGAGACGCCGTAAGGGCAGCGCCCCGACGATCCTGTCCGCTCATCGAAAAGACGTAGGAGCCATTACCACCCACGGCACTCAGTTGAATTTCGCCCCGCGTGTAGTATTCGCAGTCGACATCTACTTTTCGCAAAAGGCTCAGCACGATTTGATCAGGCTGGGTCAGGGTTTGGCCCGTGAGCTGAGCTGTACAGCCCTGGGCATCTTTTCCCGACAACAGGTAGGTGCCCGCAGCCAGACTTGTAAACGTACCGACCGGGCTAAGCGTACCATTGTTAAGGGCATACTGATAGGGAGCCGTCCCCCCACTACCCGCGACACTGAACTGACCACCATTATCCTGGAAACAGGTCAGTGATTTTCGGTTGGTAACCGCCAGCGTAAAGGGGGCCTGGGGCTGGCCGACCACGATCGACAGACTCGTGACACACCCATGCGTGTCCTGCACACGAGCCGTGTAGGAGGCAGCCCGTAGGCCTGTAAACTGAGCGGATGACTGATAAGCAGCCGTTGGGAGCGCAAAACTGTAGCCGGGCGATCCGCCAGTGGCCGTCAAACTGACCGCACCATCGGCTCCATCGAAGCAGCGTACATCGTTCCGGGTACTCACACCCAACTGGAGTAACGTAGGCTGGGTGACTGATACCGGCAATGTGGTCAGGGTACACCCATTCGCGTCCTTGACCCAATAGGTATAGCTGTTCACGACCAGATTGGCAAAATCCGTTGAACTCTGATAAGCCGTGCCATTTGCCGAGTATTGATAGGGCGTTGTTCCGCCCGAGGCTGCTACCCGATTCAGCCCCGAACTTCCACCCCAGCAGGCCACCGCCTGCATAACGGAAGCACTGGCGGTTAAGGCCGTAGGCTGCGTCACAACAAATGCCTGACTGACTTGACAGAGATTGTCTTTCAGGTGTAGCGTATAGTTGCCAGCCGCTAAACCTGTAAACTGAGCGGCTGGCTGATAATTGGTTCCGTCAACCGAATACATCAGGGTACCCACTGCTGTCGAGCCGGTAGCTGATGCCGTCATGCCTCCGGTCGACTCGCCAAAGCACCCAACGGGTTTCACCATAGCAATACTGAGCAGCAATCGGCTCTGGTAGCCAATTGTCGCCGGTACGGTGATCTGGCAGTTATTGGCATCCCGAATCGTTAACGTATAGACCCCTTCGGACAGACTCCTAAACGTATTGGTCGAGGTAAAACTCGTGCCGTCCTGGGCGAACCGATAGGGGCTGGTTCCGCCCGTGGCACTGAGCGAAAGCGCCCCATCCGATCCCCCCGAGCAGGCGACCGCCTGTAGGCTACTTAGCCCTCCCTGTAAAACCGCCGGTTGGCCAATGGTGGCCGAGGTAGAGGCCAGACAGCCATTGGCATCCTTTGTTTGCAGGGTATAACTCGCAGCCACTAACCCCGTGAACTGCCCCGACGCCCCAAAGCTGGTCCCTGTTCGGGTGTAGGTATACGGGGAGACACCACCCGATGCGGCTACGGTGAGACTGCCCGTGGCACCGCCAAAACAACCAGCGTCGGTTCGGTCGGTAACGGTTAGTTGTAACGCCGTGGGGTCATTGAGGGTCAAAATTCCGGTTGTGGCCACGCAGCCGTTGGCATCCTTGACCCAGTATTTATAGTTGCCCCGGGCTAGTCCCGAAAAATTAGCCGCTGTCTGATACGCGCTACCATCGGCCGAAAACTGGTAAGCCGTCACCCCGCCACTCCCCGCTACGGTGACCGCCCCATCGGCACCATTATAACAATGAATGGCCTGGGTAATGGTGGCCGTAGCGCCCAGAGCTGGTGGCTGACTGAGGCTAACGGGCAGGCTCACACGACACAGGTTATCCTCTGCCGTTAGTGTGTAGGTACCCGCCCCTAAACCCGTAAACTGAGTAGTTGACTGCAAGGCACCCGAATTGATTCCGTACTGCACGGCACCCACTGAGCTACCCGTTGTGGTGACACTTAGGGTGCCTGTGTTTCCACCAAAACAGGCGATATTCTGCTGGGCGACTACACTGAGGGCTAAATTGCTTTGCGTCGTCAATGTCGTACTCACCGAAGCGGTACAACCATTCACGTCTTTTACTGAAAAGGTATATACCCCAGTCGATAACCCAGTAAAGCTGGCCGATGAACCGTAAGCACCCCCGTTCTGACTATATTGAAACGGACCTGTGCCCCCCGAAGGATTCAGGGTAACGGCTCCATTGGTGTTTCCAGTACAGCTAACGTCGGTCTTACTCGCAATCGTGATACCCAGCGTGGGTGGCTGACTGACGGTCACCGTACGGGTAGCGGTGCAACCCGAGGCATCGCGCACGCCCACTGTATACGTTGTAGAAGCTAATCTGGTAAAGGTATTACTGGCAGAGTAAGCACCTCCATTCAGATTATATTGGAACGGCGCTTTACCACCCGTGACCGCCAGGCTAATCTGGCCCGTAGCGGCCCCACTACAACTGGCATTAATCACCGTCGGGTTTAGCGACAGATCATCAGCGATGGAAAGCTGTTGGCGGGTATATAAAACCCCATCGACCAGTACCCCAACCCACCCGGCCCCTGCCTGAGTCGGCGAAAAGGTGACGGATGAGCCGTAGGGTAACACGCCAGTGTTGGACAGACTTCCTCCCTGGGCATCAAAGACAACGAATCGTTCCAGTTCGTCGACGAGTACATTGTCGACGTAAGCCCGGAAGTAATGCCCATCGTAGGTGATCTTAAAGACTGAATGGCTATAATCACCCGTAAAATCCTTCTCACTAACAGCACTGGTATAGGTTGCTTTCTGGATGGCAAAGCCCGTATTACTAATATAGCGGAAGCTCATGGCGCCAATTCTCAAATCCAGATCACCACTATATACCGCGCCATTGTGGTGATATTCTATCGTTAGTGGCGTTTGGCCGGAGTAAAACTGCTGAGATATAAACTGAACAGGGCCATCAAAAGCCAGACTGCCATCCGCTCCGATTGTATAATTAACCGCTCCCTGGTAGCCTATGTGCGCAATTTGGTGGCCAGCCGCCGTCAAGGGATTTCCATTAATAAGGAATTGGCCAATTTGGGTGGCTGTTCCTTTCGCATTCGTCGAGGCAAACAAGGAATAGGTATGGAGTCCATGAGCCCCAACCGAAATAGGCTCACATCGCCCCACTATTAGTGGCGTACTGAGTCGACTGTAAGGAGCTGTTTCGTCACCGGGTGGAATACCGTTGCTGGCATGACTCTGTCCAACGGGCACCTCCACATAAACGTAATCGTCAGTAACAGTTTGTGAAAAGGGCGTACTACCACACTCATCACTGACCGTCAGGACATCGCCTGGCTTGAGTGTGCCAAAATCAAATTCAATAAAGCCCAGACCGCTGGCAAACCAGAAGAATTGATAAGCTGGCAGAGGTTGCCCATTGAGGGTAAAATGGACCTGGCTGGCACTGGAACAAATATGATTGTATGTATACACCCGTCGGTCAGTGTATTTGACCGGGTTCATATAGAGCTTATTCTGGGCCTGGGAGGCATTGGTAAATCCCAGCATCAGGAAGCTGACCAGGCAGGAAAAAGAAACAAAGAGGTAATGGCGTGAAGTAAAGGTTAATGGCATAGAATCGAAACTAGTGGTGGTTGACAAGGAGGTTAGATCCTCATCGGCCATTAGACGGGTAGTCAATCCAATAGTAATCGTATACTACTAATTATTTTTTACTTCTCATCTTGGCTACAAAGCCTATTGATTGGCCATAAATTCGTTTCGTTATATTTATCTGAGTTAGTCTTGGTAGATTAAGTAAACCTATAGGAGGCAAAAGCGTAGTACCTCCCAATCAGCTATGTCATGTAAAACTTGGCCCTTATCTGGTAGCTGATTAACCTTCAAGTAAAGTTAATCAGCTACCTTTCATTCATTTAGGGGAGTACAGTCAAGCTTATGATGAATAAAGATTTAGTCATTTTTCACGTAATAGGTAGCCTGTGACTGCTCAAAAGCTGATGGTGTAAATAGCATAAACTTGGGCACTATACTACAATCGGTTCAAGATATGGCTCACTATAGTAGGGCGAAAGAATTATAAATGTGAAAACCCGCACTTGTTCACTTTTGAACTGTTAACTGTTATAAGTCAGCTAAAAATGGGAAATTATACCAAACCCAAGACCACTATTAACGAGCCTGTTCGTTCAGGGAACAGCGGTTGGATAGCCAAGGATCACTATGAAGTATTCTTTGACGAAAAAGTAGGGCGAATTCAAGCGAATAAATGATCAGAAAGCCTTCAATCTTCTTCTTTGGTTAACTCCGGTAACGGGAAATCAAACAAGTAAGCAACTTCAACTTCTAGGGCTCTAGCTATCGCAAAAACGGTACTTATTGTCGTATTTACCTCTCCTCGTTCTATTCGGCCTATCTGCCGGGCATCAATTTGGCACTGATGGGCTAGTTCTGACTGAGAAAAGCCGTACTGCAAGCGCTTCTGTCGGACACTGCTGCCGAAAAGCTTTAATACTTCTTTGTCCCTGATGCCTATCACAAGGCAAAGAATCATAATTTGGAAAAAATCAAACAGGACATACATGTCCTATTTTCGACTTTTCTGCTTAATTTTGGGCATTTTCGACCATGAATCAGTAGGAGTTATGGCTTCTCGTAGAGTTGCTGGAACAAAGCTGAGCCCTCTACGGAAATCACGCCTTTCGGTTTTTTAACTGATCAGCCAATGGGCACGCTACCAGATCAATCTATGGAAACACAAAAACCATTTAATTATGAGTTGTTTCGCCAGCAGGCTGTTCAACAATTGCGAACGGGGGAACATAATGTACCTGGCATACAGGGGTTATTAGCTCCTGTCATCAAAGACTTACTAGAATCTGCCTTATTACCAGACACTTACTCAAGAAATGAGCCCAACAATGTAATTGCAAATAAGCCTGCAGACCTTAACCAGAAGACGACCTTATTTAACTGGCCACTTGATAACAGCCGCCCTAATCGATACCTACGACGAACTGACCATGTAGAGGAGACAAATAGAAAACGTATTGAAAAGGAAATTCTGAGTTTATACGAACAAGGGGTTCCTTATGAAACAATTGCCCATCAGATCAATGTCCGTTTTAAAGAACTGATTGATATTGACACATTAATCAACACAACGAATCAACTACTTCCTCAAATGCAGGCCTGGCTAAAACGCCAGCTTAAGCCAGTATATGCCTGTATATGGGTTACTGATAAAGCTATACAACTCTGGTCTGAGAGTGAATTACATACTATAATCTCTTACAATGTAGTTGGCATTGATCTGGAGGGTAATCGGGATATTTTAGGGCACTATATAACGAACAAAAGTTCAATCGATTTTTGGCCCGATCTACTTTATGACCTCAAAGTCCGGGGAATGAAAGATCCACTGATTGTTTGCTTTGAAAATATCGAGAAGATAAAACCCATTATTAACCAAGTTTATCCTCAGACACAAGTGCATAGCTCTATTATGCACCAAATGCAACATAGTCTATTACATATAAAAGGCAACGATTTACCGAAACTACGAAAAGCTCTCCAATCTGTTTATAAAGCGCTATCCCTAATAGAATCCGTTGAAACCTGGAAAACAGTAAAAGCGGTCTGGGAAGCTCGTTATCCTCTTATCATTAGTCAATGGGAACAGAACTGGGATAATTTAATGGGGCCAATGATTTACCCAGATCTAGTTCGTAAAATGACCCAGGGCAATCACTTAGTGACTACTTGCCAAGAGCTACTAGTAATTGCGACTAAAATAAATGGGCTTGACACTACAGAAACAGAACTATTAAAATCCCTATATATAACCAGTCGCCAAGTTCTTACTAAACAAAAATTGGGCGTCAATAAGTGGGGGGCGCTTATACAACAGTTAGCAGTCGTATTCGGTGAACGAATAGCCAAGAACCATACCAGCATCATCTAAAAGGATAAATCATATTCACCTTGACTGACTATTGGCTTAGGTTATACCAATTGTCATTCCTTCAGGCTATTACCCTCTTATCAACTTAATGAACCATTATAAACGATCATGGGCTCTGCTATCTTACCAGCTACAACCCACCCTCGGCCGGATGAAATTCTATCCAGTTGGCTAACTCGATTGGCCCACAGACATGCGATGAAATGCCACTCATTCTGCAAGGCATTATTCCCTGGTCAGAGTATATGGAATCGGGATATCGATAAATTAGCCCCTGAAGCAATACTAGTAGAACTGTCGCATAGAACTCTTACTTCTATAGATACAATTCGTCAAACAACGTTATCTAGCTACGAGGGCCGCTTATACTTACTTGTGATGGCTCGATAGATGCGCTACACTAAGGCCTTATGATATTTCTTGGTAATGTACTATATTGAGAACAAAAACTTCTCTTCATGGCACCTGACTCTGCATCGGCTCAGACTCGACAAAAGTGGCTGGCTGTGTATTACCAAGTAGGTTCAATTAGTGTGGCAGCCCGGCGATGTGGCATTGCCCGATCCACGCTCCAGCGATGGATTAAGCGAAAAGAACTAGAAGGATTTGAGGATCGTTCGCGTCGGCCTCACCATTTAGCCCGTCAGCAGTTCGACGATGAAGTGGAAAATCTGGTTTTGCAAATTCGTCAGACTCAAAACATTGGCAAGATTCGGATCTGCTCTTTTTTATTTCAACAGCACTCCATTCAAGTATCCGTGGCCACCGTAGGACGCATTCTAAAAAAAAACGATTGCCCACCCATCAAACGCTTTCATAAACAGCAGCCATTTATCCGTTATTCCCGACCCATACCCAGTGACCGAGTGCAAATGGATGTCTGTAAAATTACCACAGGTATCTATCAGTATACGGCTATTGATGACTGTAGTCGCTTTCGAGTCATGTATACCTATAAACGTCGAACGGCGGCTAATACCATTGACTTCTTAGATCGCTTAATTGAGCAGATGCCTTTTCCCATTCAACGGATTCAAACTGATCGAGGTCGAGAGTTTTTTGCCTATTGTTTTCAGGAGCGGTTGATGGAATATCACATCAAATTTCGCCCTATCAAACCTCGCTCTCCTCATCTCAATGGCAAAGTTGAGCGTAGCCAGCAGACCGATCTTCAAGAGTTTTATCGTACAGCCGACCTGAAGGATGCTCACTTAAACGACCGCTTAGAAGAGTGGCAGTTTTACTATAACTATCAACGTTCTCATAGTTCACTGAACGGAAAGACACCTGGTTTGGCCGTAGCTGAAATAGGGGCCGAAACGCCGTTCTGGGATGATGTGATTGCTCGTTATGATCCCAGTAAAGAAAGGATTCGGGAGCAACATTATGCTCGCGACAAACAAGTAGCCAGCCATCGACGGAAGTCTAAAACTTAGAAAAGTACCAAGATTAGACAGTGGCTGACTGTAGCGTATCTATCGAGCCATCACAGGTAAAGTAGGAGGTGTCAATTTTATTTCTATACATTGTATTTGGCATTCTTCATGAATTTTCACCACCTGCAAGCGCTGCTTAGTTAAATACCAATCCTTAATCACTTGCTCAATAATAGTTTCAACGGGTGGACTCAATCGCGTTTTTCCCTTGCTTCCTTTGGGTTTATCAAGTAACGACTCTCTTGTCCCATCAAAAAATTCACTGTAGACGTAAAGTCTGCTAACATATATATGATATTACTTAGCTACCTCTTTAAACGACATACCATCTTTTAACGCATTCATCATTTCCATCCTCTTCCCAGCTTTAGCCCAGGCTTTTGGTCGAGATGTTGCAGCATCTTCATCATTTCCTAAATCCACGCTAGCTAAGCCTATCGTAGGAATTAGAACTGGCTTTAGTTTTAGTATGGAAACACGTATCTTATAACCCGTATCGACGAATTGGCAGCGTACATAGTCAAGATCTTCCTGCTTTACAACAACCACCTCTTTGCCATCAAACATATAATGTTCGCCCGAAGAAAAGACCTGAGAATCCATCAGTAATTGTTATTTTAATTGATTATACATTTATTTTCCCCTTAAATATCTAAAATACATATTACACTCATAACCAATAGATTAATTCAAGTTGCGAGATTATAGAGCATGTGGCGTAAGTCCGTCGAAGGTATATGCCAGAAGGAATAAAAACACTTTCAAGAGGAATCCTTTGGCCGTTACCGCATGAATATGGCGGGGAAATAAGTCGGTGATCTGACTAAATGCCCCTTCAATTGGCTTGCGGAAGTGGTTCTTAAGAAACACTTCCCAAGGCTGGTCAGGGCGGTGAGAATTTATTTTGCGATGAATTCGAAGATAAATCTGTTCATGCTGGGCATATAAATCTTCCTGTTCATAGTCGGTGTAGCCTTTGTCGCCATACAGTTCACTGCCCGCTGGCAGATCAATAGTCATAGACTGCAGGGCTGTGACATCGGCAAAGCTACCTGCTAGCACGAAATAATCAACTGGCAAGCAATCTTCATCCACAATGACTTGAATCTTGAAACCGTAAAAATATTCCTTTTTAGCTTCATTGTAGCCATGATAGGCTTTGCCTTTCAGCAATTTACAAACCGGAATCCGGCAATTGCGGCAGACGGCTACGGGAAACGAATCAATGATATAACGGCTACTGATATTGAGGTCTTTAAGGGTAAATCCCAAGGAATGAAAGAGGGCTATTAACCGGGCTTCAAGTCGATGAATACGTCGATTAAATCCTGATTTGTCGATCATTTTTAAACCATGATGTTCGCGCATATATTTCATAGCCGAGCCTTGATTACCGTAAAAGAACAGGGCCGCTAGCAAAGCGGTTGTCGCGATTTCGGCATCATTAAGTTTACAATGAGCATCTTCTTTAGGGGCACTAAGCTTGAAGAAATCGTCTAAAAAGCAGTAGATTGCTATGGCTTTGTCAGTCATGGGAGTTGTTATTTTAGAACCTCGGAGACTCTAAAATACACTCCTGACTGGCAGGCTCAAACTATCTCGCAACTTGAATTAGATTAGTCAAGTGTTTGCAATTTTTCGCTTTAGGTTCTTTATATTTCTATTTTTTCTCATTTACTACTTAAAAAATTCTCACTTACTATTTTAAAAAATCCCCTGATGTAGCTTTTTTTTCTCGTTTACTATTTTATTTCACAATTTCGTTGGCACATAATGGTGTTCTATTTTTAGATGAATTACCCGAGTTTAAACGCTCGGCGCTGGAAGTGATGCGCCAACCGCTCGAAGATCGAAAAGTGAGTATCTCGCGGGCGAAATGGGCAGTAGAATTTCCTGCCAGCTTTATGCTCATTGCCAGTATGAACCCCTGCCCCTGTGGGTACTACAACCATCCTGAAAAAGAGTGTGTTTGCGGGCCGGGCATTGTTCAGAAATACCTGGCTAAAATCAGCGGCCCGCTCCTCGACCGGATTGATTTACACGTCGAGGTCACGCCTGTTTCCTTCGATCAGATGACGGCCAATCGGCCCGCTGAACCTAGTGAAGTAATTCGTGAACGAGTCATAAAGGCCCGAGAACGGCAAACAACGCGTTTTGCCGATCAGCCAGGTATTTACAGCAACGCCATGATGCCCTCGCAGATGGTAAAAGAAGTTTGTATCATCAACGATGCAGGCCGCGCCTTACTCCGAACAGCCATGGAGCGGCTGGGCCTATCCGCCCGTGCCTACGATCGTATTCTGAAAGTGTCGCGCACCATTGCTGACTTAGCTGGTTCCGATGAAATCAAGATTGAACACCTCGCCGAAGCCATTCAATACCGTAGCCTGGATCGGGAGAGCTGGGCAGGATGACACTATTTTTCTGACAGGATTCACAAGATTACTAGCTAAGCTAAAAATCCTGTGAATCCTGTCGAAAAGAAATCTCACTCGTATGTAAAGGCATTACCTGATGGAATGTAGCTGATTTTCATGCCCGGCAATTTCGGTTTCAACCAGGGCACCAGCCATTCCATACCGGCGGCTTCGCTCATGATGTGCCCCATGATCACCAGCGACAGTTTCTGCCCCTGCCGACGCGCATCCCGAACATACTCGGGCGTTTCCCATTCACTGGATTCCCCGCAAAATATCACATCCGGCTTTACCTTTTCAATAGCCGTTATCTGACTTCGTCCGCCCGCAGCACCGGGCATCAGCAAGATGCGTTTGCAAGACTGCGATGTATCACCAACTACCCGAACCTGTTTGATACCTAGTTTCCCCTTAACATGCGTAATGAGCTGACTCAGTGGTGTAGCCGCTAATGTTACGATGTGGGCATCCTGCGCATCAGCGTATTTCGCCCAGCCCAAAGTCTCCAACATACCAGTCTGAATACCATCCGGCCGATGTGAGTGCCAGTAATCATGAAAGCGCCAAAGCGCAATTCCATTTTTGGTTAGCAGCTCCTGTTTGTGTCGAAAGACCGGATCGTTTTGTAGCCAGTCCGTTTCATCCAAATGGTTGTAAAACGTCGGTTCGTGAGCAATGATGAAATTAGCTCCGGCGGCAATGGTTTTTTCGATTACCTCAATGGTCGCAAACATCGTCGATACGATACCCGTCACTTTTTGAGAGGCATTTCCCGACTTCAGGGTATCAACCGTCTTTGGAAACGGCGCATTCGGAATCGTTTTAAGGATCAGGTCCATCACCTGCCCAACGGTAATCGACTCCTGACTAGCCCAAAGTTGCTCAGCCTGAATCAGGCCGGGGGTGCTCATAAGCATTGATGTCCCCACCGCTTTGGTTAGGTCCACTACAAATTTTCGTCTTCCGGAAGTGTTTTGCATAAATCTAGTTAATTCTGGCGCGGGTATTTACCCGTGCCTATTCATAAAGTCAGCATTCGCTGACGCATTGATTGGCCATTTAAGCGCCAGTGAATACTGGCGGCATGAACAGGCACGGGTGAGTACCAGCGCCAGAAAAATCAAACCGTTGGCAATTGCCACGGACTGTTATAATGGGCTTTTACCAAGTCGTTTGCTTTAGCATCGTTGATAATCGCACTTTTTGCATCGTCCCAAAACAGTTTTTGCCCCAGACGGTGAGCCATATTGCCCAGTTGCGCATTCACGGCTACGTTGCGCCCCACTTCCACCGGACAGTTTGTTGTCTGGCGGCTTCGGACACATTCCACAAAATTGAGTGTATGTCGGTCAAGATCTTTACCGTCGCCATATTGCGCAGGCATGGCAGGAGTCAGGTATTGACCACCGTTAATTTCGGGCAGTACCTCCCACTTACCCCGATCGATCACTACAGTTCCCAGGTTACCAATAAAGGCCACGCCATGGTCACGGTCGTAAGGGCCGCGCCCGATGCCAATCGACTGATCCCATGATAGCGTGAAATTACCATAATCGTAAAGCACCTGCATAGTATCAGGCGTTTCGCCATCCTGATCCGGAAAAGCAAATCGGCCGCCTACAGACACTACTGATTTGGGTGTACTAACCTGCATTCCCCATAAGCCAATATCGACCATGTGAGCACCCCAGTCGGTCATTAGGCCACCCGCATAATCCCAGAAGTAGCGAAATGTACCGTGGAAGCGATTACGGTTGAAGGGGCGTTTCGGAGCTGGTCCGAGCCACATGGCATAGTCGACTCCTGCCGGAACGGGTTCATTAGCTACCACCGGAAACGTTTTGCCATAGGACATGTACGCCCAGGTTTTCACCGTCCGAATCGTCCCAATCTTTCCTGAACGAACATAATCGATGGCATTTTTCCAGTGCGGACCACTCCGTTGCCATTGCCCAACCTGCGTAACCCGTTTGTATTTACGAGCGGCTGCCACCATCAAATCACATTCCTGGATGCTGTTAGCCAGCGGTTTTTCGACGTACACATCTTTCCCTGCCTGACAGGCGTAGACCGTAGGTAAACAATGCCAGTGGTCGGGCGTCCCAACAATGACTGCGTCAATGTCTTTATTCTCCAGCAACTTCCGAAAATCAGAATAGAGCGTCGCTTTCTGACCTGACGCTTGTACCGATGGCAACTTTGCCAGATCAGATGCACGTTTATTGAGCACATTCTGGTCAACATCGCACAGCGCGATACAACGTACGTTTGGGTGTTTAAGCATTGAGCTAAGGTCAGACCAGCCCATGTTGTTGCAGCCAATCAGGCCAACCGATACGGTATCGGCAGCGGAGAACAAACGCGACGGAGTAGATGCAATCGATTCGTCTGGAACCAATGTAGCCAACCCGGCGCTGGCCGCTAATTGGGTAGAGTTTTGGAGAAATTGTCGGCGCGATGTATTCATTTGGGAAGACCGCAAGAGTCAGGAGTTAAGGAATATAATCCAAAGACAGTTGAGTCTTATTTCTTTGGTTTCCCCTATTTTAAACTTTCCCTTTTATAGAAACGTCTACGCTATTTTTTGTCATTCCGACCTTAGGAGGAATCTCAAAGTCCCCATAGGTCAAGCTTGAGATTCCTCCTAAGGTCGGAATGACAAAAAATAATCAAAAAGCCTGAAACACCTTTTTTCCACCTGCCTGTAAATTAATGTTCTTCACGGCGCCTGTTCCTTTAAATCCGTAGGCTATTCCAACAATAGACACCTTCTTTTGAGGCAAAGCCGTTTCGTACGCCAATTCACCGTTCACGTGGTAATAGAGCTTGTGTCCATCGCTTTTACAGGACACGTTTACCCAGTTGGCAAAGTCGACCCCCAAACGGGATAAATCCGTCTTTTTACCGGAAATCATATGCGTACCATCCAATAGCGTAAGCTCCGATACACAACCTTTTGTAGAAAGCGGTATCGTAATCGGCATATCGTCGGTGATTAGTTCGACCCAGGTTAATTGGCAGGTAGCGGCTCCTTCACCATAGTCATTCCGTACGTCACTACTAAACGAGAAATTGGTTATCGGAACAGACTTGAAATTCCCAACATTGAAATACTTAACCATCGGAACATCAGGCTGTAAAGGCACATTCTTCTGTTGAACGCCGGCAATGGGAAGTTGGAGTCGATCCGGCCTGATATAGTCAGACGATTTCAGGTAAACGGGCACTGGATTAGTGGCAATGGTTCCAAGCCATCCATCGGTCGGAATCAGCAGAGGATGCTCCTGAACGATTTGCTTCCCAACAATCAATTTTGCCCGATAATACCCTGGTTCATAGTAAATAGAAGTGTGCGTTTGCCCATTTTTATCTACCAACGTTCGTAAACGCGGGTTCCACGATTGTTGGATATAGACCGAATCGGTGGGTGACGCCGACGCATCGTAGGTAAAAATAATCGAGTTGGGAATGCTGCGCGTCAGCGGTTTACTGCTAAAGTGGTACTGTTCCGCATTTAACTGAGGCTGCTTTTGATCAAACGCAACGAGACCAATCAAAACAACCGCCACAACAAGACCCACCATCCAGCTCAGCTTCACCCAATTGATCGCCGGTTTAGTTCCTGACTTCATCGGTAAAGGTTCTACAGGCGTAGGTGGCAACTCCTGCGGAAGCTGTGCCCTGATGAAAGTGCGCCAATCGGAATAGCCCGCAAATTGGGCCAGCGTATTCAAGGTTGTATTGCTGGGCAAATGCTGGTAATCGACCCGCCCCCATATCCGGCGCAAGGTACTCGCACTTAGCGAAACGCCCGTTTCGTCCAGAATCCGTTGCTGGAGGTTCTCAAAATCGACACTTGTCCAGGTTTCGCCCGCTCCCCAGTCGAGTTTTTGTTCAATAAGCTGTTTGCATCGGAGCAAATCCGTCGAATCAGAAATCATTGTAAATCAACATGATAAAACTTGACAAAACTTGACTGACAAATGAATTGCAACGTGGTAAACGGGGAAAGTAGGTTTGCGGATGCCTATCGCATCCTTACTTTTTTCAATCCATTAATTCAGGTAAACAACATGAGCAAGTTACTCTTTTTAGTCATTAGTTTATGGGTAAGTTTCCTCTTCCCGCTAAGCGCCCAAACGTTGTATGTCGATGTTACCCGTGGCAACGATGCTGCCAAAGGTACACTTTCTGACCCGTTAGCCAGTTTAGATAAAGCCGTAACCCTGGCTCGCGACTTTAGCGGGAATGAACCTGTAACGATTAAACTCCACCCCGGCTTATACACACTACGGCAGGTACTGGAAATTAAAACCCGGAATGCATCGGGCGATACCGCCCGTTACAATCTGGAGGCCGTTACCATGCCCAACGATCCTGATTGGCAACCAACCAAGATGCCCGTTATCCAATCGGTGTCGGCCGATAATTCCACCAAACAGTTTGCCCACGCGATTGGCTTTCTGGTCGCCAAAAATAACGTAAGTTTTAGGGGGCTCAAGTTTTTGGGGAATGCGAATCCTACTGTACGCTATTATTATCCGATCACCCGAGAAGAAGAAACCTTACAGGGGCTCGAGGTAAGTCAGTGTTATTTCATTGGCGAAAAGAATTCTGCGCCTATTCAGGGAGCTATCTGGGCGCACGGTGGTGGAACCCACGTTGATCACACCATTTTTTACGGCTGTAAGAATGCGCTCCTGCTCTTCAAATCGATCAAAAACTTCTCGCTAACCAATTCAATTATTTCCGGCTCTTATGAAGCTGCGGTATGGTTTGGCCCGTACGATTCCGAGTTTGTGTTCCGCAACAACATCGTTACCAATTGTGAATACTTCTGGCTTCGGGCTGAGAATACGACGCCTAGCTATAGGTTTAGCAACTCTGTTATTGCGGGGAACGCCCACTACATGGGATTTTTCGGTTCCAAAGGGGCAGTGGAGGCCAGTTCAACGAACCAGATCGAACAGGGCGTCAAAAAAACGGGGACGATTCTATTGAGTGAGGTAAAAACTAATGGGTTACCTACCGACTACCTTAACCCGCTCCCCCAATCAGCGGGCTACGACCTGAAAGCCGGGATTTTTAAATAATGGATAGTGTGAAATGAATAATGGACAATCGATAATGTAGATGTCCAGCTTACGAAGCGTACCTCCACCCCCATTATCCATTATTCATTTCCCATTATCCATTATCCATTATTCATTCCCTCCTCCTACCATGTTTAGAAATTATTTAACCATTGCTCTGCGCAATTTTCGGCGTCAGAAAGGGTTTACCATACTCAATATTACGGGTTTAGCCATTGGGCTGGCCAGCGTTACGCTCATCTATCTGTTCATTATTGACGAACAGGACTTTGATCGCTTTCACCCTGACTCCGATAACCTCTATATACTGGGAACTCACCGGAAGGTGAATGGCCAGGAAGGGACATCAGCTTACGCAGCGGGTGCGTGGCTGAAAGCCCTTAAGAGTCATTTCCCAGAAGTTGTAGGCGGAACACAAGTGACTTCAATGGGCTATCCGGCTTCGTTTTGGGATCGACAAACGGATAAAATTCTCTTGTCGGAGAATGCGTTCTGGGTAAATCCTGACTTTAAGTCTGTGTTTCATTTCCCATTGCTGCACGGCGATCCAGAAACCGTATTCGATAAACCCAACGGCATTGTACTCAGTGCAACGATTGCCCGACAGTTTTTCGGCGATGAAAATCCCGTTGGCAAAACGCTGGAAATAAGCCACATCTATGCAACCGACAATAAGTACATTCCGCTGACCATAACCGGGGTGCTTGACGATTATCCGGCCAATTCGCACATCCAGCCCGACTACCTGATCAGCACCGGCATGTTACGTTCGATGATGACGGCCAATAATACGAACTGGCTGGAAAACTGGGGCGCTGGGCCTGGCTGGTTCCTGACCTACCTGCATACAACGCCCAATGCAGATGTTGAGAAAATCAGACGATTATTCAATCAGGTTGTCCAGGCCAATCTTCCCAAAGACCCCACTCGCCTGGTTGAGCCAGCCATTATGCCCCTGAGCGGTGTGCATTTCAATCAGGAACTCCGATCCAGCTATAACAACAGCCGGATTGGCGATAAAAAGTACCTCTACATTTTTGCTTCGACGGCCCTGCTCGTCATCATCATTGCCAGCATAAACTACATGAATCTGGCAACCGCCCGTGCCGTTCGACGAGCGAAAGAAATTGGTTTGCGTAAAGTGCTGGGCAGTAACCGACTTCAGTTGGTCGGCCAATTCCTGGGCGAATCCCTGATTACTACCTTCGCAGCGTTGTTGCTTGCGTTGGTGTTAGTCGTCCTGTTGTTGCCCCTGTTTAGCATCATTGCGGGCAAACAATTTACACTGGCTCATTTGGTGCAGGGCAAACTCATCGGATTTACAGTAGGTACTACACTGCTGGTTGGCCTGCTTTCCGGGAGCTATCCCGCGCTGTATTTATCGGGGCTGTTACCCATCAGTGTCCTCAAAAATAACCGATTCACCAGCCGCAGTTCCGACTGGCTTCGAAAAAGTCTGGTTGTGCTGCAATACACCATCACGATTCTGCTCATTGTCTCGACCGGCATCATGATGAAGCAGATGAATTTCATTCAACACTCAACCTTAAGCCAAAGTGGCGATCAATTATTGTCGATTCGCTGGTCGGGTATGGCTTCAATGGATAAGTACCGCTCGCTAAAGCAGCGCATTCTGGAAGACCCTGAGATCGAAGTCGTCACGATGGCGAATCACTTACCCAATCAGGATTATTTTGGTTCGTTGGATCATGATGTTACGTTTCCGCAACTAGGTAATCAGCCTTACTCCTGGGCAGCTATGCACGGTGATTTCGATCTTCCACAGGCGTTTAACCTTGAATTGATCGCCGGGCGAACATTCAGAAAGGACAATCCAGCCGATTCCAGTACGTATCTACTCAACGAAAGTGCCGTAAAATCCCTGGGCCTACCGCTTGACAAAGTGCTGGGTATGCGCCTGACAATCAAGCTGCCTTATGAGCAGCCCAATCAGAGGAAGGAAGGAACCGTAATCGGCATCGTCCGCGATTTTCCTTATCGATCCATCCATCACACCATTTCGCCCCTGGCGATCAGCGCACACCCTGACCCCGAAGACCGAATAGTGTACATAAAATTACCAGCGGGTAAGTTTCAGGAAAAGGTTGCGGAGGTCGAGAAAAATGGAAACAGGTGCTGCCCGGTGTTGGCTTCGGACACTGGTTTATGAGCGAGGAATTTGGTCGGATGTATGAAGGTGAAAATCGAATGTCGGGGCTGTTCAAATCGTTTTCCCTGCTGTCTATTCTGATTGCCTGTCTGGGGTTATTTGGTCTGTCATCGTACCTGGCCGAACGACGAACGAAGGAAATTGGGATTCGTAAAGTGATGGGGGCTTCGCTCCCGCAGATTCTGCGCTTACTGTTTACACCCTTTCTCAACTTGCTGGCCGTAGCCTGTGTGATAGCATTGCCATTAGGCTGGTTCATGATGTACCGCTGGCTCGAAGATTTTACGTATCGCGTATCCATTGATGCGGTCATTTTTGTGATCAGTATTTTCCTGGTTCTCGTACTAACGGTTGCAGTTGTCAGTTACGAAACCGTGCGGGCGGCTCAGGCAAATCCACTGAATTCTATACGGCAAGAGTAACAATGGGTAGATGATCGTGTAGCGATCAAATGTTTATAGTCAATTAACTATAAACATGTCATACCTACGGCATGTAAAGAAATGACTACCAAAGGAATTAATCTCTCGCAAGCAACGAAAGTTAGTTTTTACGCATCTTTGGAGTAACTATTCCCCTCACTGTCACTCCTATGCGTCTAGTTGTTCAGTCCATCACCGTTCTTTCGCTGTTATCGCTCATTGTCGAAAGCCGTGCCGACGACCTCGATGAGTTTATTAAGAAGCAAATGCAGAAACGAGGAGTACCTGGTCTGTCTATTGCCATTATTCAGGATGGTAAAATTGTGAAGGCAAAAGGGTACGGCGTCATCGAAAAAAATGGCACTACACCTGTCACTCCATCAACTCTTTTCCAGGCGGGATCAATTAGCAAATCGGTCGCGGCTGTCGGAGCGTTGTATCTGACCGAAAAAGGGCAACTATCGCTCGATGAAGACGTTAACGCCAAACTAAAAACCTGGAAAGTCCCGGAAAATGAATTTACGAAGGACAAGAAAGTAACGTTACGGGGCTTACTGAGCCACACCACCGGGCTGACCGTACATGGGTTTCCCGGTTATGAAGTTGGTAAACCAATTCCATCGGTCGTGCAGATTCTCGATGGTACTTCTCCGGCCAATACTCCTGCTGTACGGGTGGATTTTGTGCCGGGAACTCGCTGGCGCTATTCGGGTGGTGGCTACACAGTTATGCAGCAACTCATGCTCGACGTAACGGGCCAGCCTTTTCCGCAGTTCATGCAGAAAAACGTATTAGGTCCTTTGAAAATGGCCGAGAGCACCTACCAACAGCCGCTTCCAGCCGATAAAGCTAAAACAACCGCCACCGGCCATTATGGCGATCGTAATCTGGTAAAAGGGCGTTGGCATATTTACCCCGAAATGGCAGCCGCCGGACTCTGGACAACTCCATCTGATCTGGCCCGTTTTGCCATCGGTATTCAGAGTTCTTTTGCCGGTAAACCTGGTTCTGTCTTATCGAAGAGCATGACCCAGCAAATGCTTACTGATCAGAAGGACAAGGATGGATTGGGCGTCTTTCTGGAAGGCGAAGGATCAACAATGCGATTCGGACATAACGGTCGGGATGAAGGCTTCGATGCCTTTATGACGGCTGGTGCCGAAACCGGACAGGGTTTGGTTATTATGATCAACGCCAATGACAACTCCCGCATGATGGGCCTAATCACGGAGGAAGTTGCTAAACAATACCACTGGCCGGACTATAAGTCAAGGGTAGCCACCAAACGTATCGCTGTGCCTGTCGATGCCAAAGTCCTTACTGCCTATGAAGGCCGCTACGAACTTAACAACAACCAAATGATCACATTTGCAGCCAGCAAAGACCGGCTGTATACACTAACCGATGGCTTTGATGACGAAGAGTTTATTCCCGAAACACCAACCCGCTTTGCCTCAGCCGATCGCGATATTTACTTAACATTCAGCCCTAACGCAGCGGGAGAGGTTACTGAACTGCTTTGGAAAACCAACAAAGGAGAACGAAAAATACCACGCATTGGGCCACTCTTTCACGCACCCAAATCAGCGCCCGATCCTGATGCAGAGCGTACAAAAAAAATTGAGGTTGCCCTAAAGGCTATGGCTAAAGGCGGGAAAGCCGTAGACGAAGTGCCGGGCGTTACACCGGGAGTTCGGAAGGATTTCGCACAGGGAGCGGGCGCACCTACCGATCTGAACACCATTACGTTCCTGAGCGCCGAGGATGTTAAAGGGCGTGGCATTGAGCGCCATGAAGGTAAAGTCGATCAGATTCTGAATTATAAATTTGGTTCTACGAATGCTCCCCATTACGTAATCGTCTATCTGACATCCGATGGATTAGTAACGGATTATGATGTAGTGGAGAAATGACCCATAAATCGATAAGGTTTTGCAACTTTATAAGGCAACTGTTTAAACTTTACTTCTAAAAAATGTGAGACCATTTTTTGTCATTCCGACGCCAGGAGGAATCTCAAGCTTGATTTATGAGCGACTTTGAGATTCCTCCTGGCGTCGGAATGACAAAAAATCAGGCAGTTTTAGCTATAGTAAGAGAGCTTGAACAGACTCAGATTCACCAAGTGCAACATGGCAAAGACAAGCGACATACCTTCTCATCAGATGACGGAGATTTTCGATAATATTCGAAAACTCTACCGATTCGCTACGCCTTGTCCTGAACTGGCTACTTACATCGAATTTTTCTCGGAGTCATCTGCCGAAGAAACCTATCGATATACAGGTGATAGTCCATTCGCCATCCGGATGTTTCCGAGCTGGACGCCAACCTGTTATATTAATTTGGGGCAACCTTACCAGTTATCTGTTGGTTCAGCTCATTATCAGATTCAGCAACGCACCGATGTCCTCATTCTAAGAAATAACATTGTTGAGCGGCATAACTTACCGACCGATCATATTCTCACCATCAAGTTTTTCCCCGGCGGACTGGAAGCTATATTGGGCATCAACCAGGCCCAATTCTCTGATCAGGTGGTAACGCTGGACACTGTTTTACCTACTGCCCTGCTTAACCGCGTAAAGCAATTACCAGACTTTCGTGAGCGAGTCGAACTACTTCAGGCTTTCTTTTTAAGCCAGTACAAAAAGAAAAATGCCATCACGCATTACATCAACGTTGTGCAGAAAGCGATTGACCTCTATGAAGCTGGTACACCAGAATTTACAAGTAGTCAACTGGCCAATGAGCTGTTCACGACCAATAAAACATTGTACCGCTATTTTACCAACGTAGTCGGTACAACGCCCAAACAGTACTTCTCCAGCGTACGGGCCAGACTAGCCTTATCGGCCTACGTGACCGACAAAAAGCTGTTTTCGCCTTATGAGTATGGCTATTATGACATGAGCCATTTCTACAAAGATGTCATCCGGTTCACGGGCAAAAAATTAATTGAAAGCGTCAGTTGAAGATGTCCAGTTTTTACTAAAATTCAGCTTAGCTCCGCTTTAGTTTTGTCGGAAATTAGTTCATAATCACATGAATACAGTATCGACACGGGGCTACATACTTCTGGCTTTCTTACTCTCTGCCGCGTATGCCCAAGCCCAGCCAGGTGTTGTTCGCCCTCTTGAAACATGCGCCTGCCCAGTTCAGATAGACAGCAGCTTTCATACGCGTTGCGCTTACCTGATCGTACCTGAAAACCGAAAAAAGAAGAACGGAAAAACGATTAAGCTTCCGTTTGTACTGGTAGAAAGTAAAAATCCGGCAAAGAAAAAAGACCCTCTTTTATTTACGGCAGGCGGGCCGGGAGGTAGTTCATTGGGCTGGGCCAGGGGCGCGTCTCAAAGTCCGCTCATCAATGACCGAGACTGTATTGCCTTCGAACAACGGGGTACCTATTTCGCCCTTCCAAGGCTATCGGGCAACGAATTAGATGATGCGATCAGGGAATCTTATCGCAAAAATCTGAACAAAGACAGCATGATGGTGGTAGGCACGAAGCGTTATAAAAAGGCGCTGGAAGCAAAAGGAATTGACCTTTCGGGCTACAATACGGACGAAACCGTGGCCGATATTCATGATCTGTTGACCACTTTACACGTTGATTCAGTTAACCTGACGGGCGGCTCATACAGCGGGGGACTTATGCTGGCCGTTCTTCAGAAAGACCCCTCCCGAATCAGGTCATTAATTCTGGATTCGCCCCTGCCAACGTTCGTTCCCATTGATGAAGATGAGCCTGCCAACTTCAACGAATCGCTGAATACGCTGTTTGAGCACGTTGAAAAAGATTCAACGAACAAGGCGTTATACAGCAATCTGAAGGAGAAATTCCAGCGTTATTTTTCCTCTATCGGCGAGAAGGCTTTTTATATTCCTTATGTGGAAAAGGGCACTACCGATACTCTGCGCATTCAATACACCCGACGGGAGTTATTGGGGGTTCTCGTTAATACGCAAATGAAGCACATCCCCTACACCATCACCGAAATGATAAAAGGGAATCACTATCCCTACATTAAGCGAACACTGGACGACATTTTTGAACATGACACCGCTCCATCGGGCATGCGAATCTCGGTTTACTGCGCCGACCAGACGGCTTACCATAGCGAAAAAGTGCTCCAGCAACTCTACGAAACGTATCCTTATCTGAAAGGCTATCACATTAATGATGTTTATCGGGAGATGTGCGATTGCTGGAAGGTTCCACCCATAAACCCCGAAACCAAGCAGCCTTTCTATTCCAGCAAACCAGCCTTATTAGCGGATGGCGACATGGACAACGCCTGTCGGCCGCTCTACATCGACCGGATTCATCACTATATGCCGAACAGTCAGCGCTTGCTGTTTACGAATAAAGCCCACATGGTTGGTGGATTCGATATGACTCGCTTTATGCAGTTGTTTTTAGAAAATCCGTATCGGAAGCTCGAGTCCACGAAGAAAGAGATTGTTGCGTATTGACTTGGTATTCACCTCACCCCTAGCCCCTCTCCTGAAAGCCAGGAGAGGGGTAAATGCGGGAATGTATTGTCACGAAATTTCTAATTCTGATTAAACTGAATACTGTTTAGCTGAATGATGTTGTCGTTGGGTTTGTCGCGCTTCATGACGACCACATACACATCGTGCTTCCCAGTAAACTCCTTATCGAAAGTGCCAGTCACCTGCTTGTTGGTACTCCAGGAACCAGTCGCTTTGTAAGGTGCTCGACTAACAACTGGACCTGCGTAGGAATCGAGTCTGACTTCAATATCGCCATCTTTATTGAGCGACGAATAATCATAAGTCAGCGACTTGATCGTGGTCATATCAATACCTTTCAGCAGCACATAGGCTTTGTGGCTACCAGCATTCAGGCGAGTACCAAACCGAGGGAAACCAACGTACGCATCGGCATTGATCGTTTTCACGGTGGCATTACGTAATGTAACAACATCGGTACTTGTCAATGGACCGACAACTTTACCCCCATTATCGGTGTAGGAAGCCAGCAACGTATATTGTCCTCGGGCATCTTCTGGTTTGTGCTCGTTGAGGGCGAGACTTCCCTGCAACGGCATGGCCTTCTGCTTACGGGCATCGGTCAGCGAGAAAATGTATTTGACCATTTCCTGCGCATCCTGTACGGGAATCTGTGGGTGCGCACTCATCAGGTGATCTTTACTCCAGCTACCACCCCCGCCTTCAATGATTTTCTTCGCCAATCGTTCTACACTTCCCGCTTGCCCCTTGTACCGATCGGCAACGGCCAGAAACGTTGGCCCAACAGAGGGTTTATCAATCGTGTGGCAGGCCTTACAATCACTACTCGCCATCAGTGTTTTACCAATTGACCCGTTTCCAACGGAGGCCAAATCCTGATGCCCCTGTTGTGCCACTACAGTTTGCGCACTTCTGGGCTGAGCGCTGTATTCGTAATACACCTTGATGCGCTTAGGGTCAATTTTCGTATCTTCTTTATCGGTTACTTTGACAGCATATGTAAACGGCTTATTTGCCCAGAAAAACGACTTGTTATCGGGTGTAGTAATGGCCACTTCCGGTTTTGCGTTGCCCACCTTTACCACAATGGTATCGGCCCCGACTAAACCCTTCTGATCCGTTGCTCTCAAAATAGCCTTGTAAATACCAGGCTTCGTGTACGTATATGTTGCCATAGGTTTCTGAGAACCAACCGTTTTCCCATCAAAGAGCCATTCGTAGGTTATGGCATCATCGTCATCGAGATCAGTGCCTCGTCCACTGAATTTTACGCGTAAAGGAGCCTGCCCCGCAGCTTCGTGAAACACAGGCGCATTTTGTCCATCAGAAGTAAGGTACGAGCGGGAATTATGGATTGCTGCCGCCACCGAATCGACGACATTAGCCTTAACCATTGGGGCACGATTTCCGGTATTATATTCAATTTTCACCAGGCGGGCATCGTCGTTATCCGCACCATAGACCGAACCGTATTCGAGCATATACATCACGCCATCTTTCCCGAAAGCCTGATCAATAGGTCGGCGGAAGTCCCCGTTCCCGGCCATAAATGGCTCCGTCCGAATGTAGTTATCGTTCTTATCCACCCGAACAGCCATGACCCAGTTACGCATCCAGTCGAAGATGAACAGGGCTCCGTCGTAGTATTCAGGGAACTTCGTCTTAGCAGTTGAATTTTTGTCGTAGGTATAAAACTCACCGGCCATTGCGCTACGCCCTCCCTGCCCTAGCTCGGGAAACTCTTTTGATGCAGCATACGGATACCAGATCATAGCTGGATTAACCGGGGGCAGATGTTGAAGCCCGTTGCTTTTAGGCGAGTTGTTTACGGGATCTTTCGGATCAAAACGAGGGCCAATGACGTTCGTGGCAAAATCCAGCGCGGCATAAGGCTGGCTGTTGCCAATAAACAGTGGCCAGCCGAAATTCCCTGCTTTCTTCGCCTGATTAAATTCATCGTAGCCACGAGGACCCAATGTGCTATCCTTGCCAGCATCCGGGCCAATTTCGCCCCAATACAGCACTGATGATTTAGGATTCAGAGCAATCCGATAGGGATTTCGTAAACCCATCGTGTAAATCTCCGGCCGGGTCTGGGCAGTTCCTTTGGGAAATAGATTTCCTTCAGGAATCGTATAAGTACCATCGGCCTGCGGACGAATACGGAGAATTTTACCCCGCAAATCGTTGGTATTGGCGGCCGTAGCACGGGCATCGGCTCCTAAATGATCTGGGCGGGCGTCAATGGGTGCGTAGCCGTTAGACGGGAAAGGATTGGTATGATCGCCGGTGGATAGATATAGCAGTCCTTCTTTATCAAAAGCGATCGAACCGCCATGATGAGAGCCCGGCTCAGCAATGCTAGGCACGGTAAACAGCACTTTTTCGGAAGCCAGATCGAGCGTGTTATCGTCTTTGACAACAAAACGTGACAGGTTGTAAAACGGGTCCTTCTCGAACTGAGGAGAATAGTAAATGTACAGCCAGTGATTGGTCGCGAAGTTCGGATCGAGGGTTATGCCTTGTACACCATGCCCCTGTTTGGTAGGTACATCAAACCGATGCACCAGTTGCTGTTTTTGGGTACGGGTATTATAGACCGACAAATTTCCGCTCCGTTCCGTAAAAAACACCCGACCATCGTTGGCAACAGCCAGCTCCATCGGCTCGTTCAGGTCGTTAACCAGTACCGTTTTCACGAATCGGTTTTCTTCGGGCATCGTCACGGCATATGACTTACTGTAGTCCAGCGCTTTACCAGTACCCATTACCCAGTTAAGCGCCCCCAATAAGTGTTGCACAAACAGCGGTTCGCTGAAGCTGGAGTCTTCGTGACCACCGCCCGTATAATACGCCCGTCCACCATCGAATTCATGGTGCCAGGCAATCGGGTGATTGCTGCCGTTAATGCCCCCCTCGTACGTATTTTCGTCCAGATTGGCCAGCACGTGCAGATCGGAGTACAGCGATCGATAGTTGTACCACTCGTCGGTCCGCTCCCAATGATCGGGCAACATGCTGGTTGATGGGTGATTTTTGTCCAATACGTCTACGGTTGCTTTACGCACATTCGATTGGCTCGGGTGACTGGCAAAATATCCCCCCGCGAGTTTATTGTACCAGGGCCAGTCGTACTCCGTATCGGCAGCTGCGTGAATACCCAGATAGCCACCACCAGCCTGAATATATCGCTCAAAAGCAGCTTGTTGCACCTGATTCAATACATTCCCGGTGGTGCTTAACCAGACAACCGCCTGATAGTGCTTCAAACTATCGTCGTTGAAATAAGCCGCATTTTTGGTCGTGTCGACCCGGAAATTATTCTCCCGTCCGAGCTTCTGCAAGGCGGCAATGCCAAACGGAATGGACGTATGTTTCCATCCTTTTGTTTTCGAAAAAACCAGAATCCGCTTTGGACTGGTGGTAGATGTTGCCGATTGAGCAAACGCGTGTTTTTGACCAAGGCCAACGGATAGTCCAAGAAGAATTCCGGCCATACCCAGCAAACGGAGCCAGTTGGTGCTAGAGGTTAGTAACATAAGACAAGAGAAAATTGACGAGCTATTTTCAGGAGGATGTGATCTACTGAAAAGACAAGAGCTGACACAAACTACCTAATACCCTATCCAATCCCGGAAAAGTATTAATTACTTCTTTTTTTGGTAGTTACTCAGCTGGCAATGGGTTTGATTTATGGCAAAAACTCTGTTTTTTCGCAGGCATCTTACCCTAAAACTAGTCATCTCCGTGTCGATATCCCGCCGTCAGTTTATCCAGCAATCTGCTGTAGGAACTGGCCTGCTATTGAATAACCAGTCGTTATGGGCAACGCCAGCAGCGGCTTTCCCCGTCGTTCGCACAGCCACCAGCCAGCGAAAATTTACCAGCCCTTTGGTTGAGCAAACCATCGAGCGAATGCACAAAACCATTCGCGATCCAGAACTGGCCTGGCTCTTTGAAAATTGCTTTCCCAACACGCTCGATACAACCGTTCAGTCCAGCACTGTAAACGGCAAACCCGATACATTCGTTATTACGGGCGATATTGACGCGATGTGGCTGCGCGACAGCACTGCGCAAGTTTGGCCTTATCTGCCGTTGACGAAGTCTGATCCGGCCTTACGGCAACTTATTGCAGGCGTCATTCGGCGTCAAACGCAGTGCATTCGCTGGGACTCTTATGCCAATGCATTTTACGCGGATGAAACAAAAGTAGGCGAATGGAAAAACGACCAGACAACCATGAAGCCGGGCCTTCATGAGCGTAAATGGGAATTAGATTCGCTCTGTTATCCGATCAGGCTGGCGTACCATTATTGGAAAACGACTGCCGATACCAGCCCATTCGATGCCGACTGGGTGCAGGCCATGCAGCTAACGTTAAAAACCTGCCGGGAGCAACAACGTAAAACCAACCGAGGCCCCTATCATTTCAGTCGCGAAACGGCCTGGTCTACCGATACCGTGCCAGGTAATGGCTACGGGAATCCGACGCGCCCAATTGGATTAATCCATAGCATTTTTCGGCCTTCTGACGATGCAACGGTTTATCCATTCTACGTACCGTCAAACTGGTTTGCAGTCGTTTCATTCCGGCAATTGGCCTCGATGCTCGATCAGCTTTTTCCTAATCCGAATGCTGGTTTAACGACGTTTTCAAATGACTGCCGAGCCCTAGCCAGTGAAGTAGAAACGGCGTTGAAAAAGCACGCGATCTATACCCATCCGATCTACGGCAAAATCTACGCGCTGGAGGTGGATGGCTACGGCAATTATCTGCTTCAGGATGATGCCAACGTACCTAATCTACTCGCGCTTCCGTATCTGGGCGCTATGCCTGCCACCGATCCGATTTACCGAAATACCCGACGGTTTGTACTCAGCTCGAATAACCCGTATTTTTTCAAAGGGAAAGCGGCCGAAGGAGTCGGCAGTCCGCATACGTTGATTAACAACATCTGGACCATGAGCCTGACCATGAGAGCATTAACCTCTACGGATGATCAGGAAATTCTTGCCCAGCTTCGTCAGTTGAAGAAAACCCATGCCGGGACAGGCTTCATGCATGAATCGTTCGACAAGGACAATCCAGCCAACTTTACCCGCAAATGGTTTGCCTGGGCCAACACGCTATTCGGCGAACTCATTCTGAAAATAGCGGCAGAGCGACCGCATTTGCTTCGTAAAGAATTATAGAAGATGAAACTTTTTATTTTTGTCATTCCGACGAAAGGAGGAATCTCAATCTTGACTAATAAACGACTTTAAGATTCCTCCTTTCGTCGGAATGACAAAAATAACCTTACCTCTATTTACATGAAAAATGCTCTACTGTCTTGTCTCTTTCTAACGCTTACTCCCTCCTTTCTCTGGGCCCAGCAAGCTTATGATGTTCAACCCGGCAAACCCGCTCAGCTGAATGGAATCGACTACGGCTTCGAGATCAGCAATGAACGGCAAATTGAAATTGGTAAGGAGAATTTTATGCGCTACGAGGTGTCGGTTTACGCTACGAACCGAAGCACCTGTACCAAGATCATTTTCCCCAGGCAAACCTTTCTGAGCACCGACGCGCCCAACCTGTTAGCTACGTTCGATTGCCTGAATGCCACCGGCAAACGACTAACCTCTAAAAGTGAGACGGTTGTAGCGCGTCCATTCACGATACCTTATCAGCAAAAGATAAAGAATTCGGATGGAAAAGAAGTAACCAGCACAACCAATATTCAGGCTGGTTTTATGCTCAGAAATGGCGAAACGGTCAGCAACTCATTCATTGCCATCGTCCCAGATGGCGAACGTCCGGTTATGAAAGTCCGAATCAAAGACATCCCGGATTTGTAAGAGGGATGTAAGATGTATGATATAGGGTGTATGATGTATGGTTGCGAGCTAGCCATACATCATACACCCTATATCATACATCTTTTACGCTAATGCGATCTGCGCCTTTGCGGCCTGGCTGATCACGAATTGTCGGGCTTCATCGTATTCTTCTGCGGTGCGCAGGTGTTCCAGGAGCAAGGGCACTTCCTGCGGTAGCGATGTCACATTGCGGATGTAAGTCACGTAATCCAGACCTCCCCGACCCGGCATTGCCTCCATAAAATGGCCGTTTTGGGGAGCAATATCCTTGGCATGAGCCGACACAATCCAGCGACCCAATTTCTGGAAGGTTTCGTTGATTAGAGCTTTGTTATTGTAATAGCGTGTCGGGCTGTTAATGATGTTTGCCATATCGATGTGAGCCCCAAAGGCAGGTCGGTCGATAGCTTTAATGAATTTCAGATAGGAGTCTGGGCCATCGGGTAAACTCCAGCCCATCATTTCCAGCGCAAATTTGGTCCGTTTGGGTTTTACAGCGTCAATCACCTTTCGGCAATTTTCGACTGTTGCATCAAAATACTCCTTAGTCAAATCACGGGCGTCAGGGCCATCCCAGCGGATAGGATTATACGAACCCGCAATGTCTACACACGTTCGAGCGCCAACGGCATCAGCTAAAGCTAGCCTTTCTGTAACGTAGTCCAGATTTTTTCGACGTTTTCCAGCGTCCTGATCCAGCATGTTGACCCAGGCTCCAACTTCGGCCAAAATTACGTTCTGGCCCGCAAACGCTTTTTCAATGGCTGCAATTTTCGCGCTGTCTTTCAAATCAACAGCCGGAACATAGGCCGAACTATACTGCAACCGTCTGTGCTCCCGCGCCAACTCCTCGGGGTCCTGACTTTTCAGGAAAATCGGCCCGCCCAGACGTAGCGGCTTCTGGGCCGATTTTCTCATCGGCAGATAAGGGCTTATGATTGAGCCGCTGGCGAGTATGGCTGATGATTGTAAAAAGTTACGCCGTGAAATGCGGTTCATGAGGTTGAGTTTTTATAGTTGGATAGCCTATTTCTTACCGTTTCCTAGCCACATCAGCGCGTCGATCAGGAATTTATTCTGTGTTTCATTGTCGAAGGTAAACGACAACTCCTTGTTCGTTTTGTTTTCGTAGTCGATGTCGTTATGCCCCATGTTCGAATAAATCATTTTGTACTTCTTATTCGTCCAAACAACTGGGTAATAACCACTGTGCCAGATCTCATGCGGTTTCGGTCCCGTCCCCAGCGGAAAACTGGTTGAATCGATAGACATCAGAATATCGATATCTGGATTTTTGGTCAGATCATTCGTCCACCGATACCATTCGTTTGGAGCCGTTTTGAAGGTTTTTGGCAAATGCTTTGTCGATGGATGTTTCCGGTCTTCAACTCGTAAGATGGCCGAAGTAGGTCGCCAGGTATTGCTTTTGTACGAACCCGATCCCAGAAATTCATTATGATACCAGTCCCAGTTTTGTGGGTATTTTGAAGGCGTCAGGGCAAATCCAGCAAAATGAAACCCCATCCACCCGCCACCATTTTCCATGTATTTCTGAAAAGCCGCTCGTTGAGCAGGTTCTTCAGGTCGGGTATCCAGAAACAAAACGACCTGATAATTCGCCAGGAACTTGGCATTCAGGTTGTTCCAGTTATCCGTTGAATCATACGCAAAATTGTACTGTGCAGCCGCCTTCGGAAACCACCGATTGGCTTCATGCACGTAACTAATGTGAGCTTTGTCGTTCTGGGCCGTATAGAAGGCAATTACCTTGAATTTGGGTTTCCTGCTCTGCGCCTGTGCGCTGGCCATACAGCAAACTAAGCAAACGACAAGAAGCGAAATTATCTGTTTAAACATTGGTCGGTATTGGCTAAAGAATGGTGTTTACTAAAGCCACAAAACGAAGAGTCATACTACCCCATTCGCCCAAACTCAATGCTCCACCTGCATAAGCCGTCGGTTTTCGTTTAGTTGGGTTGGGGCAACGCCAAACATTTTTTTGAAGGCAAATGAAAAATGAGATAGGTTCTCAAAACCTACTTCCAGATAAATATCAGAGGCTTTTCGGCCCTTTTTATCCAGTAAAAAATAGGCTTCCTGAAGTCGCTTTTTTTGCAACCACCGATTTGGCGTTTCCCGAAAAATTCGCTTGAAATCCTGCTTAAAAACGGTTAAGCTGCGCCCCGTTAAATAGGCAAATCGTTCCAGATTGACGTTGAACCGAAAGTTGCGATTCATAAATGATTCCAGATCGATCTTTTCCGGCGTTGTAAAATCGAAGAAAATACTGGCTAATTCAGGATTCTTTTTTAATAGAATCAACAATAGTTCAGTCCGTTTCAGATCAAAAAAATCAGTGTCGACCGTCCCCGCTTCGGTAAAGTAAACCGCCAGCGATTGAATAAAATTATCGACCAGTGCATTCTTACCCGGCCGAATTATGGCATTAGCCGATTGAGGGTGTTCTAAGGGAATTTTATACCGTTCGTAGAATGCCTTCAAAAAGGGTTGATCAAAGATCACAACAACCTTTTCAAACTTACCGTCGATGGGCTGCTTATTGTATTTGGCCAGATGGTTTCGCCGGGCTATACCATATTCACCCGGTTTTAGTTTATGCTCTTTGCTTCCGTCGTAAACCGTCAGGGTTCCGACCGTCAGATACAGGAAGAAATGCTCCGAAATAAACTGTTCGGGTGAAACCTCAGGGCCAATGTAACAGGACTTGATCGCGGTTGCTTTCATCATAATCCATTCAACTAATGAATATTGACTAATGTAACGTGAATTATGGAGGATTTACGAATAGAATTATACTAGTTTTCTGTCATCCCGACGTCAGGAGGGATCTTCGGTAAATAACCAGTTGCCGAAGATCCCTCCTGACGTCGGGATGACAGAAAATAACACTATAAATAGCTGACGATCAGTTGATACATTTAGATCCTATCCATTATTCACGTTAATGTACAATGGATATCATCACCAATATGCCGGGCAAATTACTGAATTCTTTAAGCCTCCGTTTTAAGCTGTTTAAATTGAATCAGACTAGTAGCAGTAGCCATCAGCGCTTCCTCATTGCTCCGCGGATTCCAGCCGAGCAAGCGTTTCGCTTTTTCGTTACTGGTGGTTCGGTAACGCCCTAGCATAGGTACTAAATTCCGCGCGATTGGACTAAACAGCGCAGCTATCCGTACAACCCAGTCCGGCATCCGTTTCGTCGAGATATGCTTGAGTTTGTTACCCAGTCGGCTTTGGATTAACAGCGCAATTTCGGGCAAGGTCATGATGTCGCCCGCAATGGCCAGAAATCGCTGTCCTTTGGCGGCAGGACTGGTCATGGCCCGAATGTGTAAATCAGCCACATCCCGTACATCTACAATACCCAGCGTCATGTTCGGAACTCGTTTCATCGATCCCTCCAGTACCCGTTTCAGCAACTCGAAGCCACTGGACAGGTCAGGGCCTAAAGCGGGACCAAAAATACCAACCGGATTCACAACCGACAATTCGAGCTCTCCGCCCTCTTTAGCCATAAAATCCCAGGCGGCCCGTTCGGCCAGTACCTTCGATTTGTTGTAAGCCGACAAGCCAGGTTCGTTCGGATCAGTCCAGCTTTCTTCGGTAATGACCTGTGTTGTATCGGTATGGCTATAGCCAACAGCGCCAAAGTTAGACGTCATCACCACTCGTTTAACGCCCGCATCACGAGCAGCGCGCAATACCCGAACAGCGCCCTCCACGGCGGGGCGAATCATATCGTTTTCGTCTTTGGGAACACTCAGTGCAATAGGCGAGGCAACGTGAAGCACATATTCACAACCCTCCACGGCTTCATCCCAGTTGGCATCATTGGTTAAATCCGCTTCGATAAATGAAAGGAGACTAAAATCCGTGATTCCACCGTTTTGGAGCATATTCATAACATCCTCTTTTCGCTTTAGGGAGCGCAGAGTCGTCTTGACCGAGTAGCCTTTTTGTAACAATTGCAAAATGCAGTGGATGCCTACAAAGCCCGTTCCACCCGTTACCAGTACGGTTGTATTTGCCATTTCTCTGAATTTTTTACGAAGCAAAGTTCTACTTCAGAATGGCCAATCACTTTGTTAAAACGTCTTTTTTTGCTTTGTTAATTCGTCTGTTTCATAGGCTGGTGGGGGGATTTAAGATGATTTATTTTACCATATTTACCCCAACCCAACCCCTCCCCTTAGTTCAAGGGATGAGGTAAATGCTAGAAACAAAAAAGGGCTCTGTGTAGGTTGAAATCTATACAGAGCCCTTTTTTTAATAAGTAAAACCGGTTAACCTATACTCACCTGATCCTCTGCTTGAAGCGACTTTTCTGTTTGTGCCGTTGTCCGATTTCTGAGGATAGACCCATAAATTACGAGTGCGCCAAGCCCCGTAAACAGCCAATACAGGTCTGTTCCCAACACATATTGCTGTCCTTCGTTTAGCGTGTTCCAAATCCAATCGTTGGTTTGAATCCCATTCGTAACCGGCACCAGCACAGAAAGTATACCACCCGACAACAAGAAGAAACGGGTTTGTCGAGCTTCCGTTTTCATAAATAATCCGGCAACGGCAAGGAGCAGCCACGACAAGAAGAAGACAGTGTTTACCTGAGAGGAATGTGCAACGCTCTGACCCGGAATCGCCAGTTCGGCAATAAACAGCAGCGGAACCGCCGGAAACAAGCCCAGGCAAATGGCCAGATAGATCATGGTTACCCGATGGTGAAACCGCTTTTGCTTGTCGGTATAGTTTTTCTTGTTTCGGGCTTCTTTCCAGAGCAAAACGCCACTGATGATCACGAAGCAGGTGAATAAGGCAAGGATAAAATAGATGCCTTTCAGCAGTAGCCCCCCAAATTGAGCAAAGTGCACACGGGCAATGCCATCAATAACCGATTCGACGTATTTCTTATGGCCCGGAATTACCTCCACCGCTTTCTTACCGTCTTTCATATAAACGGAAACAATTCCATCACCAGTGAACGACTTTTTATCCGTAATCCGGGCCGACACCAGCGCATCTACCCGGTTAAGATTACCAATCTCCAGAAACGAAACTTCATAACCAGGATAGTCGGCCTCGATACGCGTCAAAACCTCATTAATCGACTTATTACCAGTAGTTACAGGTGCTTTTTCATCCAGTTTAATCGCTTCGTTGGGCCGAATAAGTGCATAAATTTTCTGTTGATCGCCCCCGTACAGCACCATCACTGCTGGGATCAGAATCAGTAGGGTGAGCAGATAAAAAGCACCCGTAACGGCATACATGAGTTGAAACGGTAGCCCGATCAAACCAAAAACGGTGTGGGCATTTGTCCAGAATTGCTTCCTGGCGCCTTTCAACGAAAAGCCGTAGAACTTGGTCACTATATTCCGCCAGTGAATGAGCACACCCGTAACGCTGGCAAAGAGGAAAAACAACGCAACAAAACCAGCAATCCAACGCCCGGCATACGGCAATTGATCCAGAAAATGCAGCCGATAGAGCGTCTCGCCCGTTGTGGTTATGTATGGATAATTGCGCTGGATCTTTCGAGAAACCGGGTTGTACAGCAACCCGACGAACTCCGATTTCCCCTTTGGCTTTGCCAGCGTTCCGAAAACAGACAGCAATGGTTCTTCCTCGTTGGGCGGGCTGAATCTGATTTCTTTTGTCTCCTCAAAATTGGGATAGAGCCTCTTAATTTGCTGAATTACACTCTGGTAATCAATACTTTTCACCACCGGAATGCGGGCAGATGGGTTTTCCCACTGGTAGAACTCATCCTTAAAAAGCGTAAACGCTCCGGCAAAGAAAATGATGTATAAGGCCACACTAATCACGATACCCGACACCGTGTGGGTATGGAACATGATGTTGTAGGCCCGGTTTCCTAATCCGTTTAGTTTCATGTTGCTTATCGGGCGAAATAGATTATTCCAGAAAATACGACGCTGCTCAACAAGTAAATTCCCCAGATTTTCCAGCCATTTCGGGCTAAAAAGGCAAGAATCATCAGGCCTGCCCAGCACAGAAAAAAGGTGAATGTAGACGACAACAGGATTTGCTCACGGAAGGGCGTAACAACGGCCAGCAGCAGGTGCAGACACGCCGACAGGATATAACCGCCCAAAACTCCCGCCGATATTTTTAGAGCACGCTGCCCCGACGTGGTGAGGTATTCTTTCTTGGCTGGCATCAGGATAAGAGATCAATTAGTACCAAACCATGCGCCAGAACCACCAGACTATAAAAGTAAGTCCTGCCCAAAACAGCCACGAATTGACTCAGCATTAGTGCCAGACTTAGCGCACAAACAGCCAACAGTATACCACTTACCCAGCCGTCCTCCCGAACAAAAAGCCCGGTGGCGACAGCGAAAAAAGCCAGTGCTAGCCACGGCGACCAAGAAGCCTTAAACTTGTAAAGACCAGCGGGAAAATATTTCGACTGGCAATAGTACAAATAGACTCCAATTAAGAAGAGGTAGAAAGGGAACATAAAAATATTTTTTCGCAAAGTTGTGTTTATTTAGATTAAATACAAATAATTTTGTAGAGAATTTCTCACCCGCTCCTAATCAATGAATTTGACGAAATATCTACTACTGGCATTCTTGACTACAACCTCAACCTATGTATTTGCCCAGCGTTTCACGCTCCGAGGTTCGGTTAACGATGAGCTTGGTAAGCCGTTGCCTTCCGTAACGGCTTATTTGAAAAATACAAAATCGTCAACGATCACCGACAGCACAGGGCGATTCCTGATTTCTAAAGTTGCGCCGGGAAAACATCGTCTGATCATTAGCCATCTTGGTTTTAGCCCGTTCGAAAAAGAGGTGGAGGTTCGTCAGAATATCCTGCTTGAACCAATCGTGCTTGTGAGTACAACCAAGGAGTTGGAAGAGGTTGCTGTACGGACCGAAAAGCAGACGAAGGTTCAGGAAACTAAGCCCATTACCATCAGCAGTATTCAGATCAAGGATGTTGTGGCGCAGAATGTTCTCCTGACCGATGTTGTAGATCGTTTATCGGGCGTACGGATTCGGCGGTCGAGTTCGCTGGGTGACGCATCCGACATTTCCATCAATGGTATTCGGGGAACAGCTGTCAGGGTGTATATCAATGGGTTACCGATGGAATTTGTTTATCCACGGTTCGATATTTCAACGCTTCCCATCGGGAATGTAAAGCGGATTGATGTGTACAAAGGTGTGTTGCCTGTGGAGGTGGGGACCGATGCTATGGGGGGCGGCATTAACCTGATCACGGAACAGAAAACCTATAACGCGCTTCGGGCTTCCTACAACGTTGGCTCGTTCAACACGCACCTGGCCGATTTTTCGCTGGGGCTGGCAAATTCCAAGAACTACTTTGTCACGATTTCGGGCGCGTACAACCATTCAGACAATAATTACAAGATGAATGCGCTGATTTTCGAGAAAAATAAAGTAGAACAAATTCGGCGCTTTCACGACAAATACCAGATGTTTTTCGGCGGCATAACCGTAGGGGCACATAGTAAACCCTGGGCCGATGAACTAGCGCTAACCCTCAATCTATCAGGCGGCTACAAAGAAATCATGAACGGTGCCCGCGTAACCAATACGGCTATTGGCGAGGCCATTTATCATGCCAAAAATCTCTTGTCGACGCTGAAATACGAGAAGGCATTCCTAAACGAAAAGGTGCAGTTTAGTACCGTTGCCAACTATAGCCGCGAGCATATCAATTATGTTGATACCACCCGAAATGTATACAGTTGGAGTGGCGCGATTGTAGGTCGAAGAAGCTATCCGGGCGAGTACAGCTACGGCTATTCCGATACCTATACCGACAGTTGGGTGAATCGCAGCACGGTATCATTAACCTTATCGACAAGCCATAAACTACTGGTTTCCAACCTATATGCCAAGCAAAAAATTGTGGGCGAAAACCACCTTGAGCAACCTACCAACGATTACCTACGGATACCCCAGTATCTGACCAAAAACATTGCAGGGCTGCAATATGAAGGGCGCTTTGCCAAACTCACGTTCACCTCGGCCATAAAACGGTTTGACTATAATCTGGATGGAGCGGAAAACCTCACGTTCAAACTCATCAACAAAAAGGGTGGATTCTGGGGCTGGAACGCCGGATTAAAGTATGACATAGCCCCAGGTCTATTCATACGAACATCGTTCGAAAAAGGCTACCTCATTCCTCAGTTTAATCAATTTGTGGGTAATGGAGCCGACATTCTGCGCAATACCGATCTGATTCCCGAAAGCAGTGACAACCTGAATCTGGGCGTAACGATCGATCGGCTGGTTTCGCCAACCTTCCGGATTTCCAGTGCCGTTAATGGGTTTTACCGAAATCAGCGGGATGTCATCTTCCTGGGAAACTCGGTTTTCAGACGCTACGAAAATGCGGATGAAGTGCGTACGATTGGGGTTGAAGGTGATGTTATCCTGACTTATAAAAACGCCTTCTCGCTCAAAACGAACGTCACGTTCATGCGGAAGACATTCTCCAAAGTGCAGGGCGTAGAGAACCAGTTTTTGGTGGGAGCCGCCTTCCCAAATAACCCGAACTTCTTCGCTAATAGTGAGTTTTCGTGGCAAAAAAGCAACCTGTTCAACAGAAACGATCAGTTCCGGGCCTATCTGTTTTACAATTACATCGCCACCTTCAACTACATACAGGTAGGCAAAGACAACAGCCCCAGCAAGACGCCCACCGCCTATGTTCCCGTGCAGAATCGGGTCGATGCAGGCGTCTCCTACAAGCTGACCAAGAGCGGCTTAACGACATCACTCAACGTCCTGAATATTTTCAATGCCGAACTGTTCGACAACTTTTTAGTGCCTCGCGCAGGAACCAGTTTCAACGTTAAAGTCATCTATGAAATCGCCAATTTCTAATTAATCATGAAAACCAATTTACTAGTTTCCGTACTCCTTACCGGAGCACTCCTTTCGTGCAAGAAAACGGATGACACTGCACCCGTTGCCGACTCTAAATATCAGGAAGAAGGCTATGTGATGGCCTCTATCTCACAAACCTCAGCCAGCAATACGTTCTATGCCGGGTATTTTCCTACCCTTCCGTCGGGCAATATTGACTTAACGTCAAAATCGAGTTACTCTAGTTTTTATCCAAGCGCCGTCTGGAAAAACTACATGTTTGGCCAACCACTGGTTAGCGACAAAAAATTATCTAAACAGGCTATTGTGAAGGCAACCGGTGCTGTTGAAGAAGTGGCCAGTATTCCGTTGGTTGACTTTCTGTCCAGAGTCATCATTATCAATGACCAATTGGGTGTTTATTCTACGGGTGGCAACCGGGCTCTGTTTATGTTTAACCCCACCACGATGGAAAGTCTGGGGCAGATCGACATGACGTCGGCACAGAATTTCCCGGACAATGAGACGAACATCTACGCTTACCTTGCCTACCGGCCCAACGACAACCGATTATTTGCAGCGCTTTATACGAACAGCTCTAAAACCGGTCAGTTTTATGATGCACAGAACGTATACGTGGAAGTTATTAACCTGACTACCAAGAAGTGGGAGAAAACGGCGATCTACGAACAGGCTACGTACCCAGCTACGCGCGGCTCAGAAAACAGCATTGTTGACGAATCAGGTAACGTGTTCATTATTACCCAAGGACAGTATGGACTCGATGGTCAGTTGGGGCCAAATGCGGCTAAACGGTCTAAACCACAAATCCTGAAAATACCAGCCGGAAGCACCGATTTTGATAAAACCTACAGTTTCAACCCCGTTACGGCTGCTGGCTTACCGAACCTCATGTTTCAACTGGTGCTCGGTGGTGTTTACGACGCCAACGGTGTAGCGTATGCCTGTATATCGGGTCAGCAGGATTCGGCCCGGCTGCTGGAGCTGATTTCTAAACTGGCTACGAATACAATTACCGCTACCGAATATCAGGAACTGTCGAATCTGGCTTTTTACGATGCAAACCAACGTTGGGCGAAACTGGATTTGAATGCCAAAACGGCTACGTTTATTCAGGACATTCCGTTAACAGCCGGTTACGCCTATCCAATCACCTGCAAGTACGACGGCAAGATTTACATGCCCGTTTATAACTCTTCGCTGAAACTAAATGGAATCTATAGTTATGATCCTTCAGCCAGTAAGTCTACTGCCCTTAACACCGTAACCGCTGGGGGGTTGATCACCCATTTCTATAAACTGGCGAAGTAATAAAGGTTTTGACCACACAGGTACTGAGAATACAGAGAGATTAGCCTTATTCTGTGTTCGTTTCCTCGGTCTGTGTACTCACCTAGTGTATACACACATTTCTGGCGGAGGCTAGTCGGCCCGGTAAGGGCGTCCTGTCAATAGTAATTGTCGCTTACTAATAGAATGCAGCGCCGTAGCCGGGCCGCCGGTGCGGTGCGACCTATTTGGGTCGCACCGCACCGGCGGCCCGGCTACGGCGCTTGAGGTGATATCCAATCCTGTGTTTTCTATTAACAGACCACTCCTAACGGAGTTTCGAACATGTCCAAAAGATAGGTATATACTCTAGGGGTCCTCACAGAACGCCTGTTGTTGTGGTATCGGTTTCTTAAAACTGACACGATAGACCGATGGTATAATGAACCACAGGTAAATCTTGCCCAAAAGTCGCTTTAGCTGGTATACTAGAAACCCTCATCTCTATGCAAGCTAACAGACGCAAGTTCATCAAAAGCTTATCGGCGGCTTCGGCACTCGTGGCCACCGAGAGCCTTGCCAAACCATTCGGTTTTCCGGCCTACATTCCCAATCTGATGAAGGTAAGCCCCAACGATAAAATCCGATTTGCGACGATCGGGATGGGTATTCAGGGGAACTATGATACCATGGCCGCCCTACGCAACCCCGATGTCGAACTGGTGGCCGTAGCAGACCTATATACGGGTCGGCTTGAACACGCGAAAACAGCTTTCGGAAAAGATAAGGACCTCTTTACAACCCGCGATCACCGCGAAATTCTGGCTCGCCCGGATATTGACGCCGTACTCGTTGTTACCCCCGATCACTGGCACGATCATATTACTATTGCGGCTCTCAAAGCAGGTAAACACGTGTACTGTGAGAAACCGATGGTACAACACCTGAACGAAGGTAAAGCCGTTATTGATGCCTGGAAAAAGTCGGGCAAAACGATGCAGGTGGGCAGTCAGCGCATTAGTAGTGCTGCCTTTCAGGAAGCTAAACGACTCGTTGAAGCAGGTGATATTGGTGCGATTAACTACATCGAGTCCAACAACGACCGCTTCAACGCCATTGGCGCCTGGAACTATTCGGTTCCACCCGATGCGTCTCCCCAAACAGTTGATTGGGACCGTTTTCTTGGCGATGCGCCCAAACGTCCTTTCGATGCAAACCGATTTTTCCGCTGGCGTAACTACCGTGATTACGGCACGGGCGTTGCAGGCGATTTGTTCATTCACCTCATTACGGGCGTTCACTTCGTCACGAATGCCCTCGGACCAACGCGAATTTTCTCATCCGGAAACCTGGCCTACTGGAAAGAAGGGCGCGATGTGCCCGACGTGATGACAAGCCTGATGGATTACCCAAAAACCGACAAGCACGAAGCGTTCCAGATGGTACTACGGGTGAATTTTGCCAACGCCGGTAAAATCAGCAATGTAACGCGTATCATTGGGAATGAAGGTCAAATCGAGTTTTCTGAAGACAACCTGATCATGACTAAAAAGAGACTCCCCATAGCGCCCGGATATGGCAACTACGACAGTTTCTTCACCTTCACGGAACCCGTTCAACAGGAGTTTGTAAAGCAGTATGATGCCAAATACCCACCTGAAACCCGCAAGGCAGAGCCAGTAAAAGAAGTGAAGTTTGAAGCGCCGAAAGACGATGATGCGCATGCTAAACACTTTGGCAACTTCTTTGAGAATGTTCGGAAAGGAAGCCAGGGAACTGTCGAAGATCCTGTATTCGGCTTCCGGGCAGCGGCCCCCGTGCTGGCCTCCAACGAAAGCTACTTCGAGCAGAAAGTTGTGTATTGGGACCCCGTTACCATGACCCAGAAAAACCCAACAGCTCCAGCTTCACCAAAGAAGAAAGGCGCTGTGGCTTCAGCAAAGCCAGTGGCGAATAAGTAGCTATCAGCAATATTTAGCGTGATGTCAGTTATTAGTAACCGACATCACGCTATCTTGGCATATACCCTCAAACCTATAAGGTTTCTAAAACCTTATAGGTTTATTGTATGGCAAACTCAACAACATACCCCACTCCTACTCGATCATCTAAGCTAACTCGCCGGATTTGGTGGAGCGTCTTAGCGGCTCTGGTAATCTGGATTGTTGTGGATTTGTATGTACCCCGAAAGAACAGTCTCCGGCAATTCGATCCAGCAGAAGTTGCTCGTCTGGAAACAGCCATGTGGCGCTCCTATTATGAAAAGAAGCCGGTGCTATTGTTCTGGCAACTGGCCAGCGGGCTTCGGCAGCAATTTCATGCCCCTTTCTGGCGATCATTCGTACTAGGATTTCAGGCTTCGAAGGCGGCTTTTGACTTTAAGAAAGGCCACTCCCGAACGGATTACCAGCGCACCATTCCCGATCTGGTATCGTATTATGAATCCATTCAATCACTCAGCATCGAGTCATTTGATGTAGCTAAAGTGGCCAAACTTGAGTTGGAATGGTGGATTGTTCATCGCCAGCGGGAGCGTTATTCGTATACCGATCTGGCGAACGCTTTAGTCCAAACGTCGGCCGCTTTGTACAATCAGCCGGCCTCTTCCTTTACTACCTATGGGCGTTTACGAGCAAATGCCATGCGCTTATGCGATGACGTACGAACCCATCCGGGTGGTGCTACCGAAGCCGATTGGGAACACATTCAGGCGGAGTTAATTCGGGCATGGAGTGCGTTCCATAAAGCAGCTCAAATACAGCCCCTTACCTCTTAGGTGTTTGGCGTAATTGCTGCATAGCCAACCGTAATTGCTGGCGAACCGTTTCGACGGGTAAGCCTAACGAAGTAGCCGCTTCTTCGGGTGTGCAGTTCTTGAAAAGAATTGCCTCGACGAATGTTTTCCACTGAGGTTCAGCCGGCTCTATTCCTGCTTTTGAGCTATTTTGGGTCCAGACGGGGTGGATTATTTTTCCGTCGCTGGTAAGCTGAATAGAAGTAGCCTTTGCCTTTTGGCGTTCTTTAAGTGCTTCCTGGGCTGTAGTTCGGGCGATTTGAAACAGCCATAAAAATAAGGGCTGCCTACCAGGGCGAAATTCATCTAGTTGCTCCCGAATACGTGTAAAGGTTGTTTCAAGAAGGGCTATTGCTTCTGTTTTATCTGAAATAATCTTCGTGATAATACCCAGCAACATGGCGGCATATCGGTCATACAATGTCGCAAAAGCAAGCTGATTATTGGCCTTTAATCCACCCAATAACTCCTGCTCCTCAAGCGCAGAATTTGGCGTATTCATAACGATTTAATTGGGTAGGGTTCGCGTACTTTTAGCGCAGTACCAAGTCATTTTCTCTCAGGTAGTCAGCCTATTCTGAAATCTTTCTCAGCTTGTGTATCTAGATGATAACCCGAACGAAGACATAGAGTTTATCCGATTTTTTATTCGGTCGGTAATTTAACCCCAACTCGCTCGTGATCATGCAATGAAATGACGGGAACGTCAGCTTCGTTCGTACCTTTGAGAACGAATTCTATTAACTATATGAAATATAAAAAGCACGTTTTCATCTGCAACAATCAGAAAGCCGCCCCTAAAAAGTCCTGTGGCGAAGCGCACGGCAACGAACTGGTCGATGCCTTCAAAGCCGCTCTTGCTGAGCGTGGTCTATTAAAAGAAATGCGCGCTCAACGAACGGGCTGTCTCGATGCCTGTGCGTTCGGTCCGGCGCTGGTCGTTTATCCAGAAGGTACTTATTATGGCAATGTTCAGTTGTCAGATGTTGCCGAAATTGTGGATAGCCATCTCGTGAACAATCAGCCTGTTGAGCGGCTTAAATTAGAGTTTTAAAGTCATAACGTTATAGAGTTGTCAAGTTGCAGTGTTAGCACTTAACAACTCTATAACGTTACGACTCTATAACTACATGATGTACAAACACCTCTTTTTTGACCTCGACCACACCCTGTGGGATTTTGACCGAAACTCGGCGGAGTGTATTACTGAATTGTTCGATACATTCCGATTGTCCGAAGCTGGTATTTCGTCAGCAGACGAGTTTAGTCGTCATTTTATTGCCATCAATCACCAGCTATGGGCCGATTACGACAAAAATCTGATCGAGCATAGCTACATTCGGAAATACCGATTTCCGCTGGTATTCAAAGCACTAGGAATTGATGAGTCGGCCATTCAGGCTGACCTAAACGCTGAATACCTAAAGTTACTGCCTTATAAATCTCATTTGCTGGAATCAGCGCGTGAGATTCTGGATTATTTGAAAGGTCGTTATACGATGCACATCATCACGAATGGTTTTGCCGATATCCAGGCCACGAAGATGAACAGCTCCGACATAGCACACTATTTCACACACGTTGTGACCAGCGAAAATGCCAATGCGAAAAAGCCTAATCCGCTTGTATTTCAGTACGCCATGGAGATCAGTGGCACAACGGCGGCCGAAAGCATCATGATTGGCGATAATTACGAAGCGGATATTCTGGGTGCTAAGAGCGTCGGCTTAGATACCATCTTTTACAACCCCAAAGGTGTAGTAGTTGATAATAAACCGACCTACGATATCAGCCATTGGAACGAGTTAAGGAGTATTTTGTAGGTTAACATGAATTATGATCGATTTACAACTAGCCTTATATCAGTTTTTTGCCATCCCGATGCCAGGAGGGATGACAAAAAACAATACTATAAATAGGTAGTAATCAGTTAATAAATCCAGATTTTATCCATAATTCACGTTAAGTTAACATGTTTCTTCCATGGTTCCTGTTTATTTCACTGTCTGGAACTTGAAACATTGAACTGCACCGGCGGCCCGGCTGAAACCTGAAACAACAAACATGAACATAGCGAACGCAACAGCAATTGTTACGGGTGGGGCTTCTGGTTTAGGCGAAGCAACGGCCCGAATGTTGGTATCGAATGGAGCCAACGTCGTTATTCTGGACATGAACGACGAGCGGGGCAATGCACTCGCCGAAGAATTGGGGAGCAAAGTTCGCTTTGTGAAAACCAACGTGACCGATGAAGCCGATGTACAAACGGCTATCAACATGGCTATTGGCACGTTTGGGAGTTTGCATATCAACGTCAATTGCGCGGGTGTTGCCGAAGCCCGGAAAACGGTTGGTAAGGTCGATGGTGTTTACGGCGCGCACTCGCTGGCAGCTTTCCAAAAAGTTATTTCGATCAACCTCATCGGCACCTTCAATGTAATCCGGCTGGCGGCTTTAGCGATGGAGCATAATACGCCAAATCGTGGCGACGGACCGTTCGAAGGCGAACGGGGCGTCATCATCAACACAGCTTCTGTAGCTGCTTACGATGGCCAAATCGGTCAAGCGGCTTATTCGGCCTCGAAAGGTGGAATTGTAGGTATGACCCTCCCCATTGCCCGCGATCTGGCTCGCTCGGGTATTCGGGTTATGACCATCGCGCCCGGCTTATTTGAGACGCCATTGCTGGCTGGCCTACCCGAAGAAGCCCGCCTGTCATTAGGTCAACAGGTACCTTTCCCGTCGCGGCTTGGTCGGCCAGCAGAATACGCTATGCTGGCAAAAAGCATCCTCGAAAATCCAATGCTGAACGGCGAAGTAATCCGGCTCGACGGCGCTATTCGAATGGCTCCGAAGTAGGATGTTTAAACCAAAGTAAGCGATTGCGCTATAAAACGTAAAACACAGCCAACCCATTGAGTAACCAACTCATTAACAGTAATTTATAGAATTTTTTTTGTCATCCCGACGAAGGAGGGATCTTAAGGTTTCTTAACGCACTAATAAGGATATTTTTAAGATCCCTCCTTCGTCGGGATGACAAAAAAAGATTGGCTACAACTAGTTGTCAAGAATTTCTCCAATAACTAAAAATTGCCCGGCATAACAATCCTGAGGCTCATACGGCTTTGGGTCTATTATGGTTACATTACGTTGCTTCAGGATAGCCGCTTTGTCAAGTTTTTGCGCATCGACATATAATTCAACCGTATGCACGCCATCTGGTAGGGCTGGTAACAGAAAATAATTTGACCGATAGTAGGTACAAAACCGGTCGAATCGAGGATATAGCTTAGTCTCCTGACCATCGATAACCACCCGAAACTGTCCACAACCGGGACCCATAACATCATATACCCCAAAATGAGTACCTCGAAAACGTACCTGAATCCGTGCGCCCGGAGTCGTTGCTTTCAGTAAAAAAGCGAACCGATTGGACAGCTTTCGGGCTACCGAATCAGTAGTCGGTGTGATTTCGAGCCAGCCTGCCGAACGGGTACTCTGTTTCGCGCTGATCATTTGGGCGCGCCCCCAGTTATTGGCGAATAAAGGCTCTTTGAGTTGCTTTTTGCGCTTCGTCCCTGCCGTTTCCAATACCTTGAAAGCCCGTGCCAACGCTTCCGTATAAAGTCGGTGGCCTGTTTGCGGATAAGGGTGCACATTATCGGCCGAGAAGACTAGCTTGCCCGGAAATTCATCCAATTTTCCACTAAATACCAACTCTCCCTTTTCGGCCAATCGAACCACTTCCAGCCCAAGATGGATAGATGGAATAGCATAGTAATTGGCAATTTTTTCCATCGTAGATGCCGACCTTGGAAAGTACCCTTTGGCCAGCGTGGGAGCCATACCCGCCGTTAATGTATAGACAAAACAAATATCGGTGTGGGGGTTTGCTTGCCAGATTTGCCGAACAATGCCCTCCATCGCTACGGAAATCTGTTCCGGATTTTTCCCATCATCGTTGACCGCAAATTCGACGAAAACCAAATCGGGCTGGAAGTTTAATACCTGTTCTTTCAATCGAAACACACCCAGATCCGAACCCGTACCACCTATGGCGGCACTCACCTGCTCAATGGACGCTTTGGGATATTGTTGGCGAAACCAGGCCAATGATTGCTCTCGCCATCCCCCTGCTGCTTCGGTAATGCTGCCCCCCAGATAGGCAATTTTTACGGCTTGTCCAGCTTTCACTTTGGCAAAGAAATACGGCAAGCCCCCTCGTACGCTGCACTCTTTAGCCGGTACTAACAGGGTATCTGACTGCGCTTTGCTGAGCATGGGCGTACCCAGCATAATCGTCAGCAATACAGAAAACGAAAGGATTTTGGTCATAACGATAAGAGCTATTTTGAATTTCTCGAAGACTAACATACTACGCAAAGCCATATCGGGCCCTGTATTTTCCAGAAGCCCCTTTTCACGAACAGACTACTCATATTCGGTCTATTTTTCATCAAAAAAGCGCCCCATGAATTCATCATGAAGCGCTCTAAATTGATCTGAATTGGCGTTTTCCTTACTGGGCCGAAACCAGTTCGATATCGAACCGTAGGGGCGCATAGGCTGGAATAACCTGATAGCCCGTTGCGCCATAGCCAAGTTTCGATGGGAAAACAATCGTTGCCTTTTCACCAACCCGAAGTTTAGCCAGGCCTTCGGCAAAGCCCGGTACAAACTGACTGGCCAGAGCAGAATAAGTACCAGTTCCGGTACTATCGAAGGCAGATGTAGAGCGTAGCAATTTCCCTTTGTATTTGATTGTCAGTGTCTGCGTAGGCGTTGTTGCGGCCCCTGCTGCATTTTCGAGCGTTCTGACAAACCGTAGTCCGGTTGCTGTCAATTCGGTTGGAGTCATCTTGTTAGCCGTCAGATACTCATCAATCTGCTGATCTTCGCTACGGGTCCGTTTCAAGGTTACATCCAGCCGAACAGGTGCATTAGCAGGAATAACTCCATTACCTGCACCAGTTCTGCCAAATGCGTAGTACGATGGCAGCAAAATTTGAGACTGATCCCCTTCCTTCATTCGGATCAAGCCTTCGGTCATACCCGCTGTATTGTCAACGATGTAGAGATAGCTGGATTTGGTTGCGTAAGTCGAATCGACAAACGTATCGATCATCGCATTAGCACTGTTCCGAGACAACACATACAATTTATAATTAAACTCCACTTCCTGACCAACAGTCGGGATTACCGAAGAGCCACTGGGTTTGATTAAGGCATAATAGACCCCAGACGCAGTCATTGACCCTCCTAATCCTTTGGCCGCGGCATAGCTAAGAATATCGGCTTTATTGGATTCCAGAATCTGATCATCGGTAAGACCGATATCTTCTTTTTGGCAAGAGGACAGCCCACCTATTAGGAGAAGGCCAGCCATACATACAGATAGATTACGCATGAAAAATAGAAATACAACTAATTGAACTTACTGATTTATTGGGCCGAAACCACTTCAACATCATAACGTAGGGGGGCATAGGGCGACACTTTAAAAAGGGCTGTCGATTTGTCAGCAAGACCATCAGAACTATAGCCAAGTGATGATGGAAATATAAACGTTGCCTTCTCACCTACTCTTAATTTTGCTATTCCTTCGGTAAATCCAGCCACGCTGTACAGGTTCAAGCCCGTGCTCGTACTGTCGAAACCGACTGCCGTTTTAGCATGAAGCTGCTTGGCCACATACTTAATAGTTATTGTCAAATTTTTAGCTTGCGCCGAGTCCACACGCATACCTACCGCGTTTGATTTTGTCTGAAAAAAGCGCAGACCGGTTGATGTTTTCTGCGTCAGAGTTAAACCAGTGGTCGGAACGTACTCTTCAATCTGCTGATCTTCGGTCCGGGCCCGGTTCAGGGTTATATCGTACCGCACTGGCGTATTGCCAGGCACTACGCCATCTGAGCTCCCAACATCACCAAAGGCCAAAATCGAGGGCATCAATAAAATAGCCTTATCACCTTCGTGCATGAGTAACAGGCCTTCTTCTACGCCCGCTTTTAGTATGCCTTTCTTAAACGGAATAAAAAGTGGGGTTTTCGAATAGACTGTGTCAACAATTTTGGCGTTAACCACTGTCGTAGAAGTGCCTACAGTAGTACTCAATGAAGAAAGTGTATAGGTAAACTCAAGCTCCTGTCCATAAGCGGCACTTACGGTCGATGAACCTGCTGTTGTCAGTGCAAAATAGAGTCCCGAATTCGAAGTCACCGCTGTAGGTGTTGTTGACCAGGGCTGAGAGGCAATATATGTATCGATAGCGCTTATATTAGCTGTATAGGTTGCGGATTTTGAAGCGGCATCTACATCCTGCATTTTGCAGGATGCAATCCCACCCAAAAACAATAGACCAAGAACTATTAACTGAAGTTTACTCATGAAAATGACTGAACAAACATACCTTATACGCTAAACGACCCCTGATTGTGGCAATGCGTTGGTAGGCGGATGAAAATTTCTGCTTTTTTTTGACGATTATGACTGGTTCTCTATGGCTGTAGGACCTGGTCGATAATATGAATAACCCCGTTAGTGGCCGTAATATCAGCCTGTTTCACAAAGGCCGCCGTTGTATTTTTATTGCCCTTTACGGAAATCTGAGTCCCCGTCACAATAACCGTGACTTTGTTTCCACTAAGCATCGTAGACACTGTACCCGACTGAAACTGGTTGGAAAACGTTACGCCCGGTAAAACATGGTAGAATAATGTATTGGCCAGTGTTTGCGAATTCGCCGATTCGATAGCGGCCAGCGAATAATAAACTTTATCAGCCTTAAAAGCGGCATCGTTCGGCGCAAACAGCGTGGCCGTATTCGTAGCCGAGGCATTATCTAAGGTCGACAATAAGGTTGGGTTACTTGTCGCAATACGTTTGATGGCAGCCGATAAAAAAGTCAGGTTTGGGTTCGCCTGAATGGCCGTCAGCAAATTGCCGGTTGCGGGAATCAGCACCCGGTCAATAATGTGGATGTAGCCATTTGCGGTACTGATATCGGTTTGCGTCAGTTTGGCGCTATTGATATAGATCGTACCATCGGTGGTTTTATTAACAAAGGCAATGGCACTGCTGGAAGTGACCACCGAATTACTTCCTGATGGAATAGCAGCCGCAGCGACCCGGCCGTTTAGTACATGATACATGACCAGGCTCCGCACCTGATCCTTCGACATGGCCCGGATAGACGCTTCAGTAGATAAGCCTGCTGCCTGAAAAGCGGCATCGGTTGGCGCAAACAACGTCAGGTTCCCCGCCTTCAGCGCATCACTAACGCCCCCATACGCCATAGCTATCCGGAACAGCCCGAACTGGCTATCTTCCAGAACACGATCGGTAATTGTTTGAGGGCTTGCAACGGCATCATCCCGTTTCTGGCAACCCAACAACATAACCAGCAAGACAACAACTGATAGCTGGCTCAAGAATAACGAAAACGACTTAGTCATTTAAAGTGCTTAGTGAAATAATAGGTTCGTACAAAAAAAACGTACCGACCTTATTTATGTTTTCTTCCGGCAAAGATACAGAGAGTTAATCTGCGAAACAGATGGCAAATTGGCCTAACTGAGCCCGTTTATGCCGGTAACCTTTAATTAGCGCTACCTAAATCCAGCGAACGCTCACTAAGCCTAGAATCGGTAATCAGATTCGTCAAGAATGCAGGCAGTTTGTTAGGAATTAGGTAGTTTTGTAAGTTGAAAACTTAATTCTTGTTAAAACTCCTCCTTTGGAATGAAGGAACACATTGACTCGGGCAATCTGCCTCAGCACATAGCCGTTATCATGGACGGAAACGGCCGCTGGGCTAAGCGTCAAGGGGCAGCCCGGGTGTTTGGCCACCGCAACGCCATCAAGGCTGTACGCGAAGTAACAGAAGGATGCGCCGAGCTAGGCGTAAAGTATCTGACGCTCTACGCCTTTTCAACTGAAAACTGGAATCGTCCGAAATTTGAAGTAGACGCGCTCATGACGTTGCTGGTTCATACCATTCGGGGAGAAATTAAAACATTAATGGACAACAATGTACGGTTAGGAACCATTGGTGACACGAATAGTTTGCCCGCCGACTGTCGGCGTGAGCTGGCTGAGGCTATTCGGGAAACCAGCCAAAATACCGGCCTGACTCTACTTTTAGCGCTTAGCTATAGTGGCCGATGGGATATTCTACAGGCTACCCGCCAACTGGCGGCCGATGTACGCGATGGAAAGATTACCCCCGAGCAAATTGATGAAACGTTGTTTGATCAACAGCTGGCTACGGGCGGCATTCCAGATCCCGAACTAATGATCCGCACCAGTGGCGAAATGCGTATTAGCAACTTCATGCTTTGGCAATTGGCTTATGCCGAATTATACATGCCTGATGTACTCTGGCCTGATTTCCGAAAAGCACATTTGCACGAAGCTATTGTAAATTATCAGCAACGCGAACGCCGATTTGGCAAAACCAGCGAGCAATTAGTTAAATAAAGTGAAATCGGTTGTGGGGCTCAGTCAGGTAAAAAATAAGTTACGTATCTTTCAACCCTGATTGCCCAAATTGGGTCCAGACAATCAAACAGTTAACACGCATTACAACTTGGAACACCGTATAAAAGTATTATTAGGAACTACTCTCCTGCTCATTAGTTTGTTGCCCGCCAAGCTTTGGGCACAAGTACGCGTGGGCGTAGGGCGTGACAATACCCCTGCCGTAGAAAGTAATGATTTACTCAATTACGCCAGCCCGAAAGAATATGAAATTGCCGGATTAACCGTAACAGGCACCCGTTATCTGGACCCAAACTCGCTTGTGTCGCTGGCTGGTCTGAAAGTAGGGGATAAAATCCGTATTCCAGGCGAAGTTGTTGGATCTTCTGTCCGTAAATTGATGGAATCCGGCCTGCTGGATAACGTTGAATTGTTTGCCACCAATGTCAATGAAAATAAAGTTTCGCTGATGTTTCGGGTACAGGAGCGGCCCCGTCTTTACCGGGTTAGTTTCATGGGCGTAAAAAAAGGCGAACAGGATAACCTGAAAGATAAAATCAAACTTAACCTGGGTAAAATCGTGACCAACACGATTACAAAAAACACCCAGATGGCGGTGCGCAAATACTTTGTCGACAAAGGCTTTTTGAACACGAAGGTTAAAATAACCACCATTCCCGATAGCACACGCAATAACGCTACCATGCGTGTATTGGTTGACAAAGGCCAGAAAGTTAAGATTGCGAAAATTAATTTCGAAGGTGTCGACGAACTGGATGAGACTGCGGTTCGGATGAAAATGAAAAGCACGAAAGAACAGCGGTTCGGTCGTGTGTTTACCCCATCGAAATTTATTCCCAAGAAGTACGAGGAAGACAAGAAGAAACTACTTGAGTACTACAATAAACTCGGCTACCGCGATGCCATTATCGAGCACGATACGGTAGTACATAATGGTGGTAATGCAATTACCATTAACATGAAAGTAAGTGAGGGCCGTCAGTACTACTACCGTAATATTGATTTCTCGGGCAATTACCTCTATACCGCTACTCAGCTTCGTCAGGTATTAGGTATCACGAAAGGAGATGTTTATAACCCGGAGGATTTAGAAAAGCGGATGAACGGAAACCCTGGTCAGGATTTAAGTTCGCAATACATGGATTTGGGCTATCTGTATTACAACGCGCAACCCATCGAGAAAACTATCGAAGGCGATTCTATCGATCTTGAAATCCGCATCTTTGAAGGGAAACAGGCCACCATCAACAAGGTTATTCTGAACGGTAATACCAAAACCAGCGATCACGTGGTAATGCGTACCATTCGGACATTACCCGGTCAGAAATTCTCGAAAACAAACCTGATTCGTACCCAGCGTGAATTATCGACGCTCGGTTATTTCGACCCCGAAAAAATCGGCATCAACCCAATTCCACAAAGTGATGGAACGGTAGATATCGAATATACCGTCGAAGAGAAACCGTCCGACCAGATCGAATTGTCAGGTGGTTGGGGTGGTTATGTCGGCTTTGTCGGAACGCTCGGTCTAACGTTCAACAACTTCTCGGCTCGTAACATCCCGAACTTTAGCGCCTGGAAACCACTCCCTGCTGGCGATGGCCAACGCGTTCAGTTACGCTTCCAGGCCAATGGTAGCCAGTATCAAGTATACTCGCTGTCATTCACCGAACCCTGGTTAGGCGGTCGCAAACCCAACGCCTTGTCGGTAAGTGCCAGCCATACGGTTTACCGGACATTCTATGATCCTACGAACCCATATAGTATTTACCAAAGCTTACAGGGTCGTACGCCAACGGGTTCGTATACCAATACAGCCATTACGATTGGTTTAGGTCGTCAGTTAAAAATACCTGATGATTACTTCTCGTTGAGCAACTCGATTTCGTACCAACGATATGACCTTAACAACCTCGATTTGTTCTACATCGGCTACAAAGACGGTATTTCGAACAACATTACGTTCAATACGACGCTATCGCGGAACAGTATCGATAACCCACAATTCCCACGAAACGGGTCGTCATTTACATTGAGTGGTTCGTTCACTCCTCCGTATTCGGCTTGGCGTACAACAACCGCAACCGAGGCTCCGAAGGATAAATACAAGTTTGTTGAGTACCACAAATGGATGTTCGACGCTAGCTGGTTCCAGACAGTGTTTGGCAAGTTGGTATTAAACACTCGGGCTCACTTAGGTTTCCTGGGTAGCTATAACAAACGTACGGCCATCGGGCCATTCGAACGGTTTATATTGGGTGGTTCGGGCTTAGCCGGACAAGGCCAGTTTGCCCTGGCGCAGGATATTATCGGGCTACGTGGTTACGATGACCGTAGCGTTTACACTGCCGACTACGACCGCGCTGTTGATCAGACGTCTCGCAGCCAGGGTGGGGTTGTTTACAACAAATTCGTTGCTGAACTCCGTTATCCTGTTTCGCTAAACCCATCGGCAACCATCTTCGTACTGACGTTCCTGGAAGCCGGTAACAACTGGGCCAGCTACAAACAGTACAATCCATTCGATTTGAAACGGTCGATGGGCTTTGGGGCACGTATTTTCATGCCTGCCTTTGGGTTGATTGGTATTGACTACGGTTATGGCTTCGACAAAATTCCGGGTGTGAAAGACCATGCATCGGGTCAGTTCCACTTCACGATTGGTCAGCAGATTAGATAATGGATTTACGAATTACGCGTTACGAATTACGAGTTATAGACACGGGCAATCTTCCGGTTAAACTATCGTAATTCGTAACGCGTAACGGGGCCGCCCGCGCGGTCGTAAATGACTTGTTATTCAATCACTTCCTGCAAATTTTGACTGGTTCCTAATGAAAAAAGCCCTATTTATTGTACTTTTGTGCTCCGTTTGGGCAACCATTCCTGCTCAGGCCCAGAAATTCGGATACATCGATACGGAGTACATCTTTAGCAAGATGCCTGAGTATCAGAAAGCACTTAGCGAAATCGACAAGTTTGCCGATAAGTGGTCTAAAGACATTCAGGACAAATACGTTGAGATTGAGAAGCTCCAAAAAGCCTATCAGGCCGAAGAAATTCTGCTAACTGAAGACATGAAGCGCGACCGGCAAAAAGCCATTAGCGATAAAGAACGCGAAGCCCGGGATTATAACAATAAAGTATTTGGGTATCAGGGCTTGTTATTCGAAAAGAAGAAAGAGTTAATGAAAGCGCCAATGGAGCTGATTAACCGAGCGGTTGAAAAAGTATGTCTGCAGAAGAAACTGAACTTTATGTTCGACAAAGCCTCTGACTTTGTTATGCTCTATACAGACCCACGGCACGATTACTCAGACTACATTATGGAAGAATTAGGGTTAGACACTAAACCAACGGCGACCAACGGCAATCCAACAAATAAAACAACCACAAAACCTAAGTAAATACATGAATAATGTAGAATGAATAATAGATAATGATAAATCCAGCACGGTCATTATACATTTTACATTAGTCATTATTCATTAATTTAATACAAACAATCAATTCGAGATGAAGAAAAACCTCGTCATGGCGTTTGCAGCAGCCCTCTTAATGGGCGGTTTAAACGCACAGGCACAAGCCCCAACCGCAACGCCTGCTACGACCACCGCAGCTGGGCCGCTGAAGTTAGGCTATACGAACATTGACTACGTTCTATCGCAAACGCCCGAAGCAAAAGATATCCAAAACCAATTGACCATTCAGCGGACCCAGTCGGAAAATGAACTGAAGCGGATGCAAAAGGAATTGGAAGACAAGTATGGCGCTTATGAAAAAGGTGCTGCTCAAATGTCGGACGTGATCAAGAAAGACCGCGAAACCGAATTGCAGAGCCTGCAAGCCCGGATTCAGGAATTTAGCCAAACATCGCAGCAGTCGTTGCAGGCTAAATACCAACAATTGGTGAACCCAGTAGTACAGAAGATTCAGAAAGCGATTGACGCTGTTGCTAAAGAAAATGGCTACCAATACGTATTCAATCTTGACGCTGGCGCCAATACCATCCCCATTCTGCTGGTTGCTCCGGAAGAAAATAACATCACGGAACTGGTCTTAAAAAAGATGGGTATCGATCCTGCTAAAGCCGCTGCTGCTAAACCAGCTACAACAGGTGGAAGCGCTCCGGCCACAACGAAGCCTGCCGCACCAGCTTCAGGTACAGCTCCTAAGAAAAATTAATCCGATAGGTTTCGATCATAATGCAAAAGCGGCACTTCCCTGAACAGGGGAAGTGCCGCTTTTGCATTATGACTTAGTCTTAAGGCTTTAACACCCTTGTCCTATCAACCTTATTTGTATTTTTACAAGCAGTAACTTAAAAATAACCCAAGCCAATGATTGGGCCCATAAGTTAACTTGTATTGAATGCATGATAAGTTCCGACGAGTCTTTTGGAGTAAAGCTCAAGTCGCTGATTGACAAAAATTTACCTGATTCATCCCTCTCGGCCGACGTTATTTGTCGGGAAATGGGGGTTAGTCGCTCGAGTTTACATCGGCTTGTTAAAGAACATACAGACTTATCGGTCAACTTATTCATTCGGCAATGTCGATTGGAGAGAGCTAAATTTTTGCTCAAAACGACCGAATTACGCATCGCTGAAATTGCCGAGCTGGTAGGGATTCCCAACCCGCAGAATTTTAGTAAATATTTCACCGAAGCTTTCGCCGTCAGTCCTACTGAATTTAGAAGACAGAAGCCTGAATCCGAGTCGATCACTCCCGATCCAGCTCCTGAACCGGCCCTCATTCAACCGATTACAGATCCAGTATATACTCCTCAACCAGAGGACAACCTACCTGTAGTTGTTCATAAACGCCAATATAGATATCTGATAGCAGGAGTGATTGTAGCTGGCTTGGCCGGTCTGGCCCTGTATGTCTGGCTTCAATTAGGACGCCAACATCACGGGGTATCATCGTTATTGGGGACTAACCAATCCATTGCGATTCTGCCCTTCAAAAACATGGGGCCAACCGATACGGGCCCGCTGGTGGAGGGCATCACCGACGATCTGCATACCGTGTTGTCGCTGGGAGACTCCCTCAAGGTCGTTGCTCGTACCTCCTCCGACCAATACCAGAATACGAAAAAATCAATCTGGCAGATTGGTGACGAACTACAAGTAGCTAATCTACTGAAAGGCAGTGTATTGAAAAATGGCAATCAGCTTCAGGTGAAGCTCGAACTCATTCGTACAAATGACGATATTCGACTCTGGGCTAAAACGTTCAGCGGCTCCTATAATGATCTCTTTCGCCTGACCGACCAGATGGGTCAGGAAGTCCTCCAGCAACTCAATCCGTCAGGTGTTCAACGTACCCAAACGATCTCACGACCGGTACCAACCACCAATACAGTTGCCTACAATGCGTTTTTGCAGGGCCGCCAGTTAATGCTTACGCGCTCGGAGGACAAACTTAAAGCTGCGATTAGTCAGTTCGAGCAGGCCGTACAACTCGATGAGCACTTTGCCGATGCCTACGCCTATAAAGCCGTATGTTACCAGTTGCTGATCGACATGGGCTACCAAACCGGCCAGGCCATCTGGAACCAGGGAAAACAAAACGCCCTGACGGCTATCCAGTTCGACAGCACCAACAGCACGGCCTACGCCACACTCGGCAGTTTGTATGCCAATGCGTACCAATGGAAGCAGGCCGAAGCAGCCTTCCGACAGGCCTTACGCCATAACGCGAACGATGCCCAGGCTAACTACTGGTATAGCCTGCTGCTCCGGTCGGTGGGGCGGCTGAAGGAGGCCATGACATACAGCACCAAAGCCCATACCCTCGACCCACTTTATCCAGTTATTCTGACTGGGCACGTGTTAAACTGTGCCTACGCAGGCCACTTCGATCTGGCTAGTCAAACACTGGCCGATGGTAAGCTACTGTTCGGCGATTCGTTTCTGTATGCGTTTGGTCAGAGTCTCACGGCTCTGGCTAAAGACGACTACGCTCAGGCGGCTAACGCCTACCGGGAAGCGCTGCGACTGAATCCTAATCTTACGACCCAATGGCCTTCGCTCTACTACTGCGAAGCCCGGTTAGGTCAACCTGCCCACGCCCGTGCCTATCTGGCAACTCAGCCTGAAACACCCCAGATCTTGTACAACAAGGCTGTTGTATGTGCAGGCCTTGGCGACCAGGTCAATTGCCTGCGCTATCTTCGGCAAGCTGCCGACGGCGGTTATGTTTATCGAGACCTGCTGGTGTTTCCCGTCTTCCGGCCCTACCACCGTAATCCAGCGTTCCGTGCCATTCTTCGCCAGTATGGCCTACCCGATTCCCTTCCTGCCACTGCCCAAATTAGTAGTGGTTTATAAGAACGAGTATCCGTCCTAAAACCAGCTTACAAATACCTCAATCCTATAAGTCGATTGTTTTGCTTTCGCAAAACGCGAAAACAAAACAATAAAAGCATACCCGTTAGAGTATGCTTTTACTAGATAGGCTAGAGTCTTTGGTAACTGCTATCGAACTCGCTTCACTACAAAAGGGACGCACTTAGCTGGCGGACACGCGCATACCGTCTGAGCTAGATTCACCACTACATCTTTAGTACAACCGAGTCCATTAGTAATACGTACTGTGTAAGCCTGGCCGCTTGTTGCCGTTGGGTTTGGCAAATTAGCGACCAGAATACCATCGACAGGTACCGGCTGAGCTTCCCCACCAGCTACGATATGAGTCGCATCAAAACTGTTGCCGAGAGAAACCTGGTAGTAATAACTTGCCGTATCACTACCGCTTAGCTTCCAATCACTTACCAAAATCCGGCCATCTGCATTAGCTGAGGATAAGGTGGCCGAACTACAGGTTGGGCTCTGCGCATTCGCCTGATAAAGAGCAATCGAATCTTCCACAATTACGACCGGACAACAAGACCCATCAGGACACTGACCAACAACATTACCGTTGACGACCACGGAATAACTACCAGCCTGTGTAGCGGTGTAGGAACTTTCGGTAGCCCCGGTAATGACCACTCCATCCCGATACCACTGATACGTACCTAAACCAGCAGTTGTACTCAAGCCGATAGCATAGTTACTGCCTTTGCAGACATGCACAGGGGGCTGGCATGTAGCAACTGTACAGCTTTGAGGAGCCGTATAGGTTGTGCTGCTCTGGCCACAGTTGCTCAAGTTGGCAATCACGGTATGAACGAGTCCATCCGAGCTAATACCCATCAGTGAGAAGACAGCCGTCGACTGATTCGCGGTTACGGTCAATACAGTTGATACGCTGCCATCGGTAATGGTCAAACTACCGGCTCCGGCATTCGTCAAGCTCACCGTGCCTGTTAAGATATACTGATTCGTAGCTGATGTGCAGGAACCCGGTGTTACCTGTAGGGCTAACAGACAGGCCGGAGTCTGAGTAGTCACTGTAATAGAAGCGGTAGTTGTACAGGTCGGACCCGTTGTGCAAGTGGCCGAATAGACATTCGTTGGGTTAGCCGGCGTCACGCTGATACTTGACCCACTCTTTCCCGTTGACCAGGCAACCGTGCCCACACAACCAGTGGCCGATAGGCTCACAGGTGTTCCTATCATTACTAGTGTACTACTAGCACTTAGATTTAATACAGGTTGTGCCAATACCGTCACCGTACCTACGGCTGTCGTGGTTGATCCTGCAACCGTACAAGTAGCCGTGTAATTGGTGGCCTGAGTCAAAGCGGGTGTGATCAGGGTGGTTCCCGTAATGCTATTGCTCCAGGTTACGGTTCCTGTACAACCACTAGCTACAAGCGTAGCTGAACTACCATAGCACACCGTCGCCGATGTGACGACAATGCTGGCAGGCTCTGCTATCGTTACACTGGCTGTCGCACTGGTGGTGCAACTGCTGCCATTACTGACAATTACCATGTAGGTAGATACCCCAGCTGTACCGGGAGCCGCGACAGTGAGGCTCGCCACTGTCGTAGCCGTCGGTGTAGTAATGCCGGGTCCACTCCAGGTATACGTCGTAGTGCCCGATGTCGTTCCGGTCGCTGTCGCGTTTAGGCTAATCGTGCTTCCTGGCGTAGCATTCGCTGGTGTAGCGGTAGCACTCATATTGTTCGGAATCACACAGTTGCAATCTGTATAAGGCAACAAGGCTGTTACCGTCGTATAGCAACAGGGGCCGTTATAAATCACAATCGTATAACTCTGGCCACCAGCTGTGGCAGGATTAGCTAAACCCGTAAACGAAACGGCTGAAGCCGATACGGTCTGACTGCCCGTAGCCGTATAGGAAGGAATCGGTCCACTGGTAATTAAAAACGCTTTGTCGGCATTACTGATGCCCATTAGGGAAATTTGGCCGTTAGTATTAGCGGTGTTGTTGGCCACATTACAGGTAGCGGGAGTTACGCTCACACTGGCAACCGTCGTGGTTACACAAATAAAGCCCGCATCGAACGTATGATTGACACTACCCAATGCACCCGTCGTTACCGAAATGCCTGGGGCTGTAATCCCGGCTACGGTCGTGATCTGGATATCGGAATCATTTTGATCATTGGCCAGCCCACCCGTCGCATTGGCTATCGTAATACTGAAACTACCCAACGATGTACTTAAGACACCACTGGCAAACTGCCCACTCGTACCAAACAGAAGTTGATAAGCTGTGTTGGGCAACAAGGTTGTATCGGCGCTGGTGCCCGACCAGGTACCCGTGCTGAGTTTGCTCTTGTTGGAGAAATAATATTCGCCATTCACATCGGTTTGGGTTGTTGCAATTAACGTTGTGCCTTTGTAGAGGCTTACATTTACGCCACTCAATATCTTCTCACAAGCGTCCTGAATACCATCTTTATTGGTGTCAATCCAAACCCGGTTTCCAATTTCAAGATAGGTTGGCGTCGAACAGTTCAGGACTGCATCACCCAAGCCCGTCGCCTTACCAAAGATACCAGCCCCCGAGGCAGACGAATAAACAACATAGGCGCTATTGACCTGGCCATTCAAATTGTTCATATGCCGTACCCCACCAGCCTGAAAATAAGGCCCTGCATTGCTGGTTCCATCAGGTACATCCAGCGGGTCCATCGATACTGATACGACTTCGCCACTGCCCGGTAGCAGGGCCAAACCACCCACACTATTTTCGGCATGGGTAAGCCCTCCGCCCCCACCGTTGATGAAGTTATCGTTATAAAATTCGCCAAAACCGGGTCCCTGCCCATTGTTAACGCCAAACCCTGTCGTCGGTCCTGCTTTGGCATTATTTTCCAGAATATACGACGTTCCGTTACTATAGGCTCGTAAAATGTCGCCCCCAACAATTCCGCTGTAAAGCTCTTCGAAACTCGGATTTGGGTTGGTATTGTCAGGAGCTATATTAAAATAACCTGTTTGGATACCGGTCCGATCACCTAATGCCAGCACCATTGACCCGTCGACATCAAATTCAATCGACGAAAAAATAGGTTGCGGATAGATCAGGATTCGATCAAATCCAATTTTAATGGCCCAATCATCCGTCTAGGGAAACCATCCCGTTCGGCTCGGAGCAGCTCCGTCTAAAAATCCTTTAGGATACGTCAAGGGAAAATCAAAAGCTGTGCTAACGGTAGTTCCATCGAGTTCCTGAACATAGGCGCGCAAATCAGACTTGTTCTGCGAAACAGCGGCATCGCAAACCAGACCGACATACACTTTCCCTTTGTGAACTTTAACTGCCCAGGCATGTAAATTACCACTAGGGCAACTAAGCCCTTTGGCCATGTCGTACGATTTCACGTTGGCCGAGGTTGGTAATGTACCGTTAGTGTTGTAAGCTGTAATGTCTAATTCATAAAGTTTATTATCGAATAAATTCGTGAAATAGAGTTTGTTACCATCCGATGATAGATCCATCCCGCCAATTCCTAGTTTACCCGCAGCCGAGTATCCGGAAGGGTCGGCACTTGGCTTTGTCGGATCGCCCACTAAACCACGCGCGGCATTCGTAGGAATACTTCCCACGTTGATACCCAGCGTAGTAACGTCTAACAAGGACGCGGTAACTGGTGCATCAGGGTCGCTTAGGTCAGAAATATAAATACCACCCAGTCCTAAAGGGCCAAGACCCGCGTGACGTTTGACGGTAGCCGATAGAAATAACTTCTTGGTAAATTTGTTATAGGCCGTTCCCCAGGTGGTACCAACCGTTGCGGCATCAGCTACCTCCGTCATAGCTGAAGGATCATTTAAACCCGAAGTCGAGTAATCGAAGCCAACAACGGCATCGCGCGTTCCCGATGTCGGCCCATTTAAGGGATCGCCGTAGACGTAGCAGGGAACAATAATTTTCGGGTTCGATTGGCAATAATCATTCGGGTCTAAAACGCCCAAGTCGATGCCACAGGAAGGAGCCGTCACAAACTGAGTGGTAGTGCGTCCATCAGTTCCGTGGAGTGTTCCATTACTGGCATACGTTGGTAGATTGGCAAATTCCACTCTCACCGGATAGTTTGCGACAGGAATATCCAATACATAGTTTCCGTACGTATCGGTCGTTGTGGTGTACACCGTTCCATCGCAGGTAATCGCGTTGACGGTTACGCCAGCTAAGCCAGTCGTTTCGCCCGTATTGAGTACACCATCCGCGTTATAATCGTTAAAGACAGTTCCACCTGTTTGATTAGCCGTGGCGTTGCAGGTTGTTGGTGGGCAAGCAGCCGGAGCGGTATACGTTTTTGTATCCGAACAAGCTGTATTATTATCGAACGATGCAGTAATTGCCCCTCCGGCATCGGGCAAATCAATTTCAAAGGCAACCACCTGAGGAGACACAATGGTCTGACTATGACTGCCAATATTATAGCCATAGTTCACCTGGATTACACCCGGCGTGATGGTACGGGTCTGTCCGCCCAGCGTGACGGTGATGTTACCACTTGGCGCGTTGCTCCACGATACTTCCACACTGACGGTGGCTTTACTCACTCCGCTAACCGAATAACAACTTGATACCGTCGGTTTGATGTTAATAGCGCAAACCGGCGGTGTTGGGCATGTAATATCCGAACACAAAAACGCCAGCGCTTTAGCCCGTTGTAACGTAGCCTGCGAGTTATCGTACGGAATATATACACTGGCGGTAGAACTGCCCGGATCGACCTGATACACACAGGCTGTTGTTGCGCCTGAACCTACATATACCTTGGCATCAGGTCCAATCGTAATCGCCCACAATGGACTATCCGGCGCGCCAGCATTGGCAGCGGGAGCATTAGTGCCAATGCTGCTGCCCATTATATTCCCTGTTGTGGCATCCCGATGCTCTACGGCATTGTTATTAACCACCCAAAGACTACCATCCGACGCTACAGTGATACCTGCAAACAGCGCAGGAAACTTACTCACATTGACTAACGTACTGTTAACACCCAGCGTAGTTGGGTTAATCGACATGATTCGCGTCGTGGAATTGGTGGCACCTCCGTTCAAAAAATCGGTAGGGTTCCAACCCGTCGTTACATAAAGTTGACCATTCGTTGGACTTACACTAACGCCCCATAAATAATCGGTCGATAAGCCTAAGGTGCTGTTACTGGCAAAGCTGGCGTAGTTACTCGGGATACCTAAACTAACATCATACCGGTAAAGACCATGCTGGGCGGCTACATACAGATTGTTTCCCGATGCGTCTACCGCTAAGCTTAAGGCGTAATCAGAAGGCAGGTTAATGCTTCCCTGCAACCCTGCACTCGTGTATACACCGATTTGGCTGGCTCCTAGTGTAGTGACATAGATTCGTTTGTGGGCGATATCAACGGCGACCCCTTCCGAGGCATCAGTGTCAATCCCAGGTGCACAGCCATTGGTCGCATAAGTTGGCGAGTTGCCCGCGCCTGTATATGGGAAGTCGAAAATGTGCAACGTACCCGAAGAAGCCCCCTGCGGATAATCAGCCACAAACAGAAACTGATCACCTGTACAGATTGTACTAGCTACCGTGCTAGTGGGTTGGATCTTACTGGCTTTGGACAAGGTTTCTACTGAACGATACCCCTTATACGACACTACCTCAGCGAGCTTATCGTATTGATGGGCTAACCAATCATAGGCAGTTGACGAATCCCCATTGGCAGAGACTTTATCGACCCCGATAAAGACGGCCAATAGTACCACACACAAAAGGGGAAATGGCAAGCGAAAAGGAACTAGTGAGCGAGCAGTAGCGAACCACGCTCTACGAGTGGTAAAATTGTTTTTCACGAAAAATATAGTTTACGGTGGCGGTTAAACTAGTATAAGCCTTACTAAATGATGTCCAGATACAGCCCCAAACATCAACTACAAACTGCTTACGAACAGGCTCATAATTGCCCAAAATCTGATGAATAGCAGCCTGAAAAAAACATGCTGGTTTACGGTGAAGGCAATAGCAGGCCCCTACTACCAAATATTAGTAGTTCGTACTCTTTGAAGCTGATTGGCTAGATTGATATAGACTTGTAGAGGCTAGTCAATTGTCGAGCTATTCCGATAAAGTTGTTATAATACCCAAACTGACTGGTATTAGCATCAGGAGGGCTGTGTTTACCGGTTGGGTCGCCTAAATCAAAACGGACGGAGAACATCATCGGGATCATTTTTTTGCAAAGTAGATGTATACACGTATGATATATGACTAAAAGTCAATTTTATCAACTCTTCTATTTAGTTCGTGACAAGAAATATGCCATAACATTATAGTGAATGTGCCAACATGTAAAAGCACAATTTTTCTCTTTTAAGTAAATAGAAACAGGTCTGGATACTATATATACGATTTTATCAATTTTAATGCCATCATTTAAAAAAGTGGCCATTAAATATACTATTTAATCTAAAAAGATTATTTTTAATACTACAAGTCGAATCTATCAAGAAACTAAAAAGGTTATTTGTACCATATATGTATATACTAACGAAAGCTTGCCGCTTTTAGCGAACCTGTTACCATCTACCCCGTTTTGGCACCAACTTACCGAGCATCAACCCATATACTGTCCTAAAACCTTCGCAATTAATCACGCCAATAGGTATTACTTTATGTTGGAAAAATATAATTATAGCCGACTAAAGAGCCGAAATGAATAAGAAAAATCTTAAAAGCGTACTATAACATCAGGCAGACGAAATCTTAGTCTTATTTTTACGTTTTTTAACACAGACACCTTCGACTCTACTTATGACCCGAACTGCCGGTATAATTGCATGGCTACTACTGATCACAACGGTCCTTAGTACCTACGCGCAGGACTCCAAACCACTACAACTTGTATTTCCCAGCCAAACGACCTGGAACCATGTGTCCGAAGGAACCCCTATTCGATTTGATCTAAAAGCAATCGGCTCTCTGGCTGATACCGTAGTTTTTTCCATTCGAAACGAAATACCAGATGGCATTCAGTTCGATTCCCTTGGACATTTTAACTGGACACCCAGCTTCGATCTGGCCGATCGAATTCAGACCGTAAGAACTATACCGGTAACGTTTGAAGCGCGCAATAAACGTGGCCAGTCAGTTTCGCAAACCATCGACTTCAAAGTCGTACATGTTAATCGTCCGCCTGTAGTTGGCGAATTGCAGCCATTTTACGTCAGATACCGAACGCAGAATACCTATAAAATCGACCCGCAGGTGGTACACGATGACGATGGCGATCCAATCGTATTTATCCCCATTGCCGACCAAATGCCCGAAGGCAGCAAACTGTCATCGCAAGGCGAACTCACCTGGACTCTTTCGCTCAACCAATTTAATCGGTTGAAACAGGCTCCCCAATACCTTGAATTCTGGGTAGAAGATCAGCCGGCAAAGACACGCACAAAAGGAAGGCTAAAAATAGAGGTCACGGCTATGGATTTGCCCCCTGAGATTTCAATTATCCCCAAAGCAACGCACTACAAATTAAGAGAAAACGCAACCGTAGATCTAAAGTTTTACTTATCAGATCCCAACGGGGAGGACGACATCTCTACATTTGGTTTCCTGTCTGATAACCAACTAATTCCGAAAACAGCCTTAATTAAAAACACAGAAAATCAGTACGAATTTATCTGGCAACCAACTTATGATTTCGTAAAAGACCCGTACGATTCATTAAATGTTCAGATTACATTTTACGCGCTGGATAAAGCGCAAAATCGGGCAGAACAGCGAATTACCTTTACAATTTTAAATACGGTTAACGAGGCCGAGAAAGACCGTTACTATTATAATCAATACCGCCAAGTGTTAGTCCAGGCATGGGGGCTGATCGAGCAGTTAAGCGATAAAGAAGGACAACTCAAGGATGATTACAAAAGAGCGAAAGGAGGCAAGCGTAATCGTTCGGTAGCCAATGCCTCACTGGGAGCTGTTACAGGTGTAACACCAGCCGTAACAGGTGCAAGTACCAGTGCAGCCGCTCAAAGTAATGGACGTATTATTTCGGCTGTGGGTGGTACTGCTGTTTTAACAATGGGCACGCTCGAAGCAACCGAAGTCATTGGTAAGTCGATGAAGGATTTGCTCGACCGTTATAACTATGTATTGGGCAAACGAAGTGAACTACAAAACAAAGGCGACGTATTTGCCCGCGAGTTTGCGTTGAAATCGACTCGTCGTACTGGAGATTTCGTTAAAAAATTAGATGATTTCCGAAATTCAATGAGCTTGAGTGGTTTAGTAGCCCTTGAATTAGATGCCAACTGGCAAAACAAAAAAGAAGCTACTGATAAAGCTATCAAAAGGACGTTCAAGGATTTTACGCCACTAGAAGAAACGCAGTAGGACTTTGTGTATTTGGTTTATGGTTTACGGTGGCTGGCGCGTAAACCATAAACCAAATACCGTGAACCTTATTTCACGTCAATAGTAAAAGCAGCTTCAAATACCTCTCCCTCTCCTACCTGCTGAATAGCTTCTTTTTGTTGAATGGGTTTTAGCTCACCCTCGCTATCTGCGCAACCCAACCAGGGTTCAATACACACGAAGGATGCACCAGGCTTGGCCCACAAGCCTAGATAAGGAAACGACGGAAAACTCACCGTTACGGCGTGGTCGTGTTTATCGCTTCGAAGCGACACGCTCCGCGAAGCCAGATTTTTGAAAACCAGCGCATCTTCGTCAAACAAATGCTTCGTTAACGGCAAGCGATGACCTTCTGTTGGCACTGGTTTCGTTTCGCCAGTAAAATAGCCGCCCGCCGAAAGCATGTGTGTTTCTAAGTCTTCTGCCTCTTCAAATTCAATGAAATAGTCTTCGAGGTTTTCATTGACGAAGAATGGAGCCGCAAAAGCCGGGTGTGCGCCCACAGAGAAGAAAACGGTCTTCTCATCCTGATTGACAACCCGATAGGTAACCGTCAGGCGAGGACCATCGAGTTCATACATTATCTGAAAGTCAAATTCGTACGGGAAATGTACGCGCGTTACGACGCTGGACCGCAAGGAAAATATGGCATGAGTCGTTGTCGATTCTGTTGTTTCGAATAGCGACTGACGCGTAAAACCGTGGCGCTCCATTGGGTATGTTTTTCCATCAATGAGCACCTGATTGTTCAGGCACCCACCAACTACTGGAAACAGATTGGGAGCATGCCATCCCCAAACGGAGGCATCGGCTTGCCAGAGGTGTTCGATACCCGTAGGTTTATGAAAAATAGACGTCAGTTCGGCCCCTTTCGGACGAATCGACACGCGGAGATGGTCGTTTTCCAGAATTGTCATAGGCCCAAAAATAACAAAAGCTCCCCAATGTTGGGGAGCTTTTGCAAATTCAACGGCCATCGGGACTTTGGCGCGTTTGGTTGGTTTAGAACCGGAAGTGTGAGAACGCCTTGTTGGCTTCTGCCATACGGTGCGTATCGTCCTTCTTTTTAACAGCTGCGCCTTCACCTTTTGCGGCTGCGACGATTTCGGCTGCTAACCGGTCTACCATAGTTTTCTCACCCCGCGAACGAGCATACTTAATAAGCCATTTCATGCCTACCGCGACTTTTCGGTCTGCCCGTACTTCGGTTGGCACCTGGAAGGTAGCTCCACCGACGCGACGACTTTTAACTTCAACTGATGGCATTACATTGTTCAATGCCTTTTTCCAAGTATCCAGACCGCTTTCGTTGGTGCGTTTTGCAACTACATCAAGTGCGTCGTAGAAGATGGAGTACGCCAGGCTCTTTTTGCCTTCGTACATCAGATTGTTAACAAATTTGGTTACGAGGATTTCCTTATACTTAGGATCAGGTAATACGTAACGCTTGGGCGGTTTCGCCTTTCTCATGATTTCTTCAGATTTTTGATCTTACTCTGAACGTAGTCTTTCCAGCGTCCAGTCAGTTGTTATATATGATGTAGGATGTATGATCTATCTTATTAATACATCATATATCTTATATCATACATAGTTAATTATTTTTTCTTCTTAGCTGGTGGTGCACCTTTGCCACCTTTTACTGGAGCCTGACCTGGTTTCGGACGTTTGGCACCGTATTTCGAACGGCTTTGCAGACGACCGTTAACACCAGCCGTATCCAATGCACCGCGAACGATGTGGTAACGTACCCCTGGAAGATCTTTCACACGACCACCCCGGATCAGTACGATTGAGTGTTCTTGGAGGTTATGACCTTCACCTGGAATGTAAGCGTTAACTTCCCGACCGTTCGTTAAACGAACCCGGGCAACTTTACGAAGAGCCGAGTTTGGCTTCTTCGGCGTGGTCGTGTACACCCGTGTACACACACCCCGACGTTGTGGGCAGGCATCTAAAGCTGGCGACTTTGACTTGTCGATCAGCTTTTCGCGGCCTTTACGCACTAATTGTTGTATAGTAGGCATTCTTGATTTTGTTTATAAAAAAACAGTCTTCCCGAATTTTGAGGTGCAAAGGTAATAAAAATTTGCGAATTACGAGGTACGGATTGTGATTTATTGTTACCCTCACAGGTAAATCATAAATCGTAAGTCTCAAATCGTAAGTCAATTACGCCTGCCCCACTGGGCCACCGAAGCCACCAGACGGGAATCGAAAAGCATCGTTGGGTTCGTTGATACCGCCGTGTGCCTCTTCATACCGACTAATGTTTTCCCGTAGGGCATCCAGCAATCTTTTAGCGTGTTCGGGAGTCAGAATAATTCGGGCTTTTACTTTTGCCTTAGGAACGCCCGGCATCAGGCGAATAAAATCCAGGATAAATTCACTGTTTGAGTGAGCGATCATCGCCAGATTTGCATAAACGCCTTCAGCAATTTCTTCACTTAATTCAACGTCAATGGAACCTTCTGGATTTTGTTGTTGCGGATTCATATTGTTAAAATTGTTATCTGTCAGTTTACCAGCCACCCTTACCTGAGGTTGATAGTGACTTATTTAATAAATCGAATTGCTATCGGATACCGATAATACTCTCCATTATTGGCCTTAATGCCGGCAATGATAGTGAAAACGAGCCAAACAATACCTACCGCCCAGATCAACACAAATCCGATCAACACAAACATGAGCAGAATAGATATGCCCGTTGCAATAGCGATCGTAATCTGAAAATTAAGGGCTTCTTTTCCATGATAATCAACAAACGCTGACTTGTCTTTCTGGATTTGCCAGATAACCAAAGGTGCCACAACGCTTCCTACAACGAAGAACGAACCCGGCAACGCACTCAGGTGAGCCAGCATGGCCCACAGTCGGGCATCGGCTTCACTGAACGAGGCTGGTGTGGGTGGCATAGGCGGAATTGGCGGTTGATTTTCCATAGTCAAGAAGTAAGTTGGTTACAGCAGTAAGTTGCGATAAAACTTTGACTGGCACAATGTTAAGCCTATAAATTAACCTCTAGATTAGCTTCTGACCTTCATTAACCTACATTGGCCAATTTCTGCTGAGTTGGGAGATATGTATCGAATGTAAACTACGCCGTAAAAACAAAGCCACTGCATCATTGCAGTGGCTTTGAGTAAGCACATAAGTTAGCAATTATTTATTGAGTCGCGGTTTCGTTTCGCCCGAAGGTGTCTCATTGATCAGGTGATCCATTTCGGTGTTGAATTCCTTCACAAATTCTTCGTAATACTGCCCGGTTGCTGGTCCCGAATAGCCGGTATGTACTTTCGCGACTTCGCCATTTCGCCGAACAAAAATCGTTGTGGGGAAAACCGCTACTTCGCTCAATGCGGGTAATGCTTCTGACGGATGTTTACCATCTAAGAGGCCCGCAAACAGAATATCATACCCAATCTGATACCGTTTTTTCATGGGTTCAAGTCGGGCTTTGGCAAAGGCTGGATCATTCTTATACTCAAACGCCAGCCCAATAATTTCAACGCCCCGCTTTTTATTGGCTTCGTACCAGGGCGACAGAAGGGCGGCTTCGTCCATACAGTTGTGGCACCAGCTTCCCATAATGGTTACGATAACTACTTTATCCTTATACTTCGGATCATTCAACGATACTGGTTTGCCCGTAAACGCATCTGGAAACGTAAACGCAAAAGGGACTCCTTTTTTCATAGTTGTCAGGCTATAAGCGTCGGGCAAGGCAGCCTGCGCATTTCGGGTGCCCGTAATAGGCTGTACAGCCCGCGCACTGGCCTGTTCACCAATTAGCTGATTGCCGCTAACTTTTCCCTTAAATAATTGTGGACTAGACCCATCGAACGCCGACAAGGCGAAACTATCGGCCTGCACAACACCTTCGTAATAACGGAGGTCGCCACCTGTACTCAGAAACGTACCCGTCAGTCGGTTGGCGCGTTGCTCAAATACACCGATCAACTTGGTTTTGTCGTTAATAACCACATCCCATTTCCCCTGTAAACTAACCGAAGCGGGGGCCGGATGCTCCACAAAGCGATACTTTTTACCATACTCGGCCCGAAACGGTATTGGCTTAACGGGTGTCGAGGTTCCCAGGTAATTAAACGTTCCTACCAGCGTTCCATCGTTTTCAATTTTGGCGGCTAGTAGCCGATTGTAAACATCAACCGGAATAAACAATGAATCACCCTGTTGATGGACGCCCGGAAGTTCGAATCGCTCCGTTCCATTGATCAGGTAAGCCGATTTTCCCTTCAGTTCGAAATTGAAAGGTGCCTGCAGTCCACCCGCCATTGTAAAAACTCCTCGCCAAAAGCCATCTTTTGGTTTTGTCTGTGCCTCACTACTAAAACCGGCCAGCAGACATCCAAGTGCAAGGACTAGTTTTTTGAGAGTCATAAGATGTGATTTGTAAGGTTAGTTGTGATGAATTTGTTGCAAAAAACGGTGGATTCGTTTGATCTTATTGACTTGGCAATCAGAATCAAATGAATCCACCGTTTTTAAAACGTAGTACTACGCAAGCTCTAATACACAGTCGTCCTGCTCAACCGTTGTACTTTCTTTCAGGACGATTTTACTAACTGTTCCTGCCTTCTGAGCGGCTACGATACTTTCCATTTTCATGGCTTCGATCACGAACAGCGGTTGGTTTTTCTTAACCGTATCTCCTTCTTTCACCAGAATACGCGTAAGTCGTCCCTGCAACGGAGCCCCTATATCGCCCGCTTTGCTCGCTTTAACGTGATGCGACTTCTCCACTTTCGATGCTTTATCACGCACCTTCACCTGCCGGCTCTGACCGTTCAGTTCGAAGGTAATCGTCCGCATACCGAACTCGTCTGGCTCCGACCGGAATAACAACCGAACCAGGATATTCTTCCCTTCTTCGATGTTAATCAGGATTTCTTCGTTCTCTTTTAGACCATAGAAAAACGCAGGTGTCGGAATGATGCTGACGTTACCATACTGCTCATTCGCCTTATAATATTCGTCATAGACCTTCGGATACATCTGGTACGACAAATAATCCAGGAAGCCATCGCAAAGCGGGTATTTTGCCTCGAATTCCCTGAAATCAGCATCGAAGTCTATGGGTTTCAAGTGCTTATTGGGTCGATCCGTAATCGGTTCTTCGCCTTTCAGCACAACTTTCTGAATGTCTTCGGGGAATCCACCAACTGGTTGACCCAGAATTCCTTTCATCAGTTCTTTTACCGATTCGGGGAAGGATAAGGAGTCTCCTCGTGTCAATACATCGTTGGCGGTGAGGTTATTGGCAGTCATGAAAATCGCCATATCCCCCACTACCTTCGACGAAGGTGTTACTTTCACGATATCGCCAAACAATTGGTTAGCCACCGAGTAATTCTTCTTCAGCGTCTCGAATTTATCGCCCAGACCAGTTGCAATAGCCTGTGGTTTTAAGTTCGAATATTGACCTCCGGGAATTTCATTTTCATACACCTCGGCACTGCTCGCTTTCATACCCGACTCAAACGGGTAGTAATACTCCCGAACATCTTCCCAGTAGTTGGAATAGGCGTTCAGCGAGGGCAGATTCATTTTGCATTCGCGCTCGTGCCCCTCCATCATCGCTACGACCGAGTTAAAGTTCGGCTGCGACGTTAGGCCCGATAACGCGCCCAAAGCACAATCGACAATATCTACTCCCGAGTCAATCGCTTTCAGGTAGGTAGCCGCCTGAATACCCGCCGTATCATGCGTATGCAGGTGAATTGGAATGCTCACGGCTTTTTTCAACTCACTCACCAATACCTCAGCCGAAAGCGGTTTCAGCAAACCAGCCATGTCTTTGATGGCCAGCAAATGAGCGCCCTCATCTTCGAGCTGACGAGCCATGTCGAGGTAATACTGGAGCGTGTATTTGTGCTGGTTAGGCGACAGAACATCTCCTGTGTAGCAAATAGCGGCTTCGCAAAGGGCGTCGGTACGCTCACGAACAGCCCGAATACTCACTTTCATGGCCTCAACCCAGTTGAGTGAATCGAAAATTCGGAAGACATCGATACCGGTTTCCCACGATTTCTCCACAAATTTTTCGATCAGGTTATCGGGGTAAGCCGAATAACCAACCGCGTTGGAACCACGGAACAGCATTTGCAACAGCATGTTCGGCATGGCCTCACGCAGCGCTTCCAACCGTTTCCAGGGACTTTCGTAGAGGAAACGCATAGCGACATCGAAGGTCGCACCGCCCCAGACTTCCATTGAGAATAGTTCTGGATGGTTTTTTGCGAACCCTTCGGCTACTTTCTGCAAATCCTGGGTTCGAACCCGTGTTGCCAGCAATGACTGATGTCCATCGCGGAACGTCGTATCGGTATAGAGGACGCATTTCTGATCTTTCACCCACTGCGAAAACTTCTCGCGGCCTAGTTCTTTCAGACGATCCCGGTTCCCGGCTGGGTAAGCCCCGTAGGTATCGAAAGCCGGAACAATAGGCGTGCGGAATACTTTGCTGTCGTCTTTCTTTTTTACTTCCGGATTACCGTTTACAATAACATCAGCGAGGTAGTTGAGTACGCGCGTTGACCGGTCCTGTGGTTTACGGAGGTTAAAGAGCTCGGGGTGCGTTTCAATGAACGAAACCCGTGCTTCGCCCCGCTGAAAAATTGGGTGACTAATCACATTCAGCAAAAAGCTGATGTTGGTTTTAACACCCCGAATCCGGAACTCCAGCAGTGCCCGCGTCAGGCGTTGAGTCGCTCCTTTGAGTGTGCGTCCCCTCGCCGAAACTTTCACAATCATCGAGTCGAAGTAGGGCGAGATTTTCATACCCGCGTAGCTACTTCCCTCATCTAACCGGATACCGAAACCAGCCGCATTACGGTAGGCCGTGATCGTACCAAAATCGGGTTTAAACCCATTCGACGGATCTTCAGTCGTGATACGACACTGAATAGCGTAGCCGTTCAATGGGATATCTTCCTGCCGATTGATATAAATACCATTGTCGGAAAGTTGGTAACCCATCGCAATCAGGATCTGGGTTCTGACAATGTCGATTCCGGTTACTTCTTCCGTAATGGTGTGCTCAACCTGAATCCGTGGATTTACTTCAATGAAGTAGATATTCTCATTTTTATCGACTAGGAATTCAACCGTTCCTGCGTTGGAATATTCGACAGCCCGGCCCAGTTGAAGCGCGTACGCATAGAGTTTATCCTTGGTTTCCTGCTTCAGGCCAAAGGAGGGTGCCACTTCCACAACCTTCTGGAACCGGCGTTGTACCGAGCAATCCCGCTCATATAAGTGAACGATGTTTCCATGCTGATCACCAAGCAATTGAACTTCGATGTGCTTGGGTTCTTCGATGAATTTTTCCAGGAAAATCGTGTCATCACCAAACGCGTTGCGGGCTTCGTTCTTTGCTTCGGCAAATGCCTTTTCAAATTCTTCGGCCTGCCGAACTACCCGCATTCCTCGCCCACCGCCACCAGCTGCGGCTTTCACCATAATCGGGAAACCAATTCGCTGAGCTTCGGTCAGGGCAAATTCGGGGCTCATGTTCTCTTCCCGAGAATCGGGAATGAGTGGTACGCCAGCTTTGGTAGCCAGATTCTTGGCTCGCACTTTATCGCCAAGCGCGTCCATTGCTTCGGGCGATGGGCCGATGAAGATAATTCCCTCTTCGCGGCACCGACGAGCCAGTTTTACATTCTCCGATAGAAAGCCGTAGCCGGGATGAATGGCATCGATTTTATGACGTTTAGCCAGTAAAATAATACCCTCGACATCTAAATACGGTTTCAGCGCATCTTCATCCCGACCAATCTGATACGCTTCATCGGCCTTGTAGCGGTGAAGCGAATAGCGGTCTTCATAGGTGTAAACAGCAACGGTGGTAATGCCCAATTCGGTGGCAGCACGCATGATACGGATGGCAATTTCGCCCCGGTTAGCGACAAGCAAACGTTTGATGGGTCGGATGTACTCTTTCATAGATTCTCAACAAAACGACTTCTGGCTGTAAGATCGTCAAATGACAAGGCAAGATGGTTGAAAATTTCGAAAAAGCCCTCCTGTACCGTATAATCATTGGAAAAAACAGATTTTTCCAAGAATATTCCACAAACCATTCAAACAGGTATTTTTATGATTTAGGCCTATTTACTACCTAATAATCTGATTCAACTGCGTTTACAGGTATAGATGACGCTATGTACCTTATTTCAGACAGTGGATTTTCCCCATCAAAGAAACGCTACAGAAGGCCTATATCAGGTATAAAACCCTTGTTGTCGCTAGCGTGAACAATTCAGGTCTGTGTCTATTTATAACACAACTCTAAATCTATTTTTAATCTAGTCGAGTATGCTTACGCTCACCTTTACGCTATTCGTTCAGCGCCCGTAAATTTGGGCAACAACAGACGGATGGCTTATTGAGCGGCCAGCTTGTCTTTCCGGCATTTCCATGATCAATAAATTGATTCAGTACGTTTCCCGATTCGATTCGCATCATCGGCTTATGATTGCCCTGGCTGTATCAGGAATCGCCTATTTCATTGTTCCGGAGAGTTATAATGTCCCTGCTCATGTCACGGCTGTCTGGGTAGCCTTTGCCATGACAATATTAGGGCTGGCCTGGACATCTTTGCTGGTGGCACATCCCCGCGATTTGCCAAAACTGTCGCGCCTTCAGGATTCAAGTCGACTTTATATTCTGGTTTTTGTTGTCGTAGCCGCCGTTGCCAGCTTGTTCGCGGTTGTGGCCCTGCTCAATTCGATGGATAACAACCGAAGAGAGCATCTTCTGCTACCTATTCTGGCGGTTGCCAATGCCTGGATTTTGGTGCATACGGTCTTTACAATCCGTTACGCACATCTCTATTATGGCAATGATACCCGATTGAGCAAGCGTCCCAAAGGCTTGAATTTCCCGGATGAGCCCGAGCCTGACTACCTCGATTTCGCTTACTTTTCGTTCGTTATTGGCATGACTAGCCAGGTTTCCGATGTAACGATCAGTTCAAAAAGAATGCGTCGAACCGCGCTGGCTCATGGCGTGCTTTCGTTTGGTTTCAACGCGATTATCATTGCGTTGACGATAAGCGGCATCTCCAAATAGATTAGCCAGCGTTTCTAGTCTGCTTCTTCGCTTTTTCGAGTTGTTCTTTTTCGTAAGACTCCCGTTGACGCTTATCAGCAATCAGCGTTCGATAAAGGCCATTTAGTACGTATAAGTCATCTACTTCATCAATGAGACGATGGAGGTGTTCGCGCACTTGCGTAATGTTCATATTAATTCGTTGGATGCGTTGGTTATTGTGGCTTCCCCTGATTAGGCCGTAACGAAATTACAATCGGCGGCCGATTTTCTCCCAATCTTCACCGACAATAAACGCTCCAGGTAATCCATTTTAATCTGTCTTAGCGCTTTACCGCTTTGTCAATCAACAGGTAGTGGTCGTTTCTGCGGCCTGCTTACTCTTCTAACTCTATTTTTGTCAGGCGTTAGGTACCGATTCCAACAAATTTGGCATCAAGATGTTAAACACCAGTAACAGCCCGTTTTTAGTACTTAAGGCTGTTTTTATAGAAAGCCCAAATCCAAATTTCATCCGCAGTCGTAAGTGTTCCTAAATAATACGAAACGGCATTCTTTCGCTGCTTTTTAATTAATACGTTATGAAAAAACAGGACAATGAATCGGGCCTTACCATGCTACCAGGCCAGTTAGAACCGGTTAAAGTAGGTCGCCGGTTGTTTCTCTACTATGCAGGCGCCTTAACCGCTGGAGGAGCTATGTTGGCCGCTTGTGGCAATGAAGAAAATCCAACAACAGTAATGGCTCCTGTGGATTTAGGCACGGGCGACACCGGGATTTTGAATTACGCCTATGCGTTGGAGCAGTTAGAAGCGGCTTTTTACACACAGGTAATTGCCACGCCCTACAGTGGAATGACAGACGCGGAAAAAACACTCTTAAGCGACATCCGCGATCATGAAATTGTTCACCGTGAATTTTTGAAAGCAGCGCTGGGCACTAGTGCTATTGCGGGTTTAACTCCAAATTTTGCGTCGATCAATTTCACCGACCGGGCTAGTGTTTTGGGAACAGCCAAAGCGTTTGAAGATCTTGGGGTATCGGCCTACAATGGGGCGGGTCCGCTCATTACAAATCCAGATTACCTGGCAGTAGCCGGAAAGATTGTATCGGTTGAAGCGCGTCATGCGGCAGCCATTCGTGATCTACTCAATCCGAAATCAGCTGACTTTGCTGGCGACGATGTAGTGGCTCCTGCCACGGGTCTCGATGTCTCGAATCCACCCGCAACGGTGTTGCCTATCGCACAGAAGTACGTAAAAACAACCATTACGGCCACCAATCTTCCCAAGTAAACCTGACACAACGCTATGAATTTATTTAAATTAATATCTGATATTGAGAAGGTTGATCCCGAATTTAGTGATCGCTATAGCTTTTACTCTCGCCGGAACCTCCTCAAATTTAGCTCAAACCTGATTGCTGCGGGTATTCCAGCTATTGTTGCGGGTACACTCAATAAAGCACTGGCCCAAACCACAACGGCACCTTCGCAGGCCGCCATCGATGTAGCCAACTTTGCCCTGACGCTCGAATATCTGGAAGACGAATTTTACCGTACTGGATTAGGCACATCAGGCTTAGTGCCCTCTACGGATACTACAGTTATCACACAGATTAGCAAACACGAAACTGCACACGTAGCCTTGCTAAAAGGCGCTCTGGGTGCAGCTGCGGTAGCCAAACCGACCTTCAAGTATCCAGCCGGGACGTTTACTAGTTATGCGACGTTCTTAAACACGGCTCGTTTGCTGGAAGATACGGGAGTCCAGGCCTATAAAGGTCAGGCCCCTGCTCTGATCAATGATAAAGCCATTTTGGGCGTAGCGCTGCAAATTCACTCGGTAGAAGCCCGTCATGCGTCGGAAGTTCGCCGGATGCTGGGTATGAAAGGCTGGGTTTCGGATGCGACTCAGACAACCTTTATGCAGGGCACGGTGAATTTAAAAACGCTGCCTAATGTAACGGGCATATCGGACGATAATTTCCGAGGTGCCTTTGATGAGCCATTAACAAAAGCACAGGTACTGGCTGGTGCAGCGCCATTCCTGAGCTAACAAATCATAATATAGGGAGGCCGGGAAACCGGCAGGGTGACGGAAGGCATCGGAGATTTTCTCCGGTGCCTTTTTTTTATCAAGAGGGGTCAGGGGTGGTCAGAAATTGTCAAGCGTGGTCAAAGATAGTTAGGCCTGAAAATTCCCTTATCACCTCCTACTCATTCTTGACAACCTCTGACTATTCCTGACCACACCTGACAACTCTTGACAACTTTTAACGAAATTCGCCAGTCTAAGCGATAGTACATGAAATTCGTCCGTATTCTTCTCAAAGTTCTTCTGGGGCTGGTTATTTTTATTCTACTCTTTCTGGCTGTTAGTCTGGCGCCTGTTGATGACACGCCTTATCAGCAAATGCCCTACTACACTCAAACTAAACAACGGCTCGAGCAACTCTCGGCACCATCAACGGCCAAAACTCCTCTACAAGCCGGTTGGGCAAAAGTAAATATTACCCCCCCTTACGATACGCCCACTGGCGGCTATGGGGCACGGCGTGGTAAACACTGGCACGTTGTTGCCGATTCCATTTTTGCACGGGCTATTGTACTGGATAACGGTGGTACCAAAGTCGCGGTGGTGGGTTTGGATTTACTCATTACGCCCCCGACTGTCATGGAAGCGCTCAAAAAACGCCTTCCTGAGGTCGGTTTGCAGTGGGAGAATGTCTATACGGGCGCTATTCACTCACACAATAGCATTGGTGGCTGGGCACCCGGTCTGGTTGGGCAACTAATTGCGGGCGGCTACGATGAGAAAATTGTGACCCGCATTACAGATGGAGTCCTGCAGGCCATTCGGAATGCGCAAACCAATATGGCTCCCGTTCAGGTGGGTTTTGGACAGGCAGATGCCAGCGATCACATCTACAACCGAATTGGAAGCTCAGGACCAACTGGGCCACTCGATGGTATGATTCGCCTACTGAAGTTGAAAAAATCGACGGGCGAGTCTGCCTTGCTGTGCACCTTTTCTGGCCACGCGACTCTCTATGAGGACGATATGTGGAATTACCTCAGTCGTGATTATCCAGGTTCGCTCGTAGATCGGTTGGAAAAGAAATCGGCTGATTTCGCCGTGTTTATGGCCGGGGCCGTTGGTAGCACAGGACCACAAGCGCGGGGCAAAACTGATTTTCAGGAAATCCGAAATTATGCTGGTGATTTAGCCCTACGGATCGAGCGAACTGTTCCCCAAATCCAGACGAAATCCGACAGTGCATTGGCCATTCTCACCTTACCGCTGGGTTTACGAGAGCCACACCCGCGCGTAATCGGAAACTGGCGGGTGCGCCCCTGGTTGTTCTATGCCATCTACGGTGACTACCCATCCGATCTGAAAGCTTTGCGCATTGGCCAAACCGTAATGCTGGGTACCCCCTGCGATTTCTCCGGCGAATTTGTTGCCGACTTCAAGCCATTAGCCACCCAAAAAGGTGTTAACCTAATGATTACCAGTTTCGACGGTGGCTATATCGGTTACGTCACCCCCGATGCTTACTACAATCGCCCAACCTACGAAACCCGCGACATGAATTGGTTTGGCCCCTATAATGGTACCTATTTCGAGGAAATGATGATGGGGTTGTTGAAGAAGATATAGATGGATCATTCCACCCTAGAACCCATGCCTATTCGTCTACCTGTAATCATTGCGTTAGTAATCAGCCTCACCGCATTTATTAGTCTACCCGTCCATGTAGAGACAAGGCATGCCTTGTCTCTACAAACGCGCCAATCACAACAACCACCCGCCGTTATACGCATTAACCTCCTCGGTTATCGCCCTAGCAGCCCTAAAATAGCCGTTTGGGGAAGCTTGACTGAGCAGACGTTGACGCAGTTTCAACTTGTTGATGAACAGACGAATCGCGTAATCCAGCAATTACCAGCCGGAAAGGCATTTGGGGCTTATGGGCCGTTTCAGCAAACCTATCGACTCGATTTTTCAACTGTCCGACAACCGGGTCGCTATTACCTGCAAACAAACGACGGCGTCCGCTCACCCAGTTTCCGTATTGACGAAACCGTTTATGATGGTGCCGCTGATTTTTGTTTACGGTATATGCGCCAACAACGAAGTGGCTACAACCCATTCCTGAAAGATTCCTGTCATACGCACGACGGCTATACACTCTACGGCCCCATGCCCGATAGTACGCACATCGACGCGTCGGGAGGCTGGCACGACGCATCTGATTATCTGCAATATGTAACTACCTCTGCCAACGCAACTTATCATCTATTAGCGGCTCAGCGCGATTTCCCGAAGGCGTTCGGCGATCAGCATCAGGCGAATGGATTACCGGGCAGTAACGGACAAGCTGACGTACTGGACGAAGCGCAGTGGGGATTGGACTGGTTACTGAAAATGCATCCCAGAGAAGATTGGCTTTTCAATCAACTTGGCGATGATCGCGACCACGCTGGTATGCGCATTCCGAAAGAAGATAATTTCTACGGGAAAGGCTTTGAACGCCCCGTTTACTTCGCGTCGGGACAGCCGCAGGGGATGTTTAAGTACAAAAGCCGCGCAACTGGTGTAGCCTCTACCGCCGGAAAAGTCAGTAGCGCACTGGCTTTAGGTTATCAATTACTGCATACTCGTCAGCCTGATTATGCGAAGAAACTTTGGCAACGGTCAAAATCGGCCTATCAGCTTGGCTTGAACAAACCGGGAAACTGTCAGACGGCACCCGGACGGGCACCGTATTTCTACGAAGAAGACAACTATACCGACGACATGGAGCTGGCGACTGTTGAGCAACTCAATGCAGCCAAAGCCACAGGCAAGCAAGCAGCTAACTGGCAAACGAAAGCGCTGGATTTTGCCCGACAGGAGCCTGTGACACCCTGGATTCTGAACGATACCGCCCGACATTACCAATGGTATCCGTTTGTGAACGTCGGCCATGCTGAGCTGGCGAAAAAACTTCCCGCCAGTCAGCGCAAAACGGTCACTGATTTTTATAAGCAAGGCATCGAGACCATCTGGCAACGTGCGAAACAAAATGCGTTTTATCGGGGCGTCCCCTTTACGTGGTGCAGCAACAACCTCACCACTTCCTTTGCCACGCAGTGTTTCTGGTACCGTCAGTTAACGCATGATACGCAATACGAAGCACTTGAGCAGGCCAATTTCGACTGGTTATTTGGCTGTAACATCTGGGGCACCAGCTTCGTATATGGCCTTCCCGCTAATGCCGATACGCCCGCCGATCCACACTCAGCCTTTACGCACCTTAAACAATATCCGATTGATGGTGGTCTGGTCGATGGTCCCGTACGCGGCAGTATCTACAGCAAGCTGATTGGCATTACGCTCTATCAGCCCGACGAATATGCGGCTTTCCAGAGCAACGTAGCTGTTTATCACGACGATTATGGCGATTACAGTACCAACGAGCCAACAATGGATGGTACCGCAACGCTCATCTACTTATTAGCCGCCAAACAGGCCGAAAAACCTAGTGCTCTCAGTCCTAAAGCTATCCCTAAAAAAGTAAGCAAACCTGTTAAAAAGCTCAACCTACCAGCAAACGAAACCAAATCAACCTATTTCAAAGGGGCAAAAATTAGGGGCGATACCTCGCTCAAACGACTCGCACTCGTCTTCACAGGCGACGAATTTGCCGATGGTGGCTCAATCATTGCCCGAACGTTGCGCAAGCACGGCGTTCGGGCTTCGTTTTTTCTGACAGGGCGTTTTCTTCGAAATCCAAACTTCTCTGCGATAATCAAGCAGTTGGTTCAGGATGGAAATTACTTTGGCCCCCATTCTGACCAACACCTGTTGTATTGCGATTGGGGTAAACGAGATAGCTTGCTCGTCAGTCGAAAGGAGTTTGTGAACGACTTGCGGGCTAACTATGCAGCTCTGGCTCGCTTTACTAATTCATCTAACAACCCTCGCCTATTTCTACCACCTTACGAGTGGTATAACGACAGTATTTCGGTATGGACAAAGGCCGAGGAAATTCAACTCATCAACTATACACCTGGCACGTTGAGCCATGCCGATTACACAACGCCCGAAGATCGGAATTACCGAACCAGCGAGACAATCCTGCAATCCATTCACACGTATGAAGCCAAAAAGCCAGCGGGATTAAACGGATTTATCTTGCTGATGCACATCGGTACCGGCCCCACGCGAACGGATAAACTCTATGATCGCCTGGACGAGTTTTTAACTGACTATCAACGAAAAGGCTACCAGTTTGTGCGGGTTGATGAATTGTAATTTTAACTCGAAACTTTACGCATGAAAGAGAGTTGATAGGATACCCGATTTCCAGTGATTTAATTGGCGTCGGCTTACTCAACAAATGATCTTTTCTTATGCGTACGCTCCTATTTTTCTTCGCAGCCAGCTTGTCTGGCTCTCTTTGTCTCGCTCAAACCGATTCTAGCAAAGTCACGGTTCAGGAACCTGTACAACGGCAGGTCGCTATTCCAGGGGTTGATACACCACTGTCGGGTGGAGGCTTAACGGCCCAAACTCCAGCGAACCCAATCCCGCCCGTCCAGAATGACAAAAAACGAAAAACCATGCCTCCCAGCGACCCACGCGCGTTTGGCGTGTCGGTGCCACTGGGAAAAGCCAAGAAAGATACTTTGAGGAATTAGACTTGTAACGTGGGCCTCCGGTCCGCATAGTTGAAACTTAAAAACTACCTATGCGGACCAGAGGTCCACGTTACTTAACTCGTTGGTTTATCGGGCAAGGGGGCCGAGGCATGAAACTCGGCGTAAATCCGATGCATGTATTCATCTAATAAGTCCAGCACTCGATCACGGCTAGACGAATTGACAATCAATCCAACGTGATATTCCCGATTGATACGCCAGAAAATTTCGGGTTCGGTAAACACCGAAAGATCAGGCCATTGTTGACGGGCTAATGACACAATCAGACCGGCGTAATTTTCTGTATCGACTGGCGGTACATAATGCTCTTTACGGGCAACGGCTATTTCCAGTTTGGCCCACTCTCGCCATAAGTTGACGCCAGATGCAGCTTCAACCATCTCGGCAATATGCGCACCACCTACTCGGGAAGACGTTTCCAGAAAATACAATTCGCCATCGTGATCCCCCCGAATGTATTCGGAATGTGAAGCGCTGTAACGCATCCCGAAGGCTTCCAAAACCTGATCGTTCATCTGCTGCAACGCATTCGTTTCGGGGGTGTTCAGCGGCAGTGTTCCGGTACGAAATACGCCACCACCGTGAGCAACTTCCATAGGCGTAGCCAGGTATTGACTCACCCGCGAGAAAACCGCTTTCCCATCGACCGACAAGGCATCAACGTGATAAACCTTGCCCGGCTTAAATTCTTCGATCAGGTAGTGATGCCGAAGATCGCCGAGCAAGTGAATGGCCGACCAGGCTTCTTCCAGCGAATGCACTTTCCGAATACCTGTCGTAGAGGCTTCAGAACGGGGCTTAATCAGCCAGGGCGATTCGGTTGTCTGTAAAAAAGCAGTAACCGTTTCGTCATGAAACAACGAGCTGAACGCCGGAACCCGGATGCCAGCCGAAAAAGCCCGCGTCCGCATGGCTAGTTTATCGCGGAAGTATCGGGACGTTGTTTGCCCCATCCCATCAATGCGAAACGTCTCCCGAATAAGGGCACCTTTTTCTACGTCGAAGTCATCCAGAGCCACGATCCGGTCAATCTTACGGGAACGCATCGCATGCGCCAGACCCACAATCATTTTTTCCAGGTCTTCGGGAGCGTTACTTGGCGAAGGCAGAAAAAAAGAACTCGTCGATAGCCTCACGAGGCCAGTTTTCATTCGCTAATTTCTGATCCGTCAATAGATAGACGGTGTTGCCCAACTCTTTGCAGGCCTTCATGAAATCGTGCCCCTTGAGGAAGGTGGCTATGCACAAAAAGGACAACTGGCTCATAGTGATTTAGGTTGTAGTTTGTGGTTAGTCGTTTTCTGGTGCCTATCCTCTGGTGTGGGTAGTAATTACTATTGGCAAACTACAAATTATAGCTACTAAACCTACGGCCAAAAAACAAAAAGGCGAACTTTTCTTAGTAAGTCTCTGCAATTAATGCTCGTAAATAGGCGATTAACAAGCGAATACCAAATCCTGTTGCGTTTTTCTGCGAACCAAATTCTGTATCAGCGAACGCCATTCCGGCAATATCCAGGTGCGCCCAGGCTGGATGATTTTCCGAAAACACCTCCAGAAATTTAGCCGCGCTGATCGATCCGGCAATGGGTTTACCGCTGAAGTTTTTCAGATCGGCTACATCCGATTTGATGTCTTCCCGATATACATCCCAGAGTGGTAACCGCCACAACCGCTCGCCTGTTTGATTCGAGGCACCAATAAGTTTGCTGGCCAGTTCATCATTTTGGGTAAATAAGCCAGCTGCGTGGTAGCCTAAGGCCGCAATAACATTGCCCGTAAGCGTAGCCAGATCAATCAGGATATCGGGCTGGTAATTGCGAACCATATAACCAAGACCATCGGCCAGAATCACGCGTCCTTCGGCGTCTGTATCGATGACTTCGATGGTTTTTCCGTTATATGCCGTAATCACGTCACCCGGTTTGGTCGAGCGGCCATCAGTTGAGTTTTCGGTTGATGGCACAATACCAACTACGTGAATCGGCAGTTTCAGTTTGGCCACCACCTCTACCGTTCCCAAAACAGCCGCAGCACCGCCCATATCGCTCTTCATCAGGTGCATATTCGACGACGTTTTGATCGATACACCTCCCGTATCGAACGTAACACCTTTGCCTACTAACCCTACCGTTAAAGGATTAGTAATGCCTTCGGGTTTATATTCGGTCACGATCAGCACGGGGGGTACATCGCTCCCCTGACTAACACTTAACAAAGCACCTAGCTTCTGTTTTTGCAGCTCGGCCTTATCGAGAACTGTCACAGAATAGTCATACTGACTACCTGACGAAACGGCCCAATCGGCTAATGTCTGCGGAATTTTATAATTAGCGGGCGCATTCATCAAGTCCAGAATCTGCCGCTGGGTTTGCGCAATGGCTTCGGCGCGGGTCAGAGCTTCCTGCGCTAGTTCCTGCTGATCTACATTGATATAAAGTGTCAGTTGCCCTGCATCGGAAAAGAAAACAGGAGCCGCCGATTTATCTGTCTGATAGAGTTTCAGATCGTACCCGCCCCAGCGGACACCCAGAACAGTGGCCTCGACCACCCCGGCACTAAAGGCTGTTAAATCAATGCCAATCTGTTCCGACAGTTTCGTTCTCTGCTCGAAAAACAACTTCCGAAACGCACGAAGCCAGTCGATTTCCTGTGGATCAGTCCCCAGACCAAGCAGGTATGTTTTACTTCCATCGGCTCTGTATAAAACCAGTACCTCTTTGGCATCGGCCTTAAAATCGCGTTGGAGTACAGAAACTGGTAGCGCCAGTTTCTCGGCGACACTGGCCAGTTGATTCGAAAGGTCAGCCGTTTGGTCAATCGGAATAATCAGATCGCCAGCGCCGGAAGCCTGGGTACTTAAGGTAATATTCATAGGTATTTATGGAACGCTGATTTTCAGGATCAATATGATTTTTTATGGTTTTTTACCTCCTCGTTCTGTGTCCTTGCCTAGAGTATATACACATCTCTAATATAGCCAAATCAGCCCTATAAGGGCGTCCTGTCAATAGTCATTGTCGCTTAGTAAGAGACCCAAGCGCCGTAGGTGCGACCTAACTTTATCTCTATAGGTCGCACCTACGGCGCTTCAGAGTGCGATTAGTCTTCTGTTTTCTATTAACAGGCCACTCCTAACGGAGTTTTGAGCATACTCAAAAAATGTGTGTATACTATAGGTGTCCGCACAGGCCGAGGATACGGTAATTGTACTGCGCCAATATCCCTAAAGATCGTTGTTAATCATAAAAATCTGGGGGTTATTTCAGTAAAACAACCACTCTACCGCTTTTGGGAATTCACGACTCCAGTGGGCTTCCTGATGCGTCCCTGTTGGATCGACAGATAAGTGAATATCGATAGGGTTGCCGCCATATTCCTGGCGGGCCAGTGCTTCGTTGAATCGCTGAATATTCGGCACCATATACTGCGACTCCTTTTCTCCGCCATAGGCATAAATTTTCATCGGCACGGACGCCTTGAAACGAATGGCATCGAAATAGATTTTAGGCGAAATCCAGAGTGAGGGCGAAAAGACCATCAATCGTCCAAATACTTCAGGGTGCATCAGACCCGCATAAATGCTAATCAGACCGCCTAACGAACTCCCACCAATACCTGTATGAGCCGCATCGGGTAAGGTTCGAAACCGTTGATCAACCAGCGGTTTTAAGGTTTTTCGAATAAAGTCCAGATAGTATTGGCCCCGGCCTGTACCAGCCCGTGTACGGTGAAACGTAAACTCCCGAATACGTTCGTCATGCGCATGATCGATGGAAATCAGAATAACTTCGTGATGGTGTCTGGCTGCCAGAAGTGCCATTTTCTGGTCGATTTCCCAACTCCCGTAGCCCACTCCGCCACCAAATAAATTCTGGCCATCATGCAGATACAAGACGGGATATCGCTTTTCAGTCTGATCATAATCGTGCGGCAACAGGATATGAACCCGACGTGTCTGGAGGAGTTTGGGCGCGTTGAAGGTATCGCCGAGAAGATCAATTTTAGGTAAAAAGGCCGGATTGAAAGGAATACCGAACCATCGCCAGTGAGGTACGTGCTCTCGTTTCGAGTTGACAGAACGCGCTACTGTTCGATTTCCAACCGACTCACCCGATGCACTCAGCTCGACATGATCCCAGCCACCACGGGTATATTTATACTCCAGCGTTTTGGGCAGTTCCATCCCTTTGGGGAACTCGTACACAAACTGATCCGGCCCAACAGGCTGCAACTGAAATTGCGCCAAATCGGGAAGCCAGTCGCAAACATTACCCGATACAAACACCGGGCGATCGTCGCTAATGGGCGTACTGAGTTCTAAACGTAGTGATGAAGACATACGTTTAAAATCGGATACCGAGTAAAGTTGGTTCAGACGAAGTATGAAAAATTTAGGGTAACCCTACGCCAGGGCCCAATCTTCGGCCAGTCCTTTCACCAAATGAACCAACTGTTTATAGCTGGCAGGTTTCGTGAGGCATTGATTGGCACCTAAAGCTAAACTCCGCTGCCAATCAGATTTGTCTGACGATGTAGTCAGCATCACAACGGGTAAGTGAGCAAAACTGGGGGCGTTCCGAAGTTGATTGAGCGTCTCGAAGCCATCCTGACGATTCATATTGATATCTAACAGAATCAATGAGGGCAACTCGTCGCAGTTCGTTAGCTGCGGCAGTAACTCATCACCATCGGTCAGCGTACGAACATGAATAGGCTCATGCGTTTCCTTAAAAGCGGAGCGAATAAACAACTGATCGTCTTCATCGTCATCAACGATCCAAACGGAAGGGGCAGTGGGTAGCCTGGAGCCGGTTAAGGAATGTATGGTCATGACGATTCAGAAAGTAAGAAGGTTTAACGGCGGATAAAGCAAAAGTAATTGCTGACTGACTACGGCGCAACAAGGAATAATAGAGAGACTCAAAAGCAATAATAATCGTTGGAATTCGCAAATTTTTATTGGTTGAGCCGGCTATAAAATCGAAACGACATTCAGATAAGCAGCCTATAAATATACTATTTTATCTCGTAATTAATCAAGGCGTTGCGGCCAATTTAATATTTATTTAACGGGCTTTTTCGGTAAAGATTTTACTTGCCTTTCGCTATTTATTAATTGGCCATCCAATTTCAGAGCGTCAAAGCGCGCTGACCCTGTCTTTTAAATCGAGAGGTAACTACTTATCTACAACCAATTTACACAATAATCCATTCATCATCCTAATAATTTTTTAATTTATTTTTAACATAACTTTATAATTAGTCTAAATACCACTTAATTTTGCCCCGACATTACGATTCAATTATTCTTTAAGCATGATAAAGCTAAACTTACGCGCTCGATTTGTATTGGTACTAGCATTTGCAGTCAGTCTGTCTGCCTGTAAAGACGAAGAGAATCCAACTACGGTTCGTCCACAACTCCGAAAAACTGTTGACTACGCAAAGCTAACCGATACGACCACCTACGCTAACTTTTTCGTTGATGATGCTGGCGTTAAAACCGTTGATCTGACTACTGGCGCTAACCGCCTGTTGATGTTCCGGGCGATCAATACTTACAATGGCACAGCCGTTAGTACAGGCGCTACGCTGGATGCTACGGTATTGAAAAATATGTTTTCGAACACCAGCAATCCATTTTCGGGTACAGCCAACGCAGCTTTGAATAGCTCAGGCGTTCAGTTGCGTAACGTAACGGCCTCTTCTCTTTCGGCTACCGACGCCGAAAAAGAGCGAACAACGATTGAAGCTGGTTTCCCTAAAATCGCTACGGCCAGCAAGTCTGTAACCGCTACGGCATCCGAAGGCAAAGCGGGTAAACTAGGCACTTATCTGGTTGATGAGCAAGGCATTGAATGGGCACAGATCATCCAGAAAGGCTTGATTGGTGCGTTCCAGGTCGATTACATTGGCAACGTTCTGCTCAGCGACAAGAATCTTGCGTTGGACAACACTACACTGGTTACAGGGAAGAAGTACACCGCTCTGGAACAAAACTGGGATGAAATCTACGGAATCATCACGGCCAATCCAGTTTATGGTGGCAAAGCCACTACTACCTCGTCTGGCGAAAGCTTCATCGGCTCTTACCTATGGGAATACAATCAGGAAGATTTTGCCAAGGTTCACAAGGCGCTGTTAACAGGACGGGCTGCTATCGTTAATAACGACTTGACCACCCTGAAAACACAAGCGGCCTTTATTCATAAGGCGATGGAAAAAGCCATTGCTGGTGCTGCTCTGGGCTACCTTAACAAATGGAAAACCGGTACAACCGATGCAGCTCGTGCACACGCTATGGGCGAAGGACTGGGCTTTATTTATAGCCTGCGTTACGCAACCATCGCCAAAGCGGATGCTGCTTTTTCAGACGCTATCCTAGCCGGTCTGATTGGCGCTCCCAATGGTTTCTGGGGTTTGACAAATGCCAAAATTGATGCGGCTTCAACGGCCATCAAAACGAAATTCGGTATTCAGTAAGCCCGATCCGATTCTGTTAATTCGGTGAATTGAGGTTGTACCCATGGGCTTCAGCCCGTGTTTCTAATCAACGCATACACGGACTGAAGCCCGTGGGTACATTCCAACGAATCATAAATCGCTTAGCATCCAAAATTCAATCAGAATATACATTCAACTCGTACAGAGCGGTATTTGACGTGCCGCTCTGTACCTATTTAGTCTCATGAACCAATTCAGGTGGAAACAGATCGGCTTTATGTGCGCCTTTATCGCGACATTATGGGCTTGTGGAGGTGGTGGGTCCGACAATCCAACACCCACACCGCCTACCCCTACCGATCAGGCTAGCAGCGACCGAAAGGCTATGCTAACCAACATTGCCGACAATATCATTGTACCGGCCTATGCTAATTTCAAGACGAAGTTTGAGGCTATGGTCGCCAAATCGGATGCGTTTGCGGCTAAGCCCGATAAAACTACACTGGCCGATTTTCGGCAGGCCTGGGTCGATGCGTACACCGAATGGCAAAAAGTTGAGCTGTTTGATGTTGGTCCAGCCGAGCAATATACCCTCCGTAATTTTTTCAATATTTATCCAACAAGCGTCACTGGAATTGAGGACTATGTGGCGGCTGGTTCAGGTTCATTCGATGTGCCCGCTTCGTATCCCAAGCAGGGATTTCCAGCGCTGGATTACCTAATCAACGGCATCGGTACGACCGACGACGCGATTGTAGCCCACTACGCAACAGCGACTGATGCTGCCAAGCGAATTGCCTATCTGAAGCGCCTGACGACCCAGATGAATACGCAGTTTACAACCGTATACACAGCCTGGACTACGGGCGGCTACCGGGATACGTTCATCAATAGCACCGCCCTGACTGCCAGCGGTTCAACTGGGAAACTGGTGAATGGTTTTGTTTTAAATTATGAACGATACATCCGGTCGGGCAAATTCGGGATTCCATCAGGCGCGATGGCCAATGGCACGGTGGCTCCCGATAAGGTAGAAGCCTACTATAAAAAAGACCTGTCGCTAACCTTGGCGAAGACAGCCCATCAGGCATCTATCGACTTTTTTAACGGTAAAAATGTAAAAACGGGTGTCGAAGGACCAAGCTTGAAAACGTACCTGAACGGTATTGGTGCTAAAGACAGTCAGACCGGCAAATCTTTGGTCGATATTATCAATGCCCAGTTTGAGTCGTCCAATCAAAAACTCGCTGCGCTGAAAGCCAATCTGGCCGATGAGGTTAAGAGCAACAATACGGCTATGGTGGCGGTCTACACCGAAATGCAGAAAGCCGTTCGGATGTTAAAAGTGGACATGACTTCGGCCATGAGCATCACGATCACCTACACCGACAACGACGGGGATTAGCATTTTTTGTCATTCCGACGAAGGAGGAATCTCAAATTTGCGTATTAGTCAAGTTTAAGATTCCTCCTTCGTCGGAATGACAAAAAATTATATAAGTACCTATTTATAATGCGTGATTACTTTCAAAAAACCACTTCGGCAGCACCTTTGGCTGTTTTCAGAATCCTATTCGGATTGATGCTCTTCGGGAGCATTGTTCGTTTCTGGAGCAATGGATGGATTGCCGATTTATACGTTACACCTCATTACTTTTTTTCGTTCTACGGCTTCGAATTTGTGAAGCCGCTGGGCGACTATACGTATCTGCTTTTTCTGATTTGTGGCCTCTCGGCACTTCTGGTAGCTATCGGCTTATTTTACCGGGTGGCCATCAGTAGCCTGTTTCTGAGCTTCACCTACATCGAGCTGATCGACAAAAGCACCTATCTAAACCATTACTATTTCACAAGTATGGTTTGTTTGCTGCTGATCTTTTTGCCCGCACACGCCTACTTTTCAGTCGATGCTTATCGGCGTCGTAGCTTGCTGGCAGACCAGATTCCAGCCTGGTGTCTCGATTCACTGAAACTGTTCGTGGCGCTACTGTATGTATTTGCGGGATTAGCCAAACTCAACAGCGATTGGCTGGTACATGCGCAACCCTTACGAATTTGGTTACCTGCGCATAATGACCTGCCTATAATTGGCTCCTTGTTCAATTATCCCTGGGTTCCTTACGCGTTCAGTGGGTTTGGTTGTGTATATGACCTGTCGATTCCGTTCCTGCTATGGAACTCCTCAACCCGACTCTGGGCTTATGCCGCCGTTGTGATTTTTCATGGGCTTACGGCACTCCTGTTTCCTATTGGGATGTTCCCTTACATCATGATGGTGACCGCTTTGATCTTTTTCTCAGCCAACTTTCACCAGATACTTATCCGACAACTTGGTGCCTGGTTAGCGATCCCTTATAGCTTTCTACGTCCCCAGCGTGTGTATCGGTTTCAGCCCATTATGAGCAAACTTGTATTGGGTTTACTGGCCATTTTCTTTGTTGTTCAGATCGTGTTTCCATTCCGGTATCTACTTTATCCGGGCGAGTTATTCTGGACAGAACAGGGCTACCGATTCTCGTGGCGGGTGATGCTGATGGAAAAAACGGGCTATGCGCAGTTTACCGTTAAAGACAATTCAGGACACCGAACCATTGTCAACAATTCGAACTTCCTGACGCCTTTGCAGGAAAAAATGATGGCTACCCAACCCGATATGTTGTTGCAATACGCGCATATTCTCCGGGATTATTATACCCAACACGGATTCCGAAACCCGGAAGTCTACGTGGATTCCTACGTAGCACTGAACGGTCGTTTGGGGAAACCATTGGTTGAGCCAACCACCAATCTCGCCAACAAACAAGACTCATTTACCAACAAAGAGTGGATCACTCCTTTCCATGATACGATTTACGGTTTTTAGTTATGACAGTTGTGTTGTCAGGTTCTTAAACCTGACAAAAGAGGTTTCTCAAAACCGACTGTGCAATTCTATACAGTCGGTTTTGAGAAACCTCACAATGTCGGGTTTAAGAACCCGACAACACAGATTGAAGATTTCGGGCTTGTTTCTTTTTAGCTTTTTTTCTACCACAACCTTTGCCCAATATCAGCTCTTAGGAACGGTGCAGGCCCGGCATGATGGTACTGCTATACAAGGCGTTACCATTTATCTGAACAACGGAAAGCGTCAAGCGTTGACCGATAGTTTGGGGAGGTTCGTGTTCGCCAATTTGTCCAAAGGTCAATATGTATTGCACACCAGCGCCCCCGATTTCAAAGCCACGAAACAGACGTTTACGCTGGCTGAACACGATTTATCCGTGCGCATTCAACTGACGAGTCGGCAGGAAACATTAGCCGAAGTGACCGTTACCGACAAGCAGTCCGATTTCGGTTTTACCCGCATGAGGGGCGTGGAAAGCATGGGTATTTATGAAGGAAAAAAGTCGGAAGTGATTATTCCCGACCAACTGGTGGCTAACCTCTCGACCAACAACGCCCGTCAGATTTACGCTCGTGTGGCTGGACTCAATATCTGGGAAAACGAGGGGGCAGGTCTACAGCTCAGCATTGGTGGACGCGGCCTCGACCCCAATCGAAGCTCCAATTTCAACGTGCGCCAGAACGGTTACGACATCAGCGCCGATGCCCTGGGTTACCCCGAAAGTTATTACACCCCTCCTACCGAAGCCGTGGGCCGTATTCAGATTGTGCGAGGGGCGGCTTCGCTCCAGTACGGGACTCAGTTTGGTGGGTTACTTAATTTCGTCATGAAGAAGCCTGTCGCCGACCGAAAGTTTGAACTGACAGCCCGGCAAACAATTGGCTCTTTTGGGTTTTACAATGCGTTCACTAGTGCCAGCGGCACCGTGGGCAAGCTGAGTTATTACACCTTCTTCCAGTATAAAAAAGGCGACAGCTGGCGACCCAATTCGCATTTTACCAACTACACGGCCTTTGCCGATATCGATTACCATGTTTCGGAGAAGACCACACTGGGCGTCGATATTACGCAAATGAGCTATCTGGCACAGCAGCCCGGTGGCCTTACCGATGATATGTTCCGCGAAAATCCCCGACAAAGTAATCGGGAGCGTAACTGGTTCAAGGTCAACTGGACCATGCCCGCGCTCCATTTCGATCATAAGTTCAATACCAACAATGAGTTTAACTTACGGGTGTTTGGCTTGTATGCGTATCGGTATTCGCTTGGCTTTCGACCCAATCGGGTGGCCAGTATCGACGATAACAGTGAGCGGGATTTGATTAAGGGGGATTTCCAGAACTGGGGCACCGAAGCCCGGTATTTAAAACGCTATACGCTGAGCAAGCAACAGGCAGTTTTGTTAGTTGGTGGACGCTACTACCACGGCTTTAATCATAGCGTGCAGGGGTTGGGCAGCACTGATAAAGACGCCGATTTCAACTTCATCTCCGACGCCAACGCCATTTCATACGATTACCGATTTCCGAACCGCAACGTCTCAGCCTTCGCCGAAAATATCTTCTACATCGGCGAGAAAGTGTCCATTACACCCGGTATCCGCTTCGAGTATATCAAAACGACTGCCGATGGTTTTTACGGCACCATCACCCGCGACTTGGCAGGGAACATCATCAATTCGGTCAGCACAACAGAATACCGAACCAACGGGCGTCAGTTTGTGCTGGGCGGTATTGGCATCAGCTATAAGCCAGTTCCCCAACTAGATATCTACGGAAACCTGTCGCAGAACTATCGGTCTATCACGTTCACCGACATGCGTATTGCTAACCCATCGTCGGTAATTGACCCCAATATGCAGGATGAAAAAGGGTATTCGCTTGATCTGGGCATTCGCAGCACGCAGACCACGCTTTACAATTTCGATATCAGCGCGTTTTACCTGAACTACAATAACCGCATTGGCGAGGTGCAGTTTTACGATGCCAACGACCGGGTTCTCCGCCGTAGGGGTAATATTGGGCAAGCCGTGATTATGGGGATTGAATCCTACGCTGAAGGTGATTTCTTACGACTAGCGAATCCAGCAAACCCGAACGTCAGTGGAGTAATTTTTGCGAATGTCGCCCTGATTCATTCTACCTACAAAGCCAGCGAAATTTCTGGTGTAGTGGGTAATCAGGTGGAGTTCGTTCCTAACCTGAACTTGAAAAGTGGGATACGGCTGGGTTATAAAAACCTGAAAGGCTCGTTTCAGTATACGCACCTGTCCAACCAGTTTTCGGATGCGACCAACGCGACGGAAGGCGGTGTTTCGGCAGTTCTTGGACTGATTCCAGCCTATACAATTCTGGACGCCAGCTTGTCGTATCAATTCACTCGCTTTCGGCTGGAAGGCAGTCTGAACAATTTGGCCAATGCCACTTACTTTACCCGACGAGCAACGGGTTATCCCGGACCAGGCATTTTGCCATCCGACGGCCGAAGCGTTTACGTGACGATTCAGATAAAGTTGTAAAGATGTACTGGTGCTTTTTGTACAAGAAAAGGCAATCAATGTGTTCGCTTTTGTAAAACAGGAATTATTATTTTTGTTTTACAAAAATCGCCTACATAAGCATTCACCAAAGACTACAAAAGCTAATATTGGTAACAAATCGCACCTACATAGGAGCTCGTCATTGCATCCAAAGGTATGCATTGACCATAAATCATAGTTTACATCGACATGAGTAACGACGACTTGTTTTTCTATTATTTAACCTAATCTGATCAATAGCCAAACCTATTGTAACGTTAAAAATCCCACCATTATAGAAACTCATTTAACATGAAATTAATACTTATACTACTTATTTCATTACCCTTATACGCGCAGAATAAAGCAACAAAAGCACCTAAAAAAAGCGTATCAGTAATACAAGAACCAGCGACACCAGTAGTTATAAATAAATATGAAGAAATAGACAAACAAATAACTACAGATACCACGCAAGTATCGATTCAGCAATTGAGCAATCGCTTCCAAACTTTACCTTCTGAGGAGGCAAAAGTAAGGGCGATTTATATGTGGGTATCCAAAAATATTGCCTACGATGTTAACCAATTATTTTCGTTCCACTTTGGTGAGACATCTGATTTATCTACAGATCAAATTTTACGTACAAGAAAAGGAGTATGCGTCGATTATGCATTACTGTTTAATGAGCTTTGTACTAACGTGGGGTTAAAATCATATACAGTTGAAGGCTATGTAAAAAAAGGTAAAGTAATAGGTGATTTTGGCCACGCGTGGAATGCTGTTCGTATTCATGATCAATGGTACTTGTTCGATTCTACATGGGGAGCCGGTTATGTATCAGAACGAACATTTACCCAAGCACCTAACGATGTTTACTTTATGGTTCCACCCGATGAATTCATCTACTCACACATGCCTTTTGATCCTATATGGGAGTTTTTAGAGCACCCAATTACAAATCAAGAATTCTATAACAATCTTAATAAATCATCTAATATAAGCGTTGCTTTTTCCGTCAATGACAGCCTGAAAATATACGATCAGCAACCACACTTAAAACACCTGGAAGCTGCAGAAAAGAGAATCGAGAAAAATGGTAATGTGAATTTTATGACGGAAACATATCTTCACAACATAAAGTATGAAATTTTAAGTACTTACTACAGTCGGGGTGTTGATGCCTATAATGAAACCGTAAAGTTGATCAAGGATTTTACAAACTATAGAATTGCCCGTTTCACTCCCTTAAAATCAGATGAAGATATTAAGAAAATGTTAATTGATATCGAAAGTCAATTAGCAGCCACTAAACGAATTGTAGCCGAAATTCCTCTAAAAAATAAGGACGTAATAAAAAAGGTTGACGAAATCAATAAATTACTAGTTGAACTTGACCAAAATGTAAAAGAACAGAATCAGTTTTTGACGAAATACTTTAAAGTCTGGAAACCTTTACGAAAGGCCATGTTATAAAAACGGAGCGTTCCCCTTTATTGACTATTGTATAGAGTCAATAAAGGGGAACGCTCCGTTACTACAGACACTTAATGCCTTATGGCATCCCTGTTAGGCAGGAACACTAGATGCTCCTGCAGGGCGGAAGCTGTTAACGAGCTCTTGGGATGATGTACGAACAACTTGTGAATCAGCTACGCGGCTTGGCAAAAAGATAAGCCGAATATTCCGCTGACGAGCCGCGACCCCGAAGTTCTGAATAGCGGTAACAACGTCGCTGTCAATGTAAGACGACTCCGTTCCGTTAATTTCAATGATAGAATTATCAGGAACACTCTTTAGAAGTTTCACCAATTTAGCCTTGCTCAGGAAGGACACGTGATCGCCCAGACTTACGTGAATTCGTTTAATATCCCTGTCATAATCCATTCGGACGCTGTGTGTATTCTGATAATGGTCGCGCAGGATGAAGAAAATACCCGTTGCCATTCCGATGCCAATACCTGTCAGTAAGTCGGTCAATAGGATTGCCAGAATGGTAACCACAAACGGAATGAACTTAGTGATACCCTCTGCAAAAACAGCTTTAACAATCTCAATACGAGCCAGTTTATAACCCGTCACTAACAGAATTGACGCCAGACTAGCCCAGGGAATTTTGTTTAACAAAGTCGGTAACGTTACCACACAAACCAGCAACAACGTGCCGTGAATCAGTGCCGCCAGCTTGGTTCGGGCACCCGCGTTGATACTTACCGAACTTCGAACAATAACCGAAGTAAGGGGAATACCGCCAATCAGCCCACTAATCAAATTACCAATTCCCTGCGCTTTCAGCTCATGGTTGGCCGGTGTTTTCCGTTTTAGCGGGTCTAGTTCGTCCGAGGCCTCGATAGCCAACAGGGCTTCCAGACTCGCAACCATAGCAATCGCTACTGCCGATGTATAGACCAGCGGGTTAGTCCACTGCGAAAAATCGGGCAACGTAAATAGATGAAAAAAGGCCGCTGTACTTTCAGGAACAGGCAGTTGAACAACGTGATTCCCCTTCAATACCCATTCTGGGGCAATTACCCGAATCAGTTCATTGATGCAAATACCCAGCACGACGACGACCAACGCAGCCGGTACATTTTTAGCAAAAGCACGCTGCCGGAAAGCAGGCTGTTCCCACACATAAAATACGGCTAACGATACAATCGTAATCAAAATCGCCACGACCCGGAATTGCCCCAACGCCATGTGCAGTTGTTCAATGATATTGAAACCGCCCGGCTGGAAAAGTGTAAGCCCTTCAGCGGCATCGGCATCGTAACCCACCAGGTGCGGTAGTTGCTTCAGAATCAGAATAATACCAATACCCGCCAGCATTCCCTTAATGACTGACGATGGAAAAAAGTTACTAACAATACCGGCTCGGGCAAACCCGAGACCGATCTGAATAAGACCGGCGATACACATAGCCAGCAAGAAGGCAGGGAATGAACCCAATGCCTGAATCGCGCTGAGTGTCACTACAATCAGGCCCGCTTCCGGTCCCGAAATACTTAACGCCGACCGGCTAAAAATACCGACAACCAGGCCGCCTACAATACCAGCGATGATGCCCGCAAACAGCGGTGCTCCCGAAGCCAGTGCGATTCCCAAACACAAAGGCACTGCCACCAGGAACGAAATAGCTCCTCCCCGGATGTCGCCCTGCCAATTGCTGAGATCAATAGATTGAAAAATAGGTTTCTTCGTGTTCATGTTCATTGTATAGTTGTACTCTTTAAGGGATAGGTAATGGATAATGTAAAATGGATAATGAACAGTCAACCCAGATAAAACACTAACAATCAACAACATTCCATTCTTCACTATTCATTACCCATTACTTCAATCTTATAACTCCTGGGCTCTCACTAGATTGTCGCCTTTGTCGGACTGACTGGTTGATAGTTTCCGTACGCTCGACTTTTCGATTTGTCGCAGCCGTTGTTCTAGCCGGACTTTCTCGTTGTATAATGAATCGGCGCGTTGACTTTCGGCCTCGTATTGAGCACGATAATTGCTGTTGCTCAAGCGGTTATCGAAATAGAGGTTATAGGCAACAAGCAACCAGATCAATCCCCATACAACCACCCAGCTGGCCGGTTTTCTGAAGTTCGTTTTTCCATTAACGTTGTTATCCATGATCCAAAATGGTTTATATCGCCACTTCACGAATCCATTTGAACTAGTACTATAAAAACGATTTTCTGCCATAGCAGCTCGCAAAATCCCCATAGAGTTCATGTGATTTTTGCGAGCTTACTATGACAAAAAACTTCATTTTCACTTCCAAGACTTAATTCAAACAGCTTCTAAGACTCAGGTAACAAAGTTCGTTTAATCAACTACAGCATTAATTAAGGACCTCTTAGAAGGTGATGAGAGGTTAGTTAGAAGTCGATTAGAGATCGATTAGAAATGTTTGGGCAATTGAATGGTAAACGTGGTACCCTGCCCAATTTGTGAAGACACATTGATTCGCCCGCGGTGAAGCTGAATAATCCGGTACGTCAACGGTAGGCCGACACCATGCCCGTGAATCCGCTTGACGTTTTCGGCCCGGAAGAAGGGTTCGTAGATACTTTTTATATCAGTTTCTGAAATACCAACACCCTCATCTTTAAACGTAATCGTTACCCACCACTCATTGGCTCCGAGAATAACATCTACCCGTTTTTTCTCCGAAAACTTACAGCCGTTTTCCATCAGATTGAAGAAAGCCGAATACAGCAATGATTTATTTCCTTCCAGCGTCAGCGAGGATGGCACTTGCTCAGCTTCACCCTCGAATGAGAACGCAACCATATAGTCGGCTTGTCGATTCATGAGCATCTGGGCCGCCTGATAAATAATCTCATCGACACTCACTTCACTGAATTTCAGGGGTGTAGCCCCCAAGCTAACCATCGTCAAATCCAGCAAGTTATTCGTCAGTTTGTTCATGCGCTGAATCACGCCCAGGGCCGCTTTCCACTTTTCTTCGTGTTCTTCAACGGTACGCCGTTTGAGTAGGGTCACCTCAATTTGCCCTGTAATAATGGTAAGTGGCGTGCGTAATTCATGCGACGCATTGGCCACAAAATTTCGCTGAACTTCAAAGGCTTCCTGCACGCGGTCGAGCATCAAATTGAACGTATGGGCCAGTTGAGCCAGTTCGTCGTGGTCGCTACCAGCCGTGACACGCTGATCCAGATTCGACGCTGTAATCTGATCGACCTGTCGAACAACATCGGAAATTGGTCTGAGCGTTCGACCGGCATAGGCCCAGCCTACGGCAGCCACCAAAGCCAGACTGCAAACCAGACCCACAATCATGATTGTACCCAAATGGCCGATTTCCTCTTTCCCGTATTGGTCGTAGGCAGACGCCACCAGCACATATTCCTGATTCTTATGCTGATACGTAAAGCCCACAATCTCAGAGCGATTCTTCCGAAAGAAAATCTCTTTCTTCGTCCGAATAAAACTCAGGACTTCGGGCTTTACGATAGAGCTATCGCGTGTTGAATACAGAATGTGATTGTTGTGATCGTAAACGTTGATTTGTTCTTCGGGGAGCGCTGTAATGTTGTTGCGCTCGATGATTCGAAACAAACGAAGGTCAATTTCTTCTTCATCCAGCAGCAGCCGGGCCACGTTTTTAGCCTTATCGCTTAGTCGACTATAAAAATCACGTTGCCGGAAATACTCTGCCGTGGCATATACCACTCCCGAAAACAGGAGCAGAATAGCCGCTACGATTCCCACAAACGTAACCAGAAGTCGAGTGCGTATTTTCATGAGAGCTAATTATGAATGGATAAGGCAGAATGAATAATAGCTCCTAGCAATCAACACATTACATTATCCATCGTGCATTAACGTGAATTATGGAGGATTTACGAATAAAATTAGACTAGTTTTTTGTCATCCCGACGCCAGGAGGGATCTTCGGTAAGTAATCAGTTGCCGAAGATCCCTCCTGGCGTCGGGATGACAAAAAATAACATTATTAGGACTTACGCAAAGGCAACTGAAGGATTCGCCAACTCTTGACGAAGGTAAGCATCTAATAAGCCTTGTTTGAGTTGGTAAACCGTTTTCTTAGTCTGATAAGCCAACTGTTTAAAACGTAACCAAGTCAGAGCCGCTAAGCCAATGTGATTGCGTTGACTACGAGCTAATCGACATTGACAACATTCCAGACCCGTGATCTGCTTATCTTCTCGATGAAACTGCTCAATTGTCCAACGAATACCACTTTTTTCTTCAGCGGCACTCGTCTCATTTTGAGCTAAATCGTTGGTGACGATATAGTCCGTCCGGTGGGTAGACACCAGTACGCGGAACAGTTTAAGATAGGTGTTTTGAGGCATCTTGTGTACTTTAACCAGCTTACCCTGCTGCACCTGTTGAGCTGACCAGCTCAGATAGCTGACAGGTTGATACGATTCTTTGCCACCTGAATCATCGACCTTACGGTTGCTCTTGATAGGACAGTAAAACAGTTTTTCATTGGTAATGAGCCACTTGAAGAGGTCGGTCACAGCATACCAACTGTCCATTAAGACGATTCGATAACTGATCTGGCGGGGTGCTAGTTGGTTAAGCATGTCCAACACATGATCCAACTTGCTTTTTCCATCCTCATCGGGATTAAAAATACGGTAGTCAATGAGCCAGAACTGATTAATTTTAGGATTGAAGTAGACACAATTAACCACACCGATGCCTTTGATGATTCCATGAGCATTTCCACTGTATTGCCGACGAACCAGTTCAATTTTATGACTATGTTCTTTATTGAGCACGGTATCATCAAAGAGGATATAGCCATCGGTATCCAGTTGAATTTGGTGGCGGACATGTTGCCAGACCTGGCGAGGTGCCACTCGGCTAGCTTTGAGAAAGTACTGCACATTGTCATGGGTGATCCCTTCCAGGTGATCACCCAAGTAGGTAGCCGTATAGTTGATCTGGCTACTCAGTAGAAACTGTCCGTAAAGTTGTGCGGTGACCTTCAAGCTATTTTTTATTTCAATTTACCACTTTTGCGTAAGTCCTAATTATAAATAACTGACAATCAGTTAATAATTTGAGGTTCCATCCATTATTCATGTTACATTATTCTTTATCCATTCATTTAGTCATCAGTAGCCTGCATAATATAGCCGATGCCGCTGATGGTATGGATCAGTTTGACGGGAAAATCCTTGTCGATTTTCTTTCGTAAGTAATTGACGTATACGTCTACTACGTTGGTACCCGTATCGAAATTAAGATCCCAGACGTGCTCCATAATTTCGTTACGGGTAAGGGCTTTGTTCTGGTTCTTCATGAAAAACTCAAGCAATGCCAATTCCCGAGCGGTCAGCATTAGCTTCTGATTTCCTCGCTTTACGGCTTTGCTTTGCTGATTAAATTCAAGATCGGCAATTTTCAGGATGGACGGTTCCTGCGATGCCGCCCCACTCCGCCGATTCAGGGCCCGCAATCGAACAACTAGTTCGCGGAACTCGAAGGGTTTTACCAAATAGTCGTCAGCGCCGGCTTCGAATCCGTTCACTTTACTATCAGTGCTACCAAAAGCGGTCAGCATCAGAATAGGCAACGTTTCAAAGCGGTTGCGAATCATGCGGCACAGATCGAATCCGTTAATAACCGGCAGATTTACATCCAGGATTACAATATCATATTCTTTGTCAGCCAGTTGCTTTTGCGCTTCCATGGCGTTGCCCGCTGTATCGGCCTCAAAATCATATTCCTCTAAACCAGCCTTGATGAGCGAAGCAACCTCCCATTCATCTTCAACAATCAAAATTCGCATAGTTGTATCTTCAGACAGCGGTTCATCCAAATAAAGGGTAAAGTAAACCTGTAGAAATCATTTTTATTGCACGAGGTTCCGAATAAACGTAGAAGGCAAGCCTGTTGTTAGTAGGATAGTTGGATGCTTCTTTTGTACGCTTATGGAACTACTTGTTGCAGCGGCCATTATTGGCTATATTATTTACCTGCGTTATTACGCCGATTTACGAACCAAGTCGGAGAAAGACGTTGAGAAACTGCAGGTGGGCATACAGCTTTACAAAGCAGGTCAGTCTGTCGATGCACTGAATTTTTTTGAGCGCTATCTTCAAAAAGAACCTACTTCCAGTGTTGCTTATCTGTATCAGGCCAAATGTTATCGAGCTTTAGGCCAACTTCAAGAGGCTATCGACGCCTTAAAGAAAGGCGAAAGTTACGATGATACCGTTGCCGACTTACATCTGGAAATGGGGCATATTTTGTACGATCAACAGGATTATTCTGCCGCCTATCTGGAGTTTGATAAAGCCGTATTTCACGCCAAAGGGTTAGATGCCGATGCGTTTCAGGGCCGGGGAACCACCCGCCAGCACCTGGAAAATGATGAACAGGCCCAACAGGATTTGAATCGGGCGTCTTCGTTAAGAGAATCCGAACGCCTGATGGCAGCAACAGCCACTCCGAAATCCGACGTTTTTTTTGACCGAAAGCTACTCAGCCATACCGTGGTAATTCTGATCAACAGTGTGGTTTTGCTGGTAGTTATCAAAAATGCTCCGGTAATCCATCTGCCCTATCTGCTGGCAGCTATTGCTGCTACGGTTATCGGTTACCTGGAACCCCGAAAAGGTTGGGCGCTGGCAATTATTCAGGCCGCAACCCTTTGGCTGGGATATACTTTTTTCACGAAAACTCCTCAAACCAGCGGTGCGCGCGACCTGGAAGCATTTGGCCTTTACGGGTCAATGATTCTCACTTTCATCGGCAGTTTTATCGGTGGCGTACTAAAGCGACAATTGATCCGCTAATTGAATTTCACCTCTTAACCGATCATGCCTTTCCAACTTGCCATGTTCTCAATGGCTTCCAGTTTCGCAAGCGGAAGCCATTGAGAACATGGCAAGTTATTGGCCTATTGTGCCTCCAAAAACCGCACGACGATGACCGTGTTCTGCTTACCCTTCGTTTGCTCGTAGGCAACCAGCGTTCCATTTTTTGTGCCAAGCACGGCCGGATAGGTGGCATCAACCGATTCGGGAGTTAGATAAGTAGTTGGGGTAACAGTTCCACCAACTACGGTTCGCATGCCGATGCGCTGCACAAATGACCCCATTTCGTTGGAGCCATCTTTTGAGATCGATTCGTCCCAAACCCACACCAATCGTCCACCAGCCGACGCGATCTGAGGGTGCTTCGCTCGATTCGATAGCACGCTAGATACCAACTTATCAGAACCCAAACGAGCCAGTCGTAATCCGGCAGCATCTTCCTTCCCCGAAAACCAGGTGGTCAGAATATCGTTGCCGACTTGTGCCACAATGGGTCCCGCGTGTGGGCAGGCGTTCACTTGCCAATGATCGGCAAACAGAACCTGCGGTTTACTAAATGTTTTGCCACCATCCGTCGAAATGGCCGTGCTCATATCACGGGAAGCGATTTCACCAGCCTTAGCGGCAGGCAGCAAATCACGATAGGTCAGGTGAATGGACTTCTTAGTATCGACAAACACATTCATACGGCAGCATTGGCAGGCATTATCATCCACCAGAACCGACGAACCAAAGCCTTTGCCTTTCGTTGTCTGCGCAAACACGACTGGCCGCCCCTCTCGATTCGGCAATTTTTCATCGAGCCAGGCCACACCAATTTCGCCATTGGGCAGGCGCGTAATGTCAGCAAACGAATGACTCGTTCCGGGTCTGACATCCTGATGAACTGGCGTTGGTTCAGTCCAGGTTTGCCCTTTATCGGAAGACATCGTATAGAGTAAATCTCCAGCAAAACGTGAAGCCGTCGTAGGATTGGGCACTTCAAAAACCGCCAGTAATGTACCATCGGCTTTCTCGGCAATCTTCGGCATCCCTTCGGCATGAGCCGACAGCGTAGCGGGTGCTTTCACACGTATTTTCTCGCCAAAGGTTTGCCCGCCATCTTTCGAAACAGCGAAATAAAAAATACTTCCTTTATCCCCTTCTTTTTCTACCCAGCTAAGGAGCGGGTTACCCGAAGCATCGGTTGTTAAACGAGGGACGGCTCCAACGAATTGCGGGTTCGAAACGGCGGTTTCATTGACTGGTTTTTCAGCAAGCAGGCTGAAAAGGAGGAGCGTGATGAGTAGGCTTTTCATGGTTTGTCTAGTTTAACACGGAGAAACGGAGGGTTACACGGAGTGCACGGAATTAAATGAAACTTCTCTGTGTACTCCGTGCGATCCTCCGTTTCTCCGTGTTTAGAAATTTATTTTCCTGAAATACTATACTGAACGCCAAACACAAAGGTGCGTGGTGCGGCTGGGGTGTAGGTGGTGCGATCGGTGGCGTTGTTTCCGCGGGTAGCGTTGGTGGCGAAAAGCGCGTTGGTTACGTTCAGGATATTAGAGAATACCTCAATGCCTTTCCACTGATACCCAACCCGGACGTTGGCAAAATCGTACCCACCATAACTAACCGTGTTGGTCTGATTCTGGTACCAACTCGCCACATGCTGCCACTCGACCGATGTACGGAAGTGTTGAAGCCAGGATGGATAATACGAGATTTCGGTATTCCAGAGCGTGCGTGGGGCTGATGGCATATCCTTCCCATTTACGTTCTGTATGGCATCGGAAGTCCGTTGACTAAGCGTAAATTCAACAAATTGATGCACCGCGTGCGTGCCCCCAAATCGGAAGAATACCTGCTTCGAAGGTCGGTAGGTAACCCCCAACTCAACGCCCCGGTGCAGTGTCCGACCCGCCGATTGGTAATCGGTAGAGTTATCAGGCTGACGAATGCTGAGTAGTTCATTTGTGCCGTTCATTTGGTAAAGTGCCGCATCGACATACACCTTATTATTCAGCAAGGAAGCCCAACCACCAATTTCCATGTTGTCGAATTTGGCGGGCTGAAGGTTGTAGTAAAACTGATCGCCGGAAGCCGTTGGGGTGGTTCGTTTCAGGAAAATCGACGTGAGCGCAGGGGGCGAAAAGCCTTTAGCGTAGTTGGCATACAGCCCTTTCCCGTTGCCTAAATCGTAAGTTGCCCCAATTTTCGGAGTGGCCTGGCTATAGTCCTTACTGCCCGAACTTTTATCCAGTGCATTGGTATAATCGAAGGCCATTCGGTCGTAGCGCAAGCCTGCCGATACGCGCAATTTGGGCAAGGGCTCGAAATCATATTGTACATAAGCCGCTACGTTATGAATATCGGCCTGGTAGTTAGCCAACTGAATATCAGGACGTTCTTGCAACTGCGTGTATTTGATCACCGATTTTTTATCAGCTCTTAACTCGGCAGACAGATCGGTCTGGTACGCATAATACGTGTTGGGTGACAGATCGAGTGTAGCGCCAACAATGAGCTTGCTATTCAGGAAATTCAACCGTTGCGTGTGCTGCGCAATGAAGCCGTAGCTCTTGAAATCGTTACTGTTAATCTGGCCCGTTGCGGTTGCCGCACCCGTTGTCCACCGAATGGAATAAGCCGGATTCTGCCCCACGCTGTTGTTTCGAACAAAAGCCGTGATGAACGATTGCGAACCGTTCTGCCAGTCATGTTCTAGGGTCAGACGGCTGCGTAAGGAGAAGGTTTTTCGGTACGTAAAATCGGTAGTGCTCACATACTGACGGGCAAAAAATGCCGAACTATCAACACTCCCGCTCGTCTGCGAATTATAATCGTTGTACGACAAGGTACCCGCCAGGCGAGTTCTAGGCGTAAAGGCGTATTCGAGCCGGGCGAAGTACGACGATTTATCGTAATCGGAGCTGGCTAACCATGAATTCCGTTGCCGTGATATGAAGCCTCCGAGGTAAATCCCAAACTTACCCTGTCTCGCTCCAGCCCCAACCTGAAGTCGCTGGTAGCCCCACTGATCAAACTGAATACCTACACGGGCCGTTGGCACAGCCGTTGGGCGCTGCGTAATGAAATTCACCGCACCGCCTACCGCTTCTGGCCCATAAATCGACGACACAGGGCCTTTGACTACCTCTATCGAGCTGACCGTGAACTGATTCATTTCGAGCAGTGCATTGTGATTAAACACACCCATCGGCCGAATTGGAACACCATCTTCCATGTAAAGAAAATATGCGTTGGTCGTCATCGGTTGCCTAATGGCCATCATGTGTTGCTCATTATTAAGGTTCACCATGAGCACTCCCGGCGTTTTATTGATCACTTCATAGATGCTCGTCGGCTTCGTTTCGTTGATCAGTTTGGCCGAGAGCTTGGAAATCGCGATGGGGGTTTCGGTACGGAGCGCAGCTTCCCGATTTCCGGTTACAACCACCGTCTGGAGGTCTTCGGCAGCGGGTTCCAGCGCAATCCGTATAGGTTGACCGGGTGTCAATGTAATCTCCTGTCGACGATAACCGACGGCCGATACAATGACTTTTGCAGTATTATTAATTAACGAGAAATGGCCGTTTGCATCGGTAACAGTGCCCGATTTACCATCAGCCCAGGCAAGGGTCACGCCGGGCAAAGGTTCATTGGTTTGGGCGTCAAAGACAAGCCCTTGTTTTACGTTCTGAGCGGAAGCAGAATAGACAATCATAGCCCATAACCAGGCGGTTATGAGTAACTTATAAATTTTCACAATATGATTAGTTTAAGTCGAGAATTTGAATTTTCAGACCTGTAAGGCTTGTTAGACTGTTCTTTTTCAACAGTCCGCCTTAGCGGTCTTTAGCGAAAACGACTTAAACTCGGGGTGGTTGAAACAGGCTCGCTAACGGAGCAATGTAAGCTGGAAAGTAATACGCTGTAAACCCAGCACGCAGGATTAATTGCCAGGCGGGAAGAAACTCAAAGGAAAAGCTTACCTGACAAAACAGTTGCATAACTGGCGAATTCTGTACCCGCTCAGTTGTCTCCTTATCCTGCTTTTCCTGCTGTGTCTTTAATTGTTTGGCCAGATAACACTGCCCATCGCAATGCAGTTGTGGCTTGTCCCGATTTTCGCAAAGGACACGGGCAATGTACTCTTTATTGAGCTGATAATGCGCAATGATTCCCCATGGACTAACCATCGGTAGCAGCGTTGCAAACAGCAGTATATAGAGTACAAATGTCCTCACGAGTTTTTAATAGCAAAAAGTAGATCAGAGGAAGATATTCACAATCGATTACTAATCAATACCTTAATACAACAAATCATTGAATGGCTCATAACGTAAATTCAGGATTAGATTGCATTTGTTATGGCCCATTAGGGCCTTCACAGCGCAGCGTCGGTAGAAAAAATCGGTTTCAAAGATAAAATGTGCCGTCAGGTACATAATTATTGTGTACCTGACGGCACACGTTATCTACACATGGGGATTTTCTACCGACGCTACGCTGTGAAGGCCCTACGGGCCATAACCTAGCTCGTTATGGACACACAATGGACTAGCCTTTGGTACGAAAGAATCGCCAAAGGGCACGAAGCAAGATGTGAAAGATTAAATCTGGGGAGGCTGAAAAACGGCACTTAAAGGCGCACGATATGCGGATGCTACGTAGAGCGGCAATTGAGTGGTAACCAACCGAATGGTTTGTGGCACGATCAGAAACGTACTGAGGTCGGAGCAAAACAGGGTAATGACTGGCACGTTTTCCAGACGAGTAGCCGTCTCTTTGTCCTGTCGATCCTCCTGCGCCTTCAGTTTTTTAGCCAGATAGCATTTACCGTCGCAATGCATTTCGGGCTTATCGCGATTTTCGCAAAGAACACGAGCGATGTAGTCCTTATTGGCGTGATAATAAGCAATAGTCCCCCACTGGCTGACAGTTGGCAGCAATGTTGCGATCAGGAGAATATAGACCAGTGCGATTTTCATCGAGGCAAAGGTAAGGCACGATAGAGTGTAGGGCAAGTTCTTTTTTTGACAGGATTAACAGGATTTATTCTGCTGATATTTCCGATCAATAAATCCTGTTAATCCTGTCAAAAAAACGCTTTTCTGCTTCTTTGTAGTCTGGCCAGATGCTCCAACGACCAGACTACAAAGAAGCATTAACCTTTAGTTCTGATCAATCTCTCGAATTAACTGTTGAACCGAAATCTGCTGCTCAGTGGGTAGCGATTCGATGGTTCCCAGCAACGATTGCTTTAGTTGTTGCCATTGATGCGATTTCAGCAACGTCAGTTCCGCCGTGAACTCAACTGTTTCCGGGTTTGTGTAGGCTGACTTATCGGTTCGGGCAACGGGCAGACGGGGGCTAACCAACTTGATTAATTGCTGCACCAATTCACCTCGAATGTATTGATCTAATGTATAAGCCGGAATTCGGCCTTCGGTATCTGTTTTTTTAAGTGTTGTTGTCAGTTTATAATGCATGATGTCCGGTTACCGGATATGCTTTTTTTCTGACAGGATTTACAAGATTTTGACAAGCGAAACCGCATCTTGTTAATCTTGTAAATCCTGTCAGAAAAACGCTTTTCTAGATAATTCGTATTGGCTTTTTATCCTCGTCGAGCGCCACGAACGTGAACGTTCCATGAATAGCCTTATGGCGCTCCATCGAGTACATTTCTTCGACGTAAATTTCTACCGCAATCCGAATACTGGTATTCCCCACATGCTCGACCCGACCAACCAACTCGATAATCGTACCCGCCGGAATCGACTTGGTAAAATTGATCTTGTCAGAAGAAACCGTAACCATGCGCTTCCGGGAAAACCGAGTGGCGGCAATAAACGCCACTTCATCCATCAGTTGCAGGGCGGTACCTCCAAAAAGCGTATCGTAATGATTGGTTGTGCTGGGAAAAACAGCTTTGAAGATTCGGGTTTCGGCCGCTGCGATTCGGGCCTGTATTTCTGGCGTTTCGTTAATGTCCACGTAATAAATCGGCTACTAGTTTCTGGTGAGCCAGGTGATTGAATTCTGATCGGACGGCTAATAAACAGTCAGCGCACAAACAGCCCTGATAGGTCGAACTGACGTACTGCCGCTGAGCATCCGTCAATTGAACTACCTGGCACTGGCACAAATTGATACTCCCAACGCGGCACTCGAATGTGCGATGGCAGCGGGGGCAAGCGGTGTGTTCGTGTTTACCGGACGATAGGTGTTCCATTCGATTCGACCTCCTGTTCCAAGGCAATGAAATTGACTACTTGTTTCTGCCGATTTACGATGGGCCGAATCACGATCTGACACAGATAAGCGGTTTGGTCTTTTCGGTAATTCAACAATTGTCCACGTACCAACTTCTGCCGTTCAATACCTTGCCTGAGATGCCGTCGTGCTCGCAGAGACGTACCTTCTCCCTGCAAAAAAGCGGGTCTGCGTCCTAGGGTCTCCTGGCTGGAATAACCCGTCATTGTTTCAAATGGAGTATTCACATACTGGATAAGCTGGTCAAGATCCGTAATTACAATGACCATTGTATTGCTTAGCAACTCACGTCGAATTGATGCGGGTAACTTCCAGTCCTGTGCTTTGGCCAACGACATCCACCCTGCGGTTTCTACTCCTTCAGCAACCGGGGTTGTTTTCTGTCTGAACTCCCAACCGGCTAGTAATGGGGCACGCAGGAACTCCTGATTATGCTCAGCAAGGTATTTGTCGTAAGGTCCGCAGAAATCCATATTGCAAAGGTAAGCCTTCTGCCAACTAGTTGGCAGAAGACCACTTATTTATGATTATACAGACTCAGTAACTAATTCGCGCGCTGTTTGGGCGGCCTGCACCATATTTTTTAGGGATTCAGTCGTTTCTGGCCACCGGCGCGTCTTCAATCCACAGTCCGGATTTACCCATAAGTTCCGAACAGGCAGCACGTTAGTCGCTTTTTGAAGCAGATCGACCATTTCCTCAATTGTTGGTACACGCGGGCTATGAATGTCGTACACGCCAGGACCGATTTCGTACGGATAGTTAAAATTGACAAACGCATCCAACAATTCCATTTGCGACCGCGACGTTTCGATCGTGATCACATCGGCATCCATGTTCGCGATGGCTTCGATCATGTCGTTGAACTCCGAATAACACATATGGGTGTGAATTTGCGTGTCGTTCTGAACGCCCGAAGCTGAAATCCGAAACGCCCGTACAGCCCAGTCCAGGTAGGTCTTCCAATTGTCTTTCCGCAGCGGCAAACCTTCCCGAATGGCCGGTTCGTCAATCTGAATAACCCGAATGCCAGCCGCTTCCAGATCGACTACTTCGTCGTGAATAGCCAGTGCAATCTGCAAACAGGTATCCCGACGCGGCTGATCATCCCGCACAAAAGACCACTGCAAAATGGTTACCGGGCCGGTCAGCATTCCTTTAACGGGTTTGTTGGTCAACGACTGGGCAAATTGCGCCCAACGCACGGTCATGGGTTCAGGGCGGTAAACATCACCGTAAATAATGGGCGGTTTCACGCAACGAGAGCCATAACTCTGCACCCAACCGTTTTCGCTGAAGGCAAACCCGTCGAGCAGTTCGCCGAAGTATTCGACCATGTCGTTCCGTTCAAACTCACCATGCACCAGCACGTCCAGCCCAATCGCTTCCTGCCAGCGAATAGCCTGTTCAGTTTCGGCGCGAATAAAATCTTCGTACTGGTCGAGGGTGATTTCGCCTTTTTTAAACTTCGCTCGATTGGCGCGCACGGTTTCTGTTTGCGGGAACGAGCCAATCGTGGTTGTTGGAAATAAAGGCAATTGCAGACGCGCCTGTTGTAGCGGTTGGCGCACAGCAAACTCGCTCTGACGTTGGTCATCTTTCTCTGTCAACTGATTCAGGCGTGCCTGAACAGCAGAGCGATTAATCAATGTCGATTCCCGACGGGCCACTAACGAAGCCTGATTGGCGGCTAATGTTGCCGTTGCCTGGGCGTTCTCGGGTTGCCGGAATAACGTTATGAGCGTGACGACTTCGTCCAGTTTTTGCCGGGCAAAGGCCAGCCATTGCTTAATTTCGGGGGTTAATCCCTGTTCGTTGGTTTCCGAGTTCAGATCGACAGGGACGTGTACTAACGAACACGACGGTGCAACCAGAATTCGGTGCTGGCCAAGTTTCTCAACGGCCCGCTGAATGGTTGCCTGCGATTTTTCCAGATCATTGATCCAGATGTTTCGGCCGTCAACCACACCCAACGACAACTTCGTTGATTTGTGCACGAAATCGGTTTGCAAAATATCGTCTAACTGACTTGGGCACCGAACCATATCCAGATGCAGGGCATCAACCGGCAATTGAATGGCCAGATTTAGGTTAGACCCGTAGCACTCGAAATACGACGCAAGCAGTAAATTAAGTTTTGGAAATTGTACGCGCAGCCGATTGTAGGTTTTCGCAAAAGCGGCTTGTTGGCCATTCGTCAAATCCAGTGAGAGCGTCGGCTCGTCGAGTTGAATCCAGTCGGCTCCCTGCGCTTGCAGACGCGTCAGAATCGCTTCATAAACGGGCAATAGGCGATCCAGCAAATCCAATCGATCAAATCCAGCTTCTTTCTCTTTGCCGAGTAACAAATACGAAACTGGCCCGAGTAATACAGGTTTGGGTGTAGTTCCCAGCGTTTGTCTGGCCTCTTCGAACTCGTCAAAAACTTTCTCCGAGAGAAGCGTAAACGTCTGATCGGCAGTAAACTCCGGCACGATGTAGTGGTAGTTGGTATCGAACCACTTGGTCATTTCCATCGCTTTCAGATCCAGGCTATCCTGCTGATAGCCCCGCGCCATAGCGAAATAGAGCGTTAGCTGGTCAGCGTTTTGATGGGCCGCGTCAGGCTGGTCGAGCAGCGGGCGAAACCGCTTCGGTATCGCGCCTACGGTCAGGGACATGTCGAGCACCTGATCGTAGAACGAAAAGTCGTTGCAGGGAACCAGCGTAATGCCAGCCTGCTGTTGGGTCAGCCAGTTGCCTTGTCGGATAGTTCGACCGGCGTCCTGAAGCTGCTGACGGGTGATTTTGTTGGCCCAGAATTGCTCAGAGGCCCGTTTGAGTTCGCGGTGGCTACCGATTCGTGGATAGCCGAGATTGTGTGCGATCATGTTGTTAAATGATAAAATGGTTGATCGCGTTCGATGCCGAACTCCATACGGCTACACGTTATCAACACTTTATCAACACGACACACCTAACCAAGCCCCAAAACGAAGCAGGAAAAAGATAGGATGGTCAAGTTTGATGAAGCCCAATCGCGTGTAGGCGTAATCAGCAAAGCTAAGGCAAGTCTCCTGGCTTGTGACGGTATCTGCCGTCCTTCTCATCCCGCCCGTTTCGGCGAACCGATGGGGTAAGACAATGGACATCGAGGGCAAACCCTTTTCTAAATGGTCACTGACAGTAGCAACGTCTGCTCGTGAATTTCACACGATTCCTTTTTCATTTCCTGAACCTCTCAGGAAAACCATTAGCTAATTTGACGGAAAACAAAGAACGTTAACACAAACTAACCGTATTGCGCCGGCAAAAGCAAGAGTCCACCCCTTTTTGACTACCTGTTGCATTACTTAGCCCACTACCTTTGCGGGCATGAAAGCGGTCATGTGTCTTTTTTCGTTGTGGATTCTGCTGTTGACGGGCCTCCCTTGCCCCGATGCAGACTGTCATGCGCAAGAAGATAGACTGACCAATACTTCATCGGCATCGCATTCAACTGATGATCCCGACCACGGGCACAAGGCACCCTGCAGCCCGTTTTGCCACTGCACAACCTGCCTTGGCTTTTCAATTCCCCGGCCGCTTGGCTATACAATCTCTGAACTACAAAGTGTACTGATCTCTACGAATCAGGTCTTTGCTTACCAATCTCCCAATCAGTCAGACGTAGCGCTCGCCATCTGGCAACCGCCAAAATTATAAGTGTTTTTCATGGATTTTCTTCCGACTGGTCATCAATCAGTCGCTATGTTCCATTGTATCTCCATACAGGATGAAAAACCTTATTTTATTTCTACTTTTTTCCCAGACCGTTTGGGGCAATACAGTATTCCCGAGTTCGGTCTCTTCTAATAAACCTCTTCTTCAGGATACCCTGCGCGTTTCTGTTCGGCATGCACTCACCAAGCAATCAATTCCCGGTGCAACGATTCTAGTAGTGGGTACCACAACTGGTGCTGCGACTGATACTGCCGGTTTTACGCGAATGATCCTGCCGCCAACTGGCCCTTACCGGCTACGCATTTCGGCTGTAGGTTTCGAATCCGTTCTGCACACGCTTATCGCACCGAGTAGCGATACACTGCAAATTTCACTCAAACCGTCGGAGGAATCACTGGACGAAATCACCGTTTCCTCTACCCGAAGTGGCCGTAGTGTTGCCGATGAACCAACACGGGTTGAAGTCATTGACGCCGAAGAACTCGACGAAAAAGCGAACATGCAACCAGCCAATATCGCGGTTATTCTGCGCGAAAGTCCAGGGATTCAGGTGCAGCAAACGTCGGTCATGTCGGCCAATGCGACGTTCCGAATTCAGGGGCTTGATGGGCGTTATACTCAGTTGTTGCAGGATGGGCTTCCGCTGTATAGTGGCTTTTCGAGCGGATTGAGTCTGATGCAGGTTCCTCCGCTGAATTTGAAACAGGTGGAAGTTGTGAAAGGCTGTCAATCAACCTTGTACGGAAGTGGAGCCATTGCCGGACTCGTCAATCTAGTAACGAAAGAGCCAACGCGTGAACGAGAATTATCCTTTCTGCTTAACGGTACGTCGGCGCTCGGGCTTGATCTTAATGCGTATTATGCCCAACGCAATGAAAAAGTCGGGATGACGTTCTACGCCACTCGCAATCTGCAACGAGCGTACGACGCCAACAACGACCAATTTTCAGATCTGCCACAAACGGCCCGCACAACCATTCAGCCAAAATTTTTCTGGTACCCTAACCCAACGACCACGGTTTCGGCAGGGGTGATCTGGGTCAATGAACACCGAACAGGAGGCTATATTCCAACGATTCGGAGCGAAACGTCGACGGGCTATACCGAAGCGAATGACTCCCGACGATTAGCCACGCAGTTTCGGCTGGAAAAGCGGTTTACCAATGATGCGGTGTTGACCGTCAAAAACAGTTATAGTCGCTTCCAACGATCGATAGCGCTGCCCAATTATAGTTTCGATGGGTTGCAGCAATCCTCTTTTTCGGAGGTGAGTTATTTCAAACACCAGGCAAAAGCCGACTGGATTGCCGGTGTAAATCTGTGGACGGATGCTTTCCGGCTGGAAAACTCCCTCAACACAGTCAGTACAGGCGACATTTACCACCAATCCATTGTCGGTGCTTTTGTTCAGAACACATTAACGCTCTCAGAACGATTCAGTCTGGAGACAGGCTTACGGGCCGATGCTGTGACAACGACCGTCAATACGCCATCCAATTCCTCTAGTCCGAAACTGTTTTTGCTCCCTCGGTTCTCGTTACTGTACCGGGCAGCCGACCATTGGACAAGCCGACTGGGTGGCGGACTTGGCTATAAAGCGCCAACTATTTTCACGGAAGATGCCGAACGGATGTCCTTCCAGAATGTTAATCTATTATCGATGAATGGCAACCAAACCGAATCGTCGATGGGCTTGAACTGGGACATTAATTACCGTACTGAGTTAGGCGATCAAACCACACTGACGATTAATCAGTTATTTTTTTATACGCAATTGAATCGCCTGACGGTGTTGTCGACAAGTGGTCTGGCGGCCTTTCGTACAGCCAACGGAAATTTATCAACCCGCGGCTTTGAAACAAACGTACGGCTGGCTTATCACGATCTGCATAGCTTTCTGGGGTATTCGTTTATTGACACCAAACGCAATTACGACAACCTGACGGGCATGATTCCGCTGACGGCCAAACACCGACTCTATTTTACCACACTCTACGAAACGGATCGGTTAAAAACCGGTTTTGAGGCTTTTTATTCAGGCACGCAACAACGAATGAATGGCACTAATACACCCGCTTACTGGACACTGGGCTACATGATTGAACGGAAATGGTCGTTTGGAAAAACGATAAAAGGAAGCATTTTCATTAACTTCGAGAATTTCCTCGATGTGCGACAGTCACGCTTCGAATCACTGGTGAGTGGCACGACTACGCAACCTGTTTTTGTTACAGATATCTACGCCCCAACCGATGGTCGAATCATCAATGGAGGTATTAAACTAAAATTGTAAATGTAGCGTGGACAACTTGTCCGCATAGCTGATTTAGCATACACTTATGCGATGCGGACAAGATGTCCGCGCTACTAAAAAATATGGCGCACGATCATCATGACCACGCGGGACACAGCCACGGCCCTACTGTTTTAACATCTATCAACCGAGCGTTAATTATTGGCGCGATCCTGAATGCGGGCTACGTGGCGGTTGAATTTGCTTTGGGTTTTTATTATAACTCACTGGCACTCATTGCCGATGCGGGTCATAATCTCAGCGATGTAGCGAGCTTATTGTTATCGCTGCTGGCGTTTCGGTTGGCGCGTGTTCGGCAAACGCCAAGTTTTACATACGGTTACCGAAAAAGTACGGTGCTCGCTTCATTGACGAACGCGGTTATTTTATTAATAACCATCGGGGCTATTTTCTGGGAAAGTCTCCAGCGGTTTCGCCACCCTGAACCTGTAGCGGGCGGTGCTGTGGCCTGGGTTGCTGCGGTCGGCATTGTTGTCAACACGGTGTCGGCTCTGCTGTTTTTCCGAAATAAAGAGCATGATCTGAACGCCAAAGGGGCTTACCTACACCTGGCCGTCGACGCGTTGGTTTCGCTGGGCGTAGTGATAGCTGGTGTCCTGATCACCTACACGGGCTGGACCTGGCTCGACCCGGTTATCGGTATTCTCGTTGCCATTATTATCATGGGCTCCACCTGGCGCTTACTCACCGATAGTCTGCGATTATCGATGGATGGTATCCCTACCGACATAGACCTCACGGCTGTGCTGGCCGATCTGCGAGCCGTAACGGGCGTAAAAGATGTACATCACGTCCATATCTGGGCCATGAGCACAACCGAAAACGCCCTCACGGCCCACCTTGTTCTGCAACCGGGTCTGTCAGATTCTCAAATCGTTACGCTCAAACACGACGCCCGCCATCGACTTGAACACCAGAAAATTAGCCACGCGACACTTGAGACTGAGTTCGTGGCTGAAGAGGATTGTGAAACGGAGGTTTGTTAATTTTTCGACAGGATTAACAAGATTTACAAGATTTCTCCATTCTACTAATCTTGTTAATCCTGTCGAAAATTCAGTTTCCCATTTTTATGCTTGATCCTATTCCAAAGGTGAGTTTGGCTCCCGTTTCGTAGCGTATGGTCAATGCTTTTGCCACATAGGCGTTTGGAATGACGAGTGCGTGATTCAGTTTCACCTGATCGGTCAATGTGGGAATGCGATTGCAGGACCATACCGTTGGGTCATCCCAGGAACCTGCCCGAACGGTATAGATATTAAGTGAACAATCATCACCCAGTTTAAAAGAAGTGGTTAACTGAAACGGCGAAACACCTAAGCATTGGCTGCGCACTTGCCATTCATAAGTAGCAGTAGGCCCTAACCCAGTTAGTACATAATTTGTAGTTGTAATTCCCGAAACGCTAGTCCAGGCCGATTCGCCAAGGACACGCCACTGTAACTCATACGCTACTTCTTCGCCCGATCTGGTCCAGTGCAGATTCACAGATGTGGCAGTCAATGGTTCCGCCCCAAAGCCCCCCGGCATAGCACAGGCTGTTTGAAAAACCTGAGATGCAGCATAATACATAGGCTCGCAGTCTGTGTGAAGCTGCCATTCGTAACTTGTATTATTCGTTAAACCAGTCAATGTGTATGGCGATGTAACGGAGCCGGGGACGTTTGTCCAGGAATTAGTACCCATAATCCGCCACCGCAAACGATAAGCTAATAATGAGTTGGCCTGCCAGTTTAGTCGAGCAGTACCAGAGGTTATGTTTGTCGTACTTTTATAATCATTGTAATAGTACGAGTCCTGACATTGAGGAGTAAATGGACGTATTAACACAAATTCACCATTGTTGGCAACAGCACAGGCAGACCGAATCCGAGCTTCATACGTTGTCCCCGTTGTTAAGCCTGTTAGTGTATAAGGAGACGTTACGGTAGGAATATCCGTCCATGTTGTGGCTCCTACAACCCGCCATTGTAACTGGTAGGAAAGATCTGTTCCATACCATCCTAACTGTGCCCGATCGGGGGCTAATGGATTTATCAACTGTATCAGAGGAGGCTCACTGCACTGTGGTATAAACTGTACGGGAATAGCATACAAGGTACTATTCCCCTCACAACTAGCAGACACAGACCATTCGTAAAGTGTATTCGCTGTCAATCCAGTCAGGGTATAACTAGTCGATGTAACCCCTGTTACGGTAGTCCAGGTAGGTACCCCTACAACACGGTATTGTACAGAGTATTGCGCGGAAGTCCCCTCCCACCTCAATTGAACCGATTGAGGTGTCATATTGAGGGTAAACATCCCATTGGGCACCTGGCAGTTTGTTCGGAATGAGCTGGGGTAAGTCACATTTGTTACATTGGCAGAGCATATTGTTTGTAGTCGCCACTCATAAATCACGTTATTGGTTAAGCCAGTCAGTGAATAGGCCCCGCCAGTCACTCCTGCTATGGTGTTCCACTGAGTTGTTCCTGCCACACGCCATTGCACCGATACAGGGGCATCGACAGACGTCCAGGTTAATTGAGCCGATGTACTTGCAACAGCGGATACGCGCGCATTCAAGATTGAAGGACAGGACGGTTTCGCAGATAAAGTGGCTTCGTACGTTACAGCATTATCGCCAACATAACTAACCCGGATATCATAGATTGTACCTGTAGTTAAACCTGTCAATAGGTATCTTTTAGTTGAGAGCGGCCCTGTTGTAGTCCAGCTTCCACCGCTTACCCGCCACTGCAAGATGTAGTTTGTACGATCGGGACCTGTCCAATTCAGGCGTATGGCCTGATACGATGAACTATCCGTATAGATCGAAAGTGCCGTCGAACTAACAGGCAGCGTCATAAAAGGGAAGACGTTCGGCGAGGCCAGATCATTAGTCGAACAGGCTCCCTGAAGTTTATATTCGTAAGTCGTACCGGGTGTCAGCCCGGTTAACGAATAAGCATAACCGGTCAGTCCATTTACAACGTTCCATGGCGTACTTGCACTGGCTTCCCGCCATTGTAAATTAACGTAGACATTGTCTGGATTAGGCCTCCAGACAGTGGAAACAGACTGAGTTGTAGCGGCATCCGGATGAGAATTCCATGGACTATAACATATGGTTGCGAATGTATTAATTGACGAAACGGTAGACGTTGAGCCGAACTCACAGTTGGCTCGAATACGCCATTCATAGGTTGTATTATTGGTTAAACCGGTCAGTGATGTCGACGGACTCGTCAGGCCATTTACCTCCGACCAGATGACGGCACCGCTAATTCGGTACTGAACGCTGTAGGTTAATCCTGGAACCTGACTAGCTCCACTCCAGCTCAGTTGAGCACTAGTAGTGCCCACATTACTTGCGCTCAAAGATGTATAGCCAAGGTTAGGGCAACTTGTTTGAAACGATTGAAGGGTTGAAAAATCAGATAAATAGCCATTACAATCAGTGGCAACCTGCCATTCGTAGGTTGTATTATTCGTCAGGCCCGTCAATGAATAGGTTGATGTTGCCACCGACAAAGTCGACCAAACTGTTGTGCCCACTATTCGCCACCGTAACGAATAGGGTTTACTGGATGGTAAGGCCGGATTACTCCAGACTAATTGGGCCGTCGTTGGGCTCGTTTCCGCAGTATATACATAATCAAAAGTTGCCTGGCAGACTAATCCAAACGTTGACGTCGCGGAAAAATCAGATACGACAGTTGGCGAACAGGTTGCCCGCACCCGCCATTCATAACTAGATCCAGTTGTCAGTCCGGTTAACGAATACGCTGTACCAACGATACCAGTTACCGATGTCCAGTCTGATGTTCCAGCAATCCGGTATTGCAGCTCATGGACAATAATAGCCGCATCACTCTCATAGATAGCAGGGTACCTCCAGGTCAATTGTGCTGACGAAGCCGATACTACGCTTGCCTTGTTGACAATAGGTGGAGTTATACATTGTACAACTATCGTTGCCACATTCGAATAGTCGCTTACAATACCCGACCAACATACCCGCTGGACTCGGTACTCATAAACAGTACCCGGACTAAGGTTTGTTAACAGGTAAGTGCTACTCTGCACGCCATTAACTGTATTCCATGCACTAGCGCCCACGGCTCTCCATTGAACGTCGTAACCTGATGCTGCAGTAGAGTACTCCCAGGAAACGGACACCGATGTGTTCGTTCGCTGATAACTATCTATACGCGGAGGAGTTGGACAGGCCGTTATAAATGTTGGCCCATCCACGAAATCTGAATAAACTGAAGGTGAGCAAATTACCCGAACTCGCCATGCGTACGTTTTGCCAAACGTTAAGCCATAAAGTCTATACTCTTTAGGCATCATGAATGGGAAGATACCAAAATTACGGTCAGTTTCAGTTCCTTCGGGCCGTAGTCCAACCCAATCGCCACCAGCTATATCACGATATTGTATCTCATAAAGACTAAAACTAGTAGCATTATCCCAGGTTAATTTTACCGAACTGATATCGATATCTCCCACGGCAAGGCCAGATAATGAAGCCCCACACTGTGTATGAAAGGTTTGTATCCCCGAGAAATCGGCTGCTCCACCTATCGAACAACCCGACCTGACTCGCCATTCATAGGTTGTGTTATTACTAAGCCCTTTAAGAGCATAATAGGGCGTTGCCAAATCGGATAATAGTGTCCAGTCAGCCGCTCCAACTACGCGATACTGAACCTCGTAAGGAGGATAGGTCGATGATCCACCCCAACCTATAACAGCAGATGAAATACCAATGCTGTTCGTATAAAAATAGGTTGGTGATGAACACGTTAACGTAAACGTTTGATTGGCGGTAAAGGCAGAGGCAACCTGATCTGAGCAGAGTTTACGCACCCGCCATTCATAAGAAACATTTGCCTGTAAACCCGTTAGGGAATAACCCGTAGAAGTAATACCCGATACCGTTGTCCAGTTTGTTGTATTGGTAACCCGCCATTGCAATTCATATTGGGCACTGGTTTCGCCTGCATTCCAGGACAGGTCGATGGTTGTGCTTGTGGCATTCGCACTCTGGGTGTATGTTGGTGCATTACAACTCGTTTGAACAGGTTGAGCTGTAGCAAAATCGGAATAATCCGTAGGGGAACATACTTTACGCACCCGCCATTCATACACTGCTGCGGGCGTTAAACCCGTAAGCGTATAGCCCGTGTAAGAAATACCAGCTACTGAAGACCAATTAGTTGCCCCCGTGGTACGCCATTGTACTTCAAATGGCCCACCATCGGTAGAATCCCAGGATAGTTCTAGTCCGCCCGTTGCATTTGGCGAGCTCCTGGCACCTGTAGGAGCCAGACATTGGGTAGAAACCAGTTGCAAAGGTGAATAATCTGACATCGCCGAAGCCGAACAGACCGTTCTTACACGCCATTCATAGGTCTTATTATTCGTTAATCCCGTCAGGCTGTAAGGCGATTTGGCTAACGACACCGTATTCCAGGTAGTTGTTCCAGACGATCTCCATTGAAGCTCACTCGCCGAGGCCCGCCATTGCAAGACAGCCGAATTATTGGTTACTGAACCGGAAGACAGAAAACTGGGTAATGGACAACTGGTCTGAAATTGCTGTATATCGGTGAAGGCAGATTTTGATGTAGCCGAACATGCCGTTCGTACTCGCCACTCGTAAGTAGCTCCATTAGTCAGGCTAGTCAAAACGTATTCAGAAAGCGAAATACCTTCTACCAATATCCAGTCTGATGCTCCGGTTAGACGCCATTGTAAGTCAAAATGAGCGTTGGTCTGAGGGCTGTCCCATTTGAGTTCTACAGCATCGGGATTAGTCAGCGTTAGTCGAGGATTGGTAGGAGGCTTACAATGCGTTTGGAAAATCGGCCCTGTCACAAAATCAGACGTTGCAGCTGCCGAGCAGGTCGTCCGAACCTTCCATTCGTAGGGGGTTTCATCAGTCAAACCTGAGAGCGTAAAGGAATTACCAGCCAGACCACCTATTACTGTCCAGGTCGTTGCACCTGTTGGTCTCCACTGTATTTCATACGTAAACCCGCTAAGCGTTGTATACCAATTGAGCTGTGCCGATTGATGCGTCACATTGGCTATGGCCGGATTACTGGGCGGATCACATTTCGTCTGAAAGGTAGATACATTACCGTAAACCGATGTATCACCTGCTGCACATATAGACCGCACATGCCATTCATACGCAGTATTATTCGCAAGTCCTGTTAGCGTGGTATATGTAGTTGTCTGTACCGGAGGATTAGTCGTCCAGGTTGTACTCCCCGATATACGCCATTGTATCTGATATATTGGCGAACTACTACCAAAGTAGAACCAACTTAAGTCAGCCGATTGATGAGTAATACTATACGTATAAGCGTATTGGGGCGCCTGGCAATCGGCATAAACGAATGTGCAGGATAAGGTATAGCTTATCAGCAAAAAGATCAGGTAACGAATGTTCATGGATAGAGTAAGAACTTGGTATGGAGCTCTATTGCCTAAAGCAACAATTTAACCAAATCTCTAACTCGTTATTTATAAAATTCCACAAATAGTCTCTATCTGATACATTAGTATGACGAGGGTTTAAAAGGAGATAAATTCTTCAGATAGCTCTCTAGCAATTACAATAGGACGCTCTGCTTCAGAGCTACGGGTCGCTACTAGAAGCAGATGATTGGTATCGGTGTGCAACCGAATAAATTTACTTACGCTTCAAAAATCGATAAGCGGCAGCCGTTGCCAGTCCACCAATCAAATACCAACCAATAGTCATGGCAACCGTGGCTGGCGTGCGGCTACTAGGTGCTGTCCCCAGACCCAACGGGCCAGGTAAGCCTACTGCACCCACTCCTGCCACAACGCCTAAAGCAACGCCAGCGGCCAGCGCATGTTTAGGTTTTGCTAGGCCTATCAGGCTGTAGTAAAGCGTATTCGATACGAGATCACCTCCGAGTGCCCAGTCGTGAAGTTCGTCATCAGAAGGTACCTTGGCATCGGCTTTTTTGAGAACCTTCTTCATCGCCCGCATACCCAGTATATCAGCTCTCGGAGCCTCGTCAATGAATTGGCGAGCCGTTTCATGCAAGATCGTTAGTGCACAGGCACCAATCAGGCCGCTGCCCAGCGACGGTAGGATTGTTTTGTTTAAGTCAGTCATATTGGCTTAACTTGTAAGCTATTCCGAATGTTATCGAGCCTCAGAGGCTTGTTAGCCAGAGGCTCCTAAAACCCTGCTTTTGCCTAGTTTTTCAATAGACAACCTGCTTCTTTTTTATGAAATTTTCGTTCCGAAACGACCGGACAGACGTAGCATTTGATGTATTGCGTGAGGTTGGTCAATGGCTCGTTGACAATGGCCAGGAGCTCTGGCAAATCGATACACTCACCCCAGAAAATCTACTGGATGAGAACACAACGGGCAACTTGTATGTGATGTATGTGGACCGTGAAGATGGTACCGAACCAGAGCCCGCTGCCGTATTCATTCTGCAGTGGAAAGATCCGCTCTATTGGCCCGACGTTCCTGACAACACATCTAGTTTCATTCATAAGTTAGCCATTCGTCGGGCTTTTGCCGGGCAAAATCTATTTGCGGCTATCATTGATTTCTGGAAGAGCGAATGCATGTTACGAGGTATACGAACTCTTGAACTAGAGACCGATGCAAGCCGCCCCAAACTCATGCAGTTTTACGAACGCTACGGCTTCAAACCGACCCATCAACGTCAGATCCATGAATTTGGACAAACATTTCTTTGCCAGTATTATGTAATGGTATTTTAGTTCTGGCGCTGCGGGCACTGGCGCGAGTATTCACTCGTGCCTTTTCATAAAGCAAGCATTCGCTTGCGTCAGTAAATACTGACCACATAAAAGGCACGAGTGAATACTCGCGCCAGTGCCATTTACAACACAATCACATCAATCAATCCCTTTCGTCCAGCATAATTGCGGGCGCTACTATACAAGTAATCTTCTGGCTCATCTACAAATCCGGCCTCAACAGGATTATTATGAATGTAAGCTAGCTTCTGCTCAAGCATATTGTTTGTAGATAATTCGATCGGGTGAAACCCCTGTTGCCATAATTGATGGACATTATTCGCTGGGTTCTGCTGGCCAGCTCGCTTGAAAATCCAGCACATCCAATTCCGGCGACTTTCTTCACTATCCTGCTCAATGATAGGAAATAGCAGAGTAGACGTATGCCGCTTCATATCCCGCATAATGTATTCGATTGGATTTTTGTTGGTCCCCAACAATCATATGTAAGTGATTCGTCATCAGGCAGTAGGCATATAGCTCCAAACCTTTTTCGGCTATACAATAACGTATACTATCGAGCACAATGTCTTTGTAGTGACGACGAGTGAATACATCAATCCATTGAACAACGGTACAGGTTATGAAGTAAACTTTTGACTGATCTCTGACTTTATATTTTCTACTCATTATATATACTTTTCTATCTTAAAAGTATATATAATTTCATTATGGCGCGAGTATTTACTTGTGCCTTTTATTTAGCAAGCATTCGCTTGCGTCAGTGAATACTGACTTTATCAAAAAGCACGAGTAAATACTCGCGCCAGGTGCTTATAGTCCCATGCGTTCGCTCGTCATTTTATTTATTTTCCTGAGCATAGCGAGTTGCCAGTCTAGTTCGCAACCGGAGCCGGTGCAGTACAGTGTGCCTACGGAAGTTGAACCGTACCTGAAATCATTTCGGGATGAGGCTAGCAAGCGTAATAAATCCGTTTCAACGGACAATCTGATTGTTACATTTGGATCGGCTCAAAGCGAAGATGTTTGTGGCCAGTGTATCCTCGAGACGGGTAAAACGCCCCAAATTACGCTGAGTTCTGATGATTTTTGCTGGAAAACCGCCAGTGTGAATGAGCGGGAATGCCTGGTTTTTCATGAGTTGGGGCATTGCCTGCTGAACCGGGCGCACAAAACAGAGAAATTTCCAAACGGTGCCTATGTCAGCCTGATGAATCCTGATAATGTAGCCGTTTATGCCACCTGCCGCTATCCGATCGGGGGTGATGAATGCGATAAACGCGACCGCCGGGACTATTACATCGATGAGTTATTCGATGCCACTACCCCAACGCCAGTCTGGGGAAACTAGTCTGTTGATTACTGCACCCGAATTAGTTCGGTCACGACAATGGGGCGACCATTTTCGGTAATCCCCTGTAACGTTATACGCAGCGTTCGTACAACATCTGACATCGGGAAAACTAACTGGCTATGCCCCTCACTATCGGTCTGTATCAGTGGCTTCCAGTAGAGCACATCACGGCGGTCAATACGATCAGGTACCGCAGGCGTTTGGGTTTCAATGGTGTATTTTGGCATATAGAACTCCCGCTGAACCGAGGCATAACCAATAAGTTGCAAGGGTTTCATACCGCCCTTTTCTGGGCTTTTCTGTTGATCGGGCCGGAATCGTTTCGTGTAAAAGGCAATAACGCCATTGCCCCCCCGAACGCCATAAATACCTGCCGTTCCGCCATTTTTCAGGACTTCGATACGCTCTATATCACCCGGATTAAAGGTTAATAAAGCCGTCCCGTCATTATCCTGAATGGTCATTCCATCAACTAAATACAGCGGCTGTGTACCACTTTTCAGCGTACCTACCCCCCGAACTATCACATGGTAATTCTGTGTAAGCGGATCTTGTGTAACACTTACACCCGCCACCTTTCCCCGCATCATTTCGTAGAGATTGGCAAATCGGGGAGATTTTTCATCGAAGACAAGCGTAGCATCAGCTTCACCATGCAGGCTCGATCGCTGAACATCCAACGGGCGTTCGTCCAGTTTCCGGGCTCGAACAGTAACAGTTTGCAAAAGTTTGACTGTTTTATCCCGGTACAGATCGGCGTCATTCTCCTGGCGAGTCCGGGCAGCGGCTAATTGAGCGTGCAGGCTGGTCCAGTTAGCGGGAATGTTCGTCGTATCAGGTTTCCAGAACGTCCAGGGGCCATCCAATACCAGATGAGCGTCTTTATCGGCAAAGTTTTTCAACTGGTGATCGGTAAGCTGAGTCATCAATTGCACCGTATCCGCAATTTCCAGACCCGCCAATCGAAATCGCCCCCGATCGTTTGTTCCAGCCGACCGTACAAAGGAATGCTCCGGAACCGTAGAAGCCACCATCACCTGTGCACCTGATATGGGCTGATTTTTCGCATTCAGCACTTTCCCCATCAGCGACACTCCACCCAGAAGTTCAGTTGATGAGGTGCCACTTACCCGTCGCCAGCCCTGTGTTAACAGCAGATCATCAACAGCCCGGCGTGTTTCCAGTGAATTATCTTTCAGGTAAACATTAGGGCTCTCGACTCGTCCACTTAATTCGCCCGTCAGCAATAAATGGGTTTGGATCGTTGCCGAAGCCGTATCGTCAGGAACTTGACCCGCATCGGTAATCGAGGCCGACAAAACAGCCATCGTTGGTAGCCCTTCATCACTCATATTGATACTCAAAATAGCCTGCTCCCGAGGCTGATAGCGAGGTTTATTTAAGCCCAACAGCACCCGTAGAGGGGGGGGAATGATCCGGAATAAATACGAGTCGCTCGGCCTGAGGACGGGCGGCCGCGTTATAGAGTGTAATCTGATTCAGCCCCGCAGGAAGCCCTTCCACGGGCAAACTCACCCGAGCGATTCCATTCTGTAACAGAATTTTCCGCTGATCGACCAGGCGACCCCGCTGTTGGATAAGGACGTACACCGAATCCAGTGAAGGTAAATTCGTCCCCGTAATTGTTAAGGCCAATCGATTTGTATCGCTCACAACATCAGCCGAGAAGTTATAGCCCTCTTTTTCGGCCGGGGGGAGCGGCACCAGCTGATGCTGACCATTATGGACAACATCAGCATAGTATTTTTTATCCACTTCGGGCGTCATCACAAAGCTTCCCATCCCGAACGCATTGACCGTTACGGGGCAAACCTCTTTGCCTTCGTTCGTAACAACCCGTCCCGATGCCATGACGCCTTTTCCATCTGGATCAACCAGTTTAACACCCAAACGGGCTGGTAAGCCAATGATCCAGCGCCCCCCTTCGGGCAAAACCTGCACATCCAACGGTTTGAGTTCTGCATCGGTCGGCTTCAGTAATGAGATCTGACCTAAGTTATTCACGGCAATTGACCGCTCAAAAGCAGGGCGAATTTGTCCATCATCTTCATCCGTATAAGCGCGCAACCGATACGTGCCCGACGCCAGAGAATCTGAGAATCTGAAGCTTCCCACTGCCCGCCCATCCGTTACCCGTAGCCATTGGTGCTGTACGAGTTTACCCGCTGGCGTTAATACATCTACATGCATGGCCGTTTCGCCAAAAGGTCGGCGGTTTGTAGCGGCATCAAGCAAATAGGCACTCAACCACATCCGGTCGCCAGTAGCATAGAATGGTTTATCGGTGTGCACGAATATCGACGGAGCCAACACCCGAAAGCGCTCGTTAAACGCATCCGCAATCCGCTTCTGGCGGGCATCGGGCAACAGAAACCGTCCCTGGGCAACAATGGGCGCATTAGTCACCGGATCAATATCTCCTCTTGTTGGCTGCCAGTCGGCGGGAAGCATGGTCGACAAACGGTCGTCGGACAACGACCCAGAAATCAACATCCCATTCGGTATTGTGATTGTTCCGTCCGTCGTCAATTGTAGTTGTTGGGCGGGCAATTTGATTTCTGAGTAAGCGTAACGGGCATCCATATACGGCGAGTACAGGGATACGGCATTCGTATAAAACACAATCAATGTCTTGTCTGATACCAATTGTCGTTCGAACGGTAGGCGACCCGGCCGCATTAACTCCTTCAATTTCAAGGGTAACAAATGCCCTTTGGTCGTATCTGTCCCAATTGACCCGGCCAGAACTATCCGGTTGGCTATAGATTTCATCGGCAGTACCGCAGGGTCTTCCTGATAAACCAGAAAGCCCTCCTTTTCATAGTTCCCTTCGACCAGGCTAGCCATCAAGTGCCGAGTGGAGCCTTTGTAGGCAATCATCCGATTTCGTCGGAATCGCTTCGCCTGTCGCTCATCAGCGGGTTTCATTTCTTCGAAATGGATGGTACCGGCATAATACACCTTCTTGAATGATCCATCGAAATAAAGAAGCTCGTATCTCAACTTGTAGCCTAACGCCTGATTTTCAATAACGAGCGGTTCTGATGCTGTTGCTTTTAATTGTCCAGCCTCTTCTTTGAAGCTGAGCACATCGCTGTTCATAATCAGGCATTGACTCCCAAAAGGCTCGCCGAGCAACTGACGTTTAAATTGCCGAAGGTGCCGCTCCCATTTCTTCTGATTACCCCGAACGGTTACCGTCAGCAGTGTTTGGTCGCTAGGTTTAAGGCGAAAATTAGCTTTGTTATTTTGACTGGCATCCAGACGTAACAGCCGTTGCTGCGGGTGATATCCAACGAAAGAGGCCACAATTTCTACTGTACCCAGCGGCACGCCGGAGAGCGAATAATAGCCTTCTTCGTTTGTGACGGTGCCGCGTGTGCTGCCATTGAGGTACACATTGGCAAACGGCATGGCCTTACCTGTTGTGGCATCGGCTACAGTACCGGTTAGGGTAGTTGTTGTTTGTGCAAATGCCCATGAAGAGGCCAGGCAGATTAGCAGACAGACAGTCAGATAAACAACAGAAAGCCAGCGATTCATCAGGAGTTCACAGTTAGTTTCTCATCATGCAGAAGGCAAACTGTAAGTGGTTTTACTCAACTCATCGACGGACTAATTTCTTCTAATTGTTCGCCCGAAAAAGCTACGGCCCGTTCGGCAAATAAGGCCTTGGTAGCGGCCCAGGTTGTACAACTCTATTCTTATTTTGGCTGTTTATTGTGATATTGCATACTCATTAAATGACGCGAATTATGTTATCTGTTCGAGAAGCCGCCAAGAATGCCTTAAATTTTTATAAGGATATTTATCCAAACATTAGTGGAGAACTGGTAGAAGAAGTTGAACTTGATGAAAGCCACAAGTATTGGCTTATAACGCTTAGTTTCCCTGTTGGCGTAGATTCCGTTTCTCCTCTTTCAGCAGTACTTCTCCCTAAAACAGTAAGAAAATATAAATTATTTAAAGTCGATGCTCAAAATGGAAACGTCGAATCGATGAAGATTAGAACCCTGACCAATGACGTTGAATGATATACGGAATGCTAAAGGGCTTCTGATCGACACAAACCTTTTAGTCCTATTGGTGATAGGCAGTTTAGATGTCAATCAAATTCCAACCCATAACCTCACCAATAAATATACCCAAGAAGATTACCACCTACTGGTTTCTTTCATGGAACGTTTTAAGATACTAGCCGTAACACCTAACATTTTAACTGAATCCAGTAATCATCTGGAAAAATATTCCTATAAAGGTCAACAAGCATTGTCAATACTTCAGAACATTGGCCAAGCGATGAGTGAAATTTTCTCAGACAGTATTTTTACAATGAATGCTTACCCAAAAAGCTATCTCAAATTTGGCTTAAGTGATTCTGTTATACACTGTTTGGCTGAGCAGGACTATCTAGTACTTACAGACGACATGAATCTTTGTTATTATCTACAGGGGCATGGGCTGCTTGCTTTCAATTTCAATCATTTGCGAACAGACTCCCTACTACACTAAATTTCTTCTAATTGTTCACCCGAAAAAGCTACGGCCCGTTCGGCAAATAAGGCCTTGGTAGCGGCCCAGGTTGTGCGGAAGAGCTCGCTTTTTCGGTAGGCTTCGAGCGCGTCGGCAGATGTCCACAGGCTATAGGTCATGCGAACATTGGGCTGGTCGGGATCGCGGAGAAGTTCAAGATGACAATTGCCCGGAAACGAGCGAATATGCTGCTTCGAGGCATCAAAAATAGTGTGGAAGTCAGCGAGTTTCCCTTCCTGAAATGTCATACGAACAATCCTGGTAAGCATAGTTTTATTTTTAACCACAGAGACACAGAGAATACTAAGTTTTAAATTAGTCATTCGTTTAACAACTTACTTCCTACTTTTGATGGCATAGGACTCATTCCCTTAGAAATATAAGCTAGTAAAATTCTCTTTTTTTGCCTGAAAATGGGGTTATTTTTTGTCATTCCGACGAAAGGAGGAATCTCGAAGTCGCATATTAGTCAAGCTTGACCGGGCCGCCGGAACGGATTCCTCCTTTCGTCGGAATGACAAAAAATAATCAATTCCAGCTTTGTTAAGAGAGCCAAAAGAGCTTTAAAACTCTATGTTCTCTGTGTTTAAATAATAAACCCTTACTTTATGAATTACCGTACTTTTGGCCGAACGGGCTGGCAAGTGTCTGAAATTGGCTATGGCATGTGGGGATTGGCCGGCTGGACTGGTTCTGATAAAGAAGAAGTGCTGCGGGCCCTTCAACGCTCGGTTGAACTAGGCTGCAATTTTTTCGATACAGCCTGGGCCTATGCCGATGGCGTTAGTGAAGAAATTCTCGCCCAACTGCTAAAAAACAACCCCGACAAGCAGTTATATGCAGCCACCAAAATTCCACCTAAAAATCGCAATTGGCCTTCGAAGCCCGAATTTAAGCTGGAAGACGTTTTCCCTGCCGATTACATTGTTGAATACACCGAAAAAAGCCTGAAAAATCTCGGCGTTGACACCATTGATCTACAGCAATTTCACGTCTGGGAAGACAGTTGGGCCGAGCAGGACGAATGGCAGGAGGCCATCACGAAATTAACCCAACAGGGAAAGGTGCGCGCCTGGGGACTGTCGGTGAACCGTTGGGAGCCGGACAACTGCCTGAACACCATCCGCACTGGGCTCATCGACGCCGTTCAGGTTATTTATAACATCTTCGACCAGAACCCCGAGGATAATCTGTTTCCCCTTTGCCGCGAAATGAACATCGGCGTCATTGCCCGCGTCCCATTCGATGAAGGCACCCTGACGGGCACGTTCACCAAAGAAACTACCTTTCCAGCCAGCGACTGGCGTTCGACTTATTTTGTACCGGAGAATTTGAATAGTAGTGTTGATCATGCCGACGCGCTTCGGCCACTGATTCCATCGGGCATGACCATGCCTGAAATGGCTCTTCGCTTTATTCTGAGCAACCCCGATGTACACACGACCATTCCGGGTATGCGCCAGATTCGGAACGTAGAGGCTAATATTGCGGCAAGCGACGGAGCTGGTCTATCGCCCGAAGTATTGCGTGAATTGAAAGGCCATCGCTGGGATCGCACCCCAACCGAATGGAGTCAGTAACTCAATGATGTATGATATATGATGTAGGATGTGTATTATCGAATTTGCGGACAATCATACATACTACATCATATATCATACAACCTATGAAAATTCTCTTAGTCGAAGACGAACCGGACTTACAGAAGGCGGTTTGCCACTATCTGGAAGGCGAAGGCTATATCGTTACGACTGCCGATACCTATTGGCAGGCCACGGAGAAAGCGCATGATTATGACTACGATTGTGTAATCGTCGACTTAATGCTTCCGGGCGGCAACGGCCTTGACCTGGTCCGTGCGCTCAAAAAGCGGCAATCTACGGCGGGCATCATTGTCATAACGGCGAAAGATGCGCTGGCCGACAAACTGACGGGCCTCGATGCCGGAGCCGATGACTACCTGACGAAGCCCTTTCACTTACCCGAGTTAAATGCCCGATTACGGTCTGTACTCCGCCGACGGCTGTTTGGTGGTCAGGCATACGTACAGGCGGGTGAACTTACCCTCTGGCCCGATCAGCAACGGGTGAGTATTCACGATACGGATATTAAGTTGACAGGAAAAGAATACGAGTTATTACTCTTTCTGGTCACGAATGCCGACCGGCTCCTATCGAAATCCGCCATTGCCGAACACGTTTGGGGTGATGCGATGGATGCCGCCGATTCGCACGAGTTCCTCTACACGCACGTCAAGAATCTACGTCGGAAGCTCATTAACGCGGGTTGTCCTGATTATATCCAGACGCGTTATGGGGCTGGCTATGTTTTCTCCACCCGAGCGTCATGAGTCTACTTGGTCAAACCGCCCGTTATCTACTACTGACGGCCTTGTTCATCGCACTGGTCGGCTCGGTGGGTTTTTATACGCTTATCCACCGAAAAATTCGTCACGAAGTTGATGAGATTCTAACGGCAGAAGTAGAACAAACCGAACTGCGAATTCAACACCAACCACTCAGCAAAGTTTCGGATTGGGACGATAACCCACGCATTGAACCTGCCACCAACTCCTTACGGCCCCATTTTAGTGATATTATTCTGCCGGATTCATTAGCTACAAATGAACCGGTTCAGATTCGCCAACTCCAGAAAACTGTGTCGGCAAACGGCCAGCTATATTTAGTAACGGTTCGATTACCCTACTACGAGTTCAACGAACTGGCTCGTGAGATGTCGGCCGGAGTCATTATTGGTTTTCTGGCGCTAATGGTCTTATCAGTAGCCATTGGTTTGGGGTTAGCCCGTCGGTTATGGGGACCATTCTATGTCACCATCAACCAGCTTGGCAGCTTCCGGCTCGACAGTACAACAGATCAACCCTTCCCGGAAAGTCGCGTTCGGGAGTTTGGTTTGCTTAGTCGCTCCCTGAGTGAACTGACGCAGAAACTGCGTCGGCAATTTTCGTTGCAGAAACAGTTTACCGAAAACGCATCGCACGAACTGCAAACCCCACTGGCGGTGGCTTCGGCAGAATTGGACTTCCTGATGCAATCGGAACGGCTCAATGAAACGGATCACACACACCTGCAACGGGCAACAGACGCACTTAGTCGGCTGAGTCAACTGAACCGTTCGTTACTGCTGCTCACCCAGGTTGAAAATGACCAGTTTTCAGCCGATGAACCGCTGGATTTTAGTGCCCTGTTGACGCAGTACATTGCGGAGTATGAGCCATTTTTCGAGCACAAAAACATGACCATCGAACGGTCGATTTTACCAGCCGTACAGTTGCACATTAATCGACAACTGGCGGTTGTACTGGTCACTAATCTACTAAAAAATGCGGCCCGTCATGGAGGTGCCCGGCTGGGAGAAACTAGCGGTTCTGTCGGAATTACGTTAACGACAAATTCCCTCACGGTTCAAAACACGGGTGCCCCTCTCCCATTCGCCGACAATCTATTATTCAATCGGTTCGTCAAAAATCCTGCCCGCCCAGACTCAACAGGGCTAGGTTTAGCGTTAGTGAAACAGATTGCGGATCGGTACGGCTTGTTGCTAACGTATGAGTACAACAACAAAAGCGGAGTGCATTCATTTCAAATAGGATTACAATCGTAGAAGAAAATCAATTCTTCAAATTCTCTTCATAATTCATTCTTTACTTGCCGACAAAATCTGTATGGAATGAAACTAGTTGTCCTTTTTACGCTACTCGCCCTGGCGATTACACCCGTATTTGGCCAGACCAATCGGGTTATTCGGGTTGAAGATAGTCTCACCCACGAACCTGTCATTGCGGCCACGGTTCAAACTTCCACGAAGCCAGTCATTGGAGCTGTTACAGACGTCAATGGCGTTGCCCGAATTCCCAATTTGCCAGCGGAAGTCAAAACCCTGACGGTTAGTGCTGTGGGTTATGAAACAGAAGCTTTTCCGCTAACAGCAGGAGCCGATACGCTCGTTTTTCGTCTGAAAGCCGCGGTAGAAGCCATTGACGAAGTAACGGTGACCGGCACCCGTACCAACTCGCGCATTGAGGATTTGCCAATAAAAGTTGAAGTTCTCGGTCAGGAAGATATGGACGAAGAAAGTGCCGTAGTGCCCGGCAACGTAAGCAGTATTCTGGGCGATATTTCGATCATTCACGTTCAGCGGACATCGGCGGTTAATGGCAATCAGGCCATTCGGATGCAGGGACTTGATCCGAAATACACGCAGATTCTGCGCGATGGCTTACCCTTGTACGAAGGCTTTTCCGGAAATCTAGGGGTTCTACAGATTCCACCACTCGATCTGAAACAGATTGAAGTATTCAAAGGCTCGGTCTCGACGCTTTATGGTGGAGGAGCTATTGGTGGCATGATCAACATCGTATCCAAATCGCCGACGTCCGAGAAACCGGAGTTCACCGCCTTGCTCAACCGATCGAATCTGAAAGAAACGAACCTCAACGCCTATTATTCACAACGCTACGGCAAAACGGGCCTGACATTGTTTACAGGCTATACCGACCAGAAAGCAGTAGACGTGACGGGCGACGGTTTTACCGATAGTCCGGGGATTAAGCAATTTAATTTCCACCCTAAATTTTTCTACAACCCCTCCGATCGCACTAAACTCAACATTGGTTACGCCTTTACGAATGAACACCGCGAAGGTGGTTATCTCCCTGCTCTGGAAGGTTCGTTGCCCAATGGTTATCAGAACCTAACCGACCTGCAACGACACACGGTTGACTTCGATATCAATCATAACACGTCTGAAACAAATACGCTGACGCTGAAAGGAGCAGTCAGTACATTTCACCGCCAGAATACGGATTACCAAAAACTGTCCGACGGGCGGCAATCGTCCATCTATCTGGAAGGCAACAACTTAGCCCGGCTCGGAAAACATCAACTCATTGTTGGCGCCAACCTGACCGTAGAGGCTTTCCGAAAAAATCCCGACAGCACCCGGCTTGTCGATTATACCTACCAGACCATCGGCGGATTTGTACAGGATGATTGGCAGGTAGGCGAAAAAGTGGCTATACAGGCAGGGCTTCGGCTCGATCATCACAATACATTCGGTAGTTTTCTACTGCCCCGGCTGTCGGTGAAGCTGAAACCCGCTGAGCCCTGGACCATTCGATTGAGCGTTGGAACGGGTTACAAAACCCCGAACCTGTTTGTCAACCAGACGCCCGGTGCTTTAAATGTCAGCTTGATTTTCCCACGGCTGCTGCCTATTGATGTCAATGCCGTAAAAGCGGAACGATCCGTTGGCGGCAACATCGACATTGCGTATTCCAAGTCGTTCGAAAGTGGCATTTCGCTTCAGGTCGATCAGGCGCTTTATTACACCTACGTCAACTCGCCAGTGGTGTCGGCCTTTGCCAGCACGTCGAATAATCTGGGGGCTTATACGCAACTCATTAACGCCCCCTATAATATTCTCAGTCTTGGCACCGATACCTACGTTCGACTGGAATACAAAGCGTATGAACTGTATTTCGGCTACAATCATACTCTCGCCCGTCGCGACGGCCCAACTGATAACACCTATTTACCACTGGCTCCGCAAGACAAATTTTCAACTACGGTAGCCTGGGAAAACGACCATTTCCGGTTTGGTATCGAAACCAGTTATGTTGGCACACAATACCTGTATAACAACCAGAAAGTATCGAATTACTGGTTCTTCGCCGGAGCCGCCGAATACCATTACAATGATCACTGGCGACTGGTGTTGAACGCCGAAAACCTGTTCAACATTAAGCAGGCCAATTATGAAACCGTTGTTCTCGGCTCGAATCCAACGGTTCAACCCACCTTCCGCCCTATCTGGGCACCGCTTGAAGGCAGAATTGTGAACGTAGCGTTGAAGTTCACTTTGTGATGTAGGATGTAGGGTGTATGATATATGGCGTCGTCTGGAAATATATCATACACCCTACATCATATATCCAGCCCTCACTCAACAACCAACACCGAGTGCACACCCAATTCCGGTACCGTCACGCTGGCAATACCACCTTCATAACGAATCGATAATACCTTGTTTTCGGGTTGCTGGACAATGCGTTTGGGCTTTGTAGCCGTGCGGAGTCGAACGGTTAGGTTCGCGAGGGGTGGCACTTCATCGTAGGTAAATACCTGCGGGTCAGCATGGCGACCGCCCGTATTAATCAAGTTAACAGCCAATCGGTTGTGTTGACGATTCAAAACCACATGTACCAAATGTGAACCAGTCACCTCAACCAGAGGCTTAGGCAGTAACGAGCGGGTTAGCGACGAAATAAAATCCCGTAGTTTCGTCGACTGGTGTTTTTCATAATCGCGACTCAGATCAGCATATACGGCCGTTATTTGGCCTTTCCCAAACGAGGTTTCGGTAGCAATAACGCCCTTCACGAGATCACCGGTTTCCGATTTTAGAAATTGATCAAGAGCTTTCGTATTCTTGCCCCCAACACGCACAGGCTGGAATGGCCCCGTGAGTACAACAGAGGCTCCCTTATGCAACACCCATTTGGGCCCTTTCGCCAATGCATCGGTCGTCGCAACGCCCAGTTCTGTAGCAAATGAAGACGTTGTTTGAACACCTATTAACAGCAGATGACCGCCCTGACGGGTATAGTCAAGTAGTTCCTGCCGAAACGCTGGATTTAGGGAATCCTGCTGCGACACCACAATCACCGGATATTGATTTAGTCGTCCCTGAAGATGTTGCTCCGAGAGCACTTCAACAGGCAGCTGTGCATCCAGAAGAGCCGTTAGCACGCCACTGATCCGTTGCGTTTGCCCATTACCAAAAAGCCCTTTGTTGAATGCATTAACGGTCGAATTAGTATACAGTACCGCAATTTGCGGAATGGGCGTGCTTCCTTCGCAGAAAGGTTGGCGGGCCCGTACAAACTCAGCTAATTTTGTCATCACAGGCAATTCACGAAGGCCAATTGAGGCATCACGACGCTGCTGGTAATACGCCTGAAAACCACCGCCAAGTGAGATTATTTCGGCGGCTTCCTGCATCAGATGAACCGCTGTTTTCTGATCGCCCTGCCGCTGAACGGGGTTAAATTCATACCAGAAACTCCACGACATCAGATCCCAGGGTTTGCGGTAAAGTTGACCTTGTGCAGCCATAACCCGTCCTTCCAGAGCCGCCGAGTTGACGCTGTTACTGGGCGTCAGGTCGCCCGACAGAAAGTCGACATTGGTTTTTATGGGTTCCGGCATCATAGACGAATACGCCCAGTTCGACGCGATTCTGAACGTTGGCCGATGTCGATGGACAACATCCGTATAATGCCCAATATACTGAGTAAACGACCGGCGAGCAAAGTCCATAAACTCTCTATAATCAGCATCCTTCTCCGAACGCGGTACGGTTTTAATACCCGTCTCAGCCCGAAATTTCGCCAGTGCCGTTGGTGAGTAATCCAGCACCGTTGCCCAGCACTCACCATCGACCCACACGCCATCCGCACCGTAATTGGCCAATTCGTTCAATTGCGGAATCAACAACGAGTCAGCGTAAGGGCCATAAACGGAGGTTTTCGATTTATCGATAGTGCCATCAGCCTTTTGGACTGCCCAATTGGGATGTCTAGCCAATACTGCATCATCGTACACACCCGAATAATGCAGATACAAATCGACGCCATGTTTACGGGTAACAGCCCGGTAAAATGCCAGCGGGTCTTTAACGATGTGTGGAGCGACGGTTGCCGTAGCTACTTTCGATGGATAGCTCGACACACCGGGATGCCCTTTGCAGTCGATCTGGATAAAATCAGGCTTGACCGCCGTTAGCAATGAATCCAGGCTTTTTTCAGACAGATTTCGCCCAATCAGCGAATCTTCGACTACGGCATGAAAATCGAAATGGAGACCGAAGTACCGCTTTGATGCGGATTTAGCAGGATTTACGTTTGACTGCGCAAGGGCATGAAAACTCGAAAGGGCAAAGAATATTGCGAGAAAAGCCTTCATTATCGGTGGGTTGATTGCAATCAGAAATTCGGTATCTGGCGCGGGTATTCACCCGTGTCTTTTCATAAAGTCAGCATTTGCTGACGCCTATGAACTTAGCCAATATGCCAGTGAATACTGGCTATATGAAAAGGCACGGGTAAATACCCGCGCCAGATATTTCAATCAATACTCCTGCGATAACGGGTGCACCATGAATTCGTCAATGACCACATGCGCCGGGCGGCTGACAATAAACAGCATCGATTCGGCCATGTCTTCGTTCTGGAGCCAACTCGCCCGTTTGTCTGAGCGATCACCTTTGGCGTGGAAATTCGAGTCTACCAGACCAGAATAAACACCCGTCACTTTAATGCCAAACGAACGAACTTCTTTCCGCAGTGCACCCGTGAACGCTTCCTGTGCGTACTTGCTTGCCGTGTATAACGATCCACCCGCGAAGGTGCGCTTGGCTACGTCCGATGCCACCACAATGATATGCCCCGAACCTTGTGCCTTCAGGCTTGGTAACGCAGCTTTGGTCAGGATAAACGTACCTTTTACGTTGGTAGCCATCAGGTCGTCCCACTCGCTGACGGTGAGTTCATCTACGTTTTTGAAAACACCGTAACCCGCGTTGTTGATAACGACATCAATGTGTTTGAATTGGTCAAGGGTAGTTTGCACAACCGATTCCATGTCCGATTCATTGGTAACATCGCCGGGAACGGCTACAATTTTACCCCGAACATGCCCTTCGGTGGCTTCTTTTTCGAGTTGATTGAGTTCATCGGCGTTGCGCGCGGTTACAACAACATTGGCACCGTGTTCGGCTAAGAGCAAAGCTGTTGCCCGGCCAATTCCTCTCGAGGCTCCCGAGATGATGATAGTTTTATTTTCGACGGTCATAGGATTGATTTCTAAACCGCAACGGCGGCCCGGCGCAAAGGTCGCTAAAAGTTTTTGACGGGATTTACAGGATAAACAGGATTTTCCTAGTCAATTAATCCTATTTATCCAGTAAATCCCGTCAGAAAAACAAATTCCCTCGCTCTCCAAGCCACAAAATGGCCATTTAATCAATGAAACATTTTTTTTAGACTCGTCTAAAACCAATTATAGTAAGCCTGCGTATCTTTGGTACAGGTTTGATAGACTGATTCCCACGAATCAATGCTCGGTTTGCTCCACATACATCGGTTGCGCGTAGCCCGTTTGCTGCTTGGCCTCTTTCTGGCGATGTGGCTCAACGGTGTGGTATTTCGCCACGCGCACCGCCTGCCGAGTGGTAAACTGATCGTCCACGCTCACCCTTACTGGCCTTTCGGGAAAGGGCCTATTCTTCCCAATAACCATACAGCGCAGGAAATTCTGCTGCTCGATCTGGCGGCTAACCTGCCCGTGGTTGTTGGTAGTTTCTTTGCGTTTTTATTTCTGCTACGGGAGCGTTTGCAGTCGGTTTTTCTGTTTAAGAATCGCTCCTTTCAGTCCCATTTCCGTTTCCGTTGCTTCTCTCACCGGGGTCCACCCATCGTTTGGTAAGAAATTTTAATGAATAGTGTATAATGGACAATGCATAATGGGGGAATAGCCTAATTATTCATTGTGTATTACTCATTATCCATTCCTTCTCCTTCATGCTGTATTCTCTGGAATACTTCACCAAACGTTAACACCCTGAATGAACAAATTTTTCCTGCTGATTAGCTTGGGACTCTATAGTCTTGGGCTAGGCATGTTGTATGCACAGCCATCTCCTACCCGAATTATTCACGGCTCAGTTACCGATGCCGACAATCATAAACCTATTCCGTTTGGCAACGTAAGCCTGGCCGGACAAAGTAAAGGGGCGATTACTGACGCTCGAGGGCAGTTTTCGCTCTCGATCAAGGCCGATACGTTAGCGCATGAGTTGATTATTTCCTGCGTCGGCTACAAATCCGACACATTACAAATTAGTGCCCAAACGGACCAGTACAATGCTATTTTACTCCCTGTTGTGAATGCGCTCAATGAGGTTGTTGTTACAGGAGTTACGCGCGGAACGCTTCTCCGCCAGAACCCCGTCGCGATTCTGGCCATTTCGTCGCGGGCCATCGAGAGTTCAAGTAGCAGCAATATCATCGACGTACTGGTCAAGAATGCACCGGGTCTGAACGCCGTTAAAACAGGCCCGAATATTTCCAAACCCTTTATCCGCGGCCTGGGCTATAACCGTGTGTTGACCCTTTACGATGGCGTTCGGCAGGAGGGGCAGCAATGGGGTGATGAGCATGGTATTGAGGTCGATAATTACAACATCAGCCGGGCAGAAGTAATCAAAGGACCAGCCAGTTTAATGTACGGCTCCGACGCGTTGGCGGGTGTGGTGAGCATGATGCCAAACTACCCAAAAGATACCGAAGGCAAACTCAAAGTTGGGATTGTAACGGAATATCAATCGAATAACCGGCTGTTGGGCGAATCGCTGAGTCTGGCGTCGGGTGGATCGCGCTGGGCCTGGAATTTGCGTGGTTCCATACGAGCCGCGACCACTTACACCAACAAGATTGACGGGCGGGTTTATAATACCGGCTTTTCGGAGCGAACATTAACGGCCATGTTTGGCTATTCGGGACACCAAGGGTACTCTCGTTTCGGCGCTTCACTTTACGACAATTTGCAGGGGATTCCCGACGGCAGCCGCGATTCATTGACCCGCCAGTTCACCAGACAGGTTGCCGAAGCCGATCTGGACGACATCCGGCATCGCCCAATTGTACCTGCCAGCGAACTGTCATCGTATAAGCTTAGCCCACTCCATCAGCACATTCAGCACTATCGACTCCATACCAATAATCACTATCAGATTGGCAACGGCGAGATCGATTTACTGCTGGCCTTTCAGCAAAACGTACGTCGGGAATACAACCACCCAACCCAACCCGATCAGGCTGGTTTATTCGTTCGGCTAAATACCTTTAATTATGGACTACGGTATAACCTGCCAAACCTCGGGAAGCTGGCAACAACGGTGGGCGTTAACGGAATGTATCAGTCCAACAAAAACAAAAATGGCACAGCTTTCCCCATCCCGGATTACAATCTCTTTGATGTCGGCACGTTCGTTTTCCTGAAATGGCAAGCCGAGAAGCTGACGTTGAGTGGTGGTTTACGCTACGACCGACGACGCTTGACCGGAGATGATTTTTACGTACGTGTCGATCCACGAACGGGTTTCGAACAACACGCAACTTTACCCGATACTACCAGATCAGCCTTGCAGTTTCCCGCTCTCCATCAATCATTTACGGGTATTTCGATGAGTCTGGGCGCAACGTACGAGTTTTCAGACAAGCTAGCACTCAAAGCCAATATTGCTCGTGGCTACCGGGCGCCGAGCATCACCGAAATTGCCTCTAACGGACTCGATCCCGGTGCCCATATTGTCTATATCGGTAACCGAAACTTCAATCCCGAGTTTAGTTTTCAGCAAGATCTTGGTCTGACAGCCACCTTTCCAGACGTCAATTTTGGGGTAAGCGTGTTCAATAACTTCATTCAGAACTACATTTCCCTCACGCAACTGGTCGATGCGCAGGGTGAGCCCGTCGTGATTGTGCCGGGTAACAAAACCTACCAATATCAGCAGTCTTCGGCTCAATTGTACGGCTTCGAAACCCAACTCAGTTTACATCCAACTACCTGGCGGGGCTTCACGTTCGACAATAGTATTGCACTGGTATACGGCTATAATCGGGGGCAGCGGTACACCGATGCGGGTGTTCTGGGCCAATATCTGCCTTTTATTCCTCCCCTACGCATATCGACAGGTGTCAGCCAGCTTCTTCCAACAAAGTCTAAATGGCTCACCGACATCACAATCAAAGCCGACGTGGATTATAACGCCCGGCAAGATCGATATCTGGGTCTGAACGATACCGAAACAGCAACGGCCGCTTACACGCTGGTCAATGCGGGTGCTGATGCGTCGATTCGTGTGAGCCAAAACAAGCCCGCCTGGCATGTGGTGTTTCAGGTCAATAATCTGTTCGACGTTGCTTACCAATCGAACCTGAGTCGGTTAAAGTATTTCGAATATTTCACCCAATCGCCCAACGGCCACCTCGGCATGTACGGCATGGGCCGGAATATCTGTTTGAAACTGATTTTACCGTTTAATTAGTCTGAACCAGGATTTATTTGATTTTACTGACCGACTGTGATTTTTATGATTTTAGCCTTCGGCTTTCTTTGAAAGCTAAATCACCTAATCTATAAAAATCAAGGTCGGTCAGTAAAATCAAATAAATCCTGGTTTAAAATGCCGGATCATCTCACCGAAATTCATTCCCAACGACAAACCTGTGACGGCCTGTGTCAGTCGTTTGGTTTTGGTATCGATGGTTTTAGCGTCTTCAATCCAGTTACTGAAGTAGTTCTGATGGCTAGGGCTCAACTTTCGGAAGTTCGCCAATGCGGTTGGATCGTCTTCTAAGCAATCGAGCAGATCAGCGGACTGCGGCAATGGATCGTTATCGACTTCAAGGGTGACCTTGATTTGTGTTCCTTCCTCTTCCTTCCCGATTCCCCGGCGCATGGTGGCGTTTATGGGCATCATAAAACCGCCATCTGGGTTTATGGATCGCCCCATCGGAAGTAGGGCAACCAGTTTAATGGGGTAATTGTCCAGCGTTCCCTTCACCCGAAACGACTTTTTCTGTCCGGGTTTCAGTTCATCGCTAATGGCAACCGGAATCTCGATGTACGTCCACCGGGTTTTATCTCCTTTTTCACCGAATTTCTGAAGGGTTGTTGTAAATGAGGGCATAGGTAAATGGTTGGGTATAGTCAGGATTTGTCAAGAATGGTCAGGGATTGCTTCGACGTGGAGTCGTGGTGTCGGTTACTAATAACCGACATTTTAGGTTTCTCAAAACCTATGTGTACGCACATATAGGTTTTGAGAAACCTTATGAGTCAGGTTAAAGAACCTGACCTCACGTATTTCGTGTAGTTCAATACTTCGCCAGCGTAGCCTCCAGCGACGTTTTCATCTCTTTCACCAGACTCTCTGGTTGCAGTACAGTGAGGTGTTCGCCGTAGCTGCGCAGGTGCATGAGCAGGTCGCGGTTGGGCGCCAGTCGAAGCCGTACAACGCATTCGGTATCGGTGTCGCTCAGGACTTCCTGCGTCTGGTGAATGGGTTTGGCCTTCACATAACGCCCGAACAAGGGGCTGAAGGATAAGACAATGTCTTCGACGGGGCCGTGGCTATCGGTTATGCCATAAATGTGTTCGAACAATTCGCTCACATTGGTCAATATGGCGCCCGGAACATCGCAGGGATCATCTAGTAACTCAAGCTCGCTCATGCGATCCAGCGCGAAGGTTTTTTCGCCCCCACTGGCCGCATCGTAGCCAATGACGTACCAGCTATCCGCTACTTCCCGCAATAAAATCGGGTGTAAAATTCGCAGTTTAGGTCGATCGAGGGTAACAAGATTGGGGTCAACGGTACGGGCTTTCGCTTTACGCATGGTAAGGCTGCCACTCATCGACACGGCCTCTTCGTGCTTTAGATACCGAAACGCCACTTGCCGATTCTGATTCACGGCCCGAATCAATACAGGCACGTACTGTCGATTGCCACCCAGGATTTTCTCCTCAACATACACAACCCGTCGTGTCGGCGCATCGGTTTTCACTTCCCGAATAATGTCCAGACTCTGCCGCACACGTTGCAAGGCATTATCTAGTTCATCGGCCACCGATGCGCCCTGTGTAGCCGCCAGTACTTCGCGCGCCTGCTCCAGAGCCTCCATGTCGTCGGGGGTTAGCATTAAGTTCAGCAGCCTGAACTGCGGATTGCTGTAATAGTAACCGTTAGCCCGTTTGTCGTATTCAATAGGCGCGTCGTGGTCTTCGCGCATCCGCTGGATATCCTTTTCGAGCGACGAAATGGACCGGATGCCGCATTTGTCCTGACATAGTTCAAAAAGTTTCTGCTTGGAGTATCGGCGGGGGTACCGACTAATGATTTCGTCGATGAGTCGATACCGTTGAAAAGCTGAGCGGGTTATAGGCATACAATATTATATATAATACAAGTGAAATATATTCACCGATATTGTGATTATATTTGGCGAGCACAAAGGAGCAAAATTTTTTTTCAATAAAAAAGAAGACCGTAAATAGATTACGTTTTTGGTAGTATACTTTTGAATCGGACAATCACATAGACTTATCATGACTCATACCTCACGTCCCCGCGCAAACACATCGGCTTACACGCCCCGCCCGTCGCTTTCGACCCGGCAATTAGTTGACCTCGAACTGGGTTTATTTTTACTTCAGCAACTACACCCGGATGCTCCTGCAACGGCGCTCCCTGCTTTACTCCGGCCCGACGATACGGATTGGTCTGGCCTGACCCCAAAACAAAAGAAATACCTGAATCGTGGACGGCTGCTGTTGTCGCACTTTGCCTATAATCTTCAGTGGCAGGAATTATTAGTAGCTTATGCATCGGCTCCCGGCCATCGGCTGGCCTTTGATCTCAGCTCCGATTACAGCCATTTTTCCGAAAAAACGGTTGGCTTCTCCCGCAACCGGCTTGGCGTTTTACGCAAAATGCTGGCCTAAGTAAATGGTCAGGAGTTGTCAGAAATAGTCAGGTTTTGTCAGGAGTAGCTATTAAACAAGCCCTGACCATTTCTGACAACCCTTGACAAAACCTGACCATTCCTGACAATACTTGACTATCCTTCACAACTCCTGACTACGATTATGCTGAACCAGTTGCTCCAACGGGTATGGAACCGCCCTGCCTCAGTCGATACCGATACTACCGTTCGCCCACACCCCAATACTCCGAAGCTTACTCCTGCTGAACAAGTTAGGCCTATGCCATCCGAATCACCCAACTCGACCCTACGGACAGTGAAACTGATTATGGTGACCGCCGAAAACAACAACAAATTCTATGAAATGCGTGAAAATGAAAACGGTACGTTCGATGTCTACTACGGCCGGGTAGGTGGTTTTCGCAATAAAGCTACCCATCCCCTAGCGCAGTGGAACCAGAAACTCCGTGAGAAAACCGCCAAGGGCTATACCGACCAAACCCATCTTTTTGCAGAATCCAGCCCTGCAACAGATGCCAGTACCATTGCCGACCCAACCGTACGTGGCCTGATGAGTCGACTGCTAGACCTAGCAAATCTGTCTATTTTTCAGAATTATACCGTCACAGCTCAGCAGGTTACCCGCAAGCAAGTCGAAACGGCTCAACAAATGCTCGATGAGCTGGCAACGCAACTTCGAGTAGGCATGAACACAAGCGCCTTCAATTCCAGACTCCTCGACCTGTTTAAAGTGATTCCGCGCCGGATGACCCACGTAGGCCAGCACCTGGTAGGCAATGCACCGCTTTCGGATGATGATTTGCAACCCCTCCGCGACAATCTCGCCGATGAACAGGCTACGCTCGATGTAATGCGTGGTCAGGTTGAACTGGCCCCCGTTCCTACCAGTCCCGATCAGGCTCCGCCAACGCTTCTGGAAAGCATGAATCTGACCATCGAACCCGAAACGGACAATCATGTTCTAAAGCTCATCAAGAAAATGATGGGGGAAAATGCCCATAAATTCGACGCGGCTTTCAGCGTACGTCATGCTGCTACCGATGCTGCTTTCAATGCCTACGTAGGTAAACAACAAAATCGTAAAACGCTGGCTCTCTGGCACGGTAGCCGGAGCGAAAACTGGTTATCAATTCTAAAAAATGGCTTAGTGTTGCGCCCGGCGAACGCAGTGATTACAGGCAAAATGTTCGGATACGGAATCTACTTCGCCGACCAATTCAGCAAGTCGCTCAATTATACATCGCTGAACGGTTCGGTCTGGACCAACGGTCGTCAGAATGAAGCGTATCTCGCTATTTATGAAGTACATGTTGGTGAGCAACTGGAACTGACCAAACACGAACCGCAGCATATGCAGTTGGACGGCAACGCGCTAAAGAAACTGGATTCCCGCTATGATTCAGTATTTGCCCGTCAGGGAGTTAGTCTGCAAAAGAACGAATTCATTGTTTACAACCAGGCGCAATGTACGGTTCGGTACATCGTCAGAATCAAATCGTAAGATGGAGGCACAACGTAAAAAATTAGACCCGCTGGTTATTCGATTTGTAGCCACGGCACTCATTCTGGCTAACGGCAGCACCACTACGCTGGACGTAAAAAAGTCGCTACGCCAACGTGGCTACGAAGCCCGTCAGGCCGATATTTCGCAATGGCTTCTGGTCATTTGCTTTTGGGAAAACTGGGCCGTAAAAGACAATGGCAAACATCGAATTTACTCCTTTCAAAAATTCGCTATTACTCAACCAATCAGCAATTAGAGGCTTACTTTAGGCTGTGGGGTACCTTAGGTATATACACATTTTTCAACCTATCCATATAGCACTGTAGGTGCGACCTGTTAATAGAAAACACAGGATTTGCCATAAGTCGAAGCGCCGTAGGTGCGACCTAATTCTGTTTATATAGGTCGCACCTACGGCGCTTCGACTTATGTATTGAGAGCTATTGACAGGTCACCCCTCCGGGGCTGCTCCACCTGCATCAGAAATACCTATCCATTCCAGGCACTCTCACAGCCCAAGGGAAAGAAGAAAACGAAAATAGGTTCTAACAGTCTTGCTATGAGGGTTTTAAGTTTTGTACCCTCGTAGTGCGGCTTTTTTTGCGAAATACCCGAAAATAATGTCAAAAATAAAGAACAACGTAAAAAGATTACGTTCTCATGGTGTGATATTTGTATAGAACAATAAACAAACATACAAATGAACACGCTCCTCACCACCGCCCCTGTTGCTCGCCCGGCTCTTGCTAGCTTGTTACGCTGGCAGGAACCGCTGGCTAGTCGAATTCGGTTTCGGCACGCACTGCCGGGCATGGTGGCGAATCGCTTGCTTAACGTTGAATTAGGGTTGTATCTGCTGGCCGAGTTGGTTCCAATGGCACCGCCACAAGCGCTGCCCGACCTGCTGAACGGTCAGGGATACATTTACCGGCAGCGGCCTATTTGGTCGCCCCGGCAACACCGTGCGCTAAACCAGGCTCGTATTCTGTTAGCGCCTTACCTGGATCGGAGCGCCTGGTTCAAGGCACTGGACAAATACGCCAACCTGTCGCCGGAATTGCGGGCCTTTACCCTCAACGGTAACCTCCGCACCGACATCAGCAGCTATTTGCTCCGTGAGCGGGTGGGTCTGTTCTCTCGGGCGCTGGCCTAAGCCAAACGCGATCTGCGTACGTACTAAGCTAGTGGGTGTATTTACGCCCGCTAGCTTTCGCTCTTTATACTCTTCCTCGAAACCTCCCTTATTGCCTATATGCCACTTATACAACCTGCCTCGTTCGATAACTCCCTGAATCAATCCGAAAGCCCGAATTCACGAAACTCATGATGAATTGCGGAGCACTCATGAGTCAGATACGATTCCTACAACCGGGCCTTAAAATTGGTCGCCACCTTTACTGGCTCCACCTAACGCTAGTCAGCTTGTTCATTTGCCAATACTGCTCCGTTTGCTGGACTTATCAACCAATGGCGCGATCGGTCGTCTGTAAATTTATGAGACAGGTGCTACGGTTTCGGTAAAGGTTTTTTCGACAGGATTTACAAGATTTACAGAATTAATTTTGTCAGTAAACAATCCTGTTCATTCTGTAAATCCTGTCGAAAAGCATCAGCCGATTATGCTTAGCCGAGCCCAACTTCAGCAACTTGCCAATGCCACCAGCTTTAGCCGGGGTGAAGACTATTTCTACAACAACGCCGTTCGACGTATCAAGCGCGCGGGTAATACCTTCACTGGGAAAGTTGAAGGCTCGGAGTTATATGAGGTTTCTCTAACGCTGAGTCATCTTAATTCGGAGTTCGACTGTAGCTGTCCATACTATTACGAGGGCATCTGCAAACATTGCGTAGCATTCGGCCTGGCAGTTATCGATCAGTTTGGGCCTGTTGTTCAGCTAGTCGATAGCCCTACAATTCCTGATCAACCGTTGGTAAGTCTGGAGGAAGTCTGGCACCAAACCAGCACCGACCAGAAAATAAATTTCCTGCGGCAACTCTTAGAAAAACAACCTGAGCTTCAGGTACAATTCGCTCAGTTTATAGGAACGGAACAGCCAGCCCTCAAACCTGTTTTCTTTACCAAGGCCGATAATGAGGAAACTACAAGTATCGACACCATCAGTACAGAGGTCTTTGAAGCACTTTCTGAACTGCGGTTCGATGATGAAGGGCTGGAAATGGACGAGGATGACTATTACTCCGAAGAATCGCCTGACCCCGACCCACTCATTGAATCGATTCTTTCCGAGTACGCCGAACGCGTTGCGAAAGCCCTGCGCGAAGGGCGGCTGACCGACACCATGACCATTTACCTGGGTGTTTACGAAGGCGCCCTGGCCGCATATGAACCTGACGACGATAACTATGGAATTATCGACGATTACCCCAGTCAAACATGGGCTGTCTGGCAAAACCTATTAGCCGAGACCTATGCCCAGATGGCCGGGCGGGTTTTACATCCTGATCAAATCAGTCAGGCGCTCAATCAGTTGGGCGAGCGCGTTCGATACTTCGATGAATTAGAAAACAATCCTGACGAAATCTACTACGACATAAAAGCGTTTGAACCGTTGCTGCTAGCGTTGGTCACCGACACGCCTTCTGCCAGAATCGTTCAACAGGCTATTACCCAATATGGCTGGCAATCATTAGGCACAGAATATGTCCAGTTACGAATCGCCGATGTCCTTCACGATCAGGACTTATGGTTGAAAACCGCCGAGACCTTTGCGGATCACGACAAGGCTATTGGTTTGCAACTACTCCAGCGTCGACAGCAGTCGGGGAATTTACCGATATTGCTTCAAACCCTTCACCGGCTCACGAAACACTTTCCAGGCACTTTCGATGCATTTATTCTCGAACACCTCACGACAACATCGCTCGCGCCCGGCCCTGACCTGAGCCTTTATTTGAACGCCCTTGAAAATCGCTGTCGAAGCATTGGTCATTTCGATGATTATCTGACGTTACGTGAATTCTGGACAGACACGCAACGTCGTCAATTTGCCGACAGCTTTCTTAGCGCCTATGCCTCCCACCCCCTGTTCCTGGCGCAGGTACTCCATGCCGAGAACCGTACTAACGACCTGTTTGACTGGCTAAAATCGCTAAACTGGCTCTATATACGTCAACTGCCCGATGTACTGAAACTGGTAGCCCAATCGCACCCCAGCGAGTGCATGGATTTAGTGATGGATCGAACGAAAACATCCCTCGAAAGCGGACAGCGGGGCCGCGACTTGTACCAGCGTATAGCAAGCTGGCTAGCCGCGTTGGCTACGTTTCAATCGCTCAAACCACAGGTAGCTATTTTCGCCCAGCACCTGTACAACACCTATAGTCGTCTGAGTGCCTTGCGGGAAGAATTGAGAATGAACCGTTTAGCGCGACCAAAATAGCTTAGTTTACCATAAGAACTAATAAAAACTATGCAGGTAGAAGCCTTATCGCCCCAGACAATCGACCGGATCAAGCACACCCGCTGGGATCGGATTATTGAGAAACACGAAGGCCCCGAAACGTGGGAATGGAAGTTTAAAACGTACCAACCGGACGATATGGTCTTCAAGTGGGATCCCGACTTCGACCCGGTTGCCGCTCGCCCACAGTTCATGTCGATAGGCGATTATTGGATACTTTTACCCATCAGCCGAAGCCGCCATCCGAACATCACCATCCTACATCATTTTCTGAGCGAAGACCACACCAAATTGGTCATCTATCTCAAAGACACGACCTATGACGACAGTCTATTCGGGGCCGGATATGTCGCCATCGGCGATTACCAACCCGAAGGCTTTTACTTGACGACACTCTACCATGAGTGGTTCATCATTGATTATGACGCTGAAGCCAAGGTGTTATTTGGCAAAAAGGAGTTATAAAGTACAACGATAGTTTACTCATCGTCGCCATACTGCTTCAAAGAGTTTTCTACTTTTTCGACCATCTAAGCCTAGTTCGTGACCTTATCGGGCCGCTGGTCAGTAGCAGATCAGTTTTGTTTCAGGTAACTGACAAACGTATCGAAACTGCCGATAAGGAGATAGAACGAAAAACCGTAGGGAGTGGGCAGGAGAAATTGATAAAGTTATTTCAAGATCACAGTCGCCGTCCGCGCCAGTAAAGCGGGCTTAATATCATCTTCCTCATCCATACCCCAGATGTAAGCATGGGCTGGGTTATCGAAGCCGTGTTCTTCAACCGTACAGGGATCATGAAATGTCGATAGCTCAATAGCTTTTACATCGCTATTGGCAAGAGAAGCAAGCGCAAATTTGCTAAGATCCCGAACCGAATGTTCTGGGGTAGTCAGGCTAGCTGCATCGACCGATAGCTTTCCTTCGTCTTTGGGTCTAAGTTTGAAATTTCGTGATGTAGGCCGACCATCGGGATCAACGTATTTATGCCAGGGCGTGCGGTAGATACTTCGGTATAATTGTTCTTCGTCTGCTACGGGGGTACTATTCATCAATCCTAAATTATCGGTTAAGCCATTGTAAAGTTTCCCGTAACGATTCCGGCGTCAGTAGGCCTTGTTGGGGAGTCTCGTCAGAGCCAATGCGAACAAATTTATTCCGACCACTGGGATAGGCAAGCAGTTCTACCGACTTATCACCATTGCGGAGGTTAATCATAATTTCACCAACCGGGCCGGGCGATGTGTGATAAATCAGTTGCCCCGTTACGGTAAGCAATAAGGCTATATCGAGGGCCGCTAGAACCGTTTGATGTGTAGGAGCAATGGCACCATCTTCGACCCAATTATCAATGAGATGTTGATAGGCAACGATAGCAGTTAAATGTTGATGGTTTGAAGACGGCAGCCCCAAAGCCTCAGAGAGCCTGCCTTTCTGCGACAAAATATCCTGTGCAAAGGCAAGTGTATCAAACATAAGCTAACCAAATTTTACTTTTCTCAATCATAAGTATAAGTGTTCCAAAGTAAGTTTATTGATTTAGAGGGCGTTTTCCAAATTGGACTAGATGCGGATTTTACCTTAGCATCAATACCTGCGCCTATATGATGCGCAAGCGGCTGAGTTTATTCAGGGTATAGGCACATGAAATCAAAACTGATAATGCCTATTTAAAATAAGTCTTTGGGTTTATAGTTATAGCATTAAAATTCGTTAGATATTATCCCTTATTTTGTGTAATTTAAAGAGCGATGCAACAGATAGATTACATTAAGGAAATAGCGAAGTATGGCTTGGAGAACGACCAAGAGAAGCTTCTTTTTACCCTTAATGAGCTGATTGAGCACTCGAAGCAAACGAAGAAAGTCAACTTTGCCCTCCAGCTTCAGTCAATTTTAAAGGACGCTATTCGTCAACAGCAAACGAATGGAATCGTTAAAATAGGGTCTCCTAAACACATATTAAGGGAAGAAGATCGTGAAGTAAGCGATTTTATACTTGAAAAGCTCACGTCCGATTATCGGTTCCCTAACTTGGTCTGCTCAGAAGCCGTCCATGCAGAGTTAGCCTATTTTATTGAGGAACATCGCTCTATCGAACTGCTCCGTCAATACGATCTACCTGTATCAAATAAGGTATTATTCTACGGCCCATCGGGCTGTGGTAAGACTTTGGCGGCCTATGTATTGGCCGGAGAGCTGGAGAAAATGATGATTGTCATCAACTTGGGAGCTATTGTCTCTTCTAAGTTGGGCGAAACCAGCAAAAATTTAGCTAAAATATTTCGGCGAGCCGCTACCGAAGATTGTATCGTATTTATGGATGAGTTCGATACACTGGGTAAAATCAGAGATTATAGTCAGGATCACGGGGAGATGAAGCGAGTTGTTAATACAATCCTGCAACTCTTTGATTATCTGCCTCAAAGCAGTATTGTTATTGCTGCAACTAATCAGAAAGATATGATTGATGACGCATTATTGCGTCGTTTTGACCTGTCTGTGAAATTAGAATTACCTGACGAAGCCCATATTAACGAACTCATTAATAAAACACTTGCTAGTTCGACTTTTACCTTTGACAATGAAACGAAAGCACAGAAGGTAATCAAAGATTCTTTAGGATTATCTTATTATACTATTCAAAAAACGCTATTGACTGCTATAAAGCGAAGTTTATTTTCAAAATATGATGGGCAACACAAATCCCAGAAAATACAGACAGCCGTCTGGGCTGATCTTATAAACCAAGAACGTAGGACTTTATTGGAAGCCTCTTAATTATTCAGCGGTAGCCTCTGCTTCCAAGTCTGCATCCAGCTCAATCAATGTACTCAGATTATTGACCAATCGGATTCCTTCATAAAGCGAATCAATATATTCTCCCTTGGCTGGTCGCTCATGTACCCGAATGGCTATTGTAAATTCGTTTTCTTGTGCGTATTCTGCTTTCTGCGTTTCAGTCAGTAATTTACTAAACTGGGATGATAGTACTATAACGAATGTATTTTGCTCATCAATCAACTCTTTTTTACCAACTATGAACGAGGTTTTCTGTGTGTTGCAGAGCAATTTACCACGATAATAAGGGTCTTGCGACCAACCGGTCCTTAGCCGATGGCCTTTGCTGGTTCTCTCGTTAGTTTCTTTGTCATATTGATCATCAAGTTTCCCTGAAGCAATCTGACTCAATTCGGCATTTCTAAAAACGCCAAATCCAATATGAATGGGACAGTATGTGCTCTGACTGTGCTGAATAGGCTTAAATTTGAAGCATAGAGTTAGTTGAAACTCAAGTAAGCCCGTCGCTTTTTTTGAAATCAATAAATAGTCGGGTAATTTCAAGGAATATGTTTGAATCTGGCCCGGCAGAATACCATCTTCCAGAATAATTGTTGCTTCATGATCGGTGGATTTAAGGCAAATCGGTTCAGATGGAATACCTTTCCCTAAAACGTTATTCAAAACAGATTTTGAAACAGGAGTAAAGGTTTCATCCAGCTTTGGTACAGTTGCTGAATTGACTATTATAGCCTTGACCGTCTGCATAGACAGGCGCGGATACTCTCCCAAAATTCGCGCAGCCAAATTAGCTACGAATGGCGCAGCATAGCTAGTTCCAGTTTCTCTAACGAAGTATTGACCTATTTTAGGTGTCAGCACACTAATGCCTGTTCTACTTTTATCGCCCGTAATCTCATGATCTCCCCCGTAATATAGTATATCAGGTTTGACCAACTGTTTGTTAGCTTGATTTTGGGTCAATGTAGCAGAGTCAAGATTAATATGAAACTTAGAAGAGTAGATGGCAGGAGCCGTTTTGTCATTAGCAATTCCTGCGACAAATAGGTTAGCCTCCAAATTATCTGCTATTGCCCCTACAGTTAGATTGTTCATACTCTCAGCTGGACTATGAATATTATTTTCTGCATCTGAGAAATGCTTGGGATAAGGCAACATTTGCCCTAAGGCATCGATCATATTTCTGCGCATGTTGCCCGAAGCAATGCATATTAAAATGTTCAATTCGTAGGCAAGCAAATCTAATTCATACGCTAGGGCTGAAATAGGCTCATTATCGTCCTTGATATTTTCGGATATTGTCAGTACAAAAATCCGTACATCTAACTCCTTATTTGCCCTACGAATAGCCTCACTAATGGCATTATCCGAAACACGGGGATTACGAGGGCTTAAAGCTTTTATTGATAGTAAACGAGCATCTGCTTGTACTTGTCCACTGACTCGTGAATGCAATTTATGGCCAAAAGCAGCTATACCTGCAACACCGGTTCCGTGCCCCCACGTATTATCCCAATTATCGATTCGGGCGTTTGTTCGAGTCAAATCATACGGATCATTTTCTCTTGGATTCATAATCAATTCAGCCAAAGGCGTTTGATCACTGATCCCTGTGTCTATGATGCCAATTATGGGAATCTCATTATCTGGCAAGACGGGTTGAAATCCAAAACTGCGCGATGCGATACCATAACGATCTGGTGAAATAACTCCAAACGCATTAGGCCGAACAGACGTGATAACATCAAAATTGTTTACTACTTCTGTTAACTCAGCGGATGTCACATCCCACAGTTGAATGGTACTATTGCCATCTACAAACTCATAACGAATCTCATTTGATTCCAGATAACTGGCTAAAGCACCATTAATTGACTCCCGAATCGAAGTAATATCTAGGTGGCTATCAACCAGATTCAGTATAACATCAGAAGGTATGTCAATTGAGGGAAGAATATCAGGAGAAGTTAATAGCTCAAATCCCTTAATAAATAACAAGTCGCTGTTATATTGCCGTTGGTCTTTCTCATGCTGATCTGCATTGATAAAGTTCAAAATTTCATTTAGGAAATTCTGGAAGCGATCGTCGTTTGCAATGGCAAATAATATTCGCTGATTGAATTCATCAGATAGGACTGGAACCAATCCAAAATTTGATCGGTAGCGTGATTCAAATTTAGCATTATCGAAAACGCTAAAGAACCGAATCCGAATGTAATCTATATGAGCAGGTACGGGTAATGTACGGCCTTCTGCCCGGCGGGCACGATCAAGGTTAAACTTCGCCAAAGACGCACTAAAGTCCTGTTGCATTGGGGCATAGTTCGGTTGATCAGTATCTTTTGGCTTTTCACCAGGAACACGGTTGGGCTGACTGAATTTATCAACTTGAGGAGGGTTTGTATAAATTAGATGTGGATACATGGCTTTTACTAGTGCTTGAAGTCGTGGCAATTAACAAAAAAATAATCCTTTATTTACATTTGCCGATTCGACAAGCACCCACTGTAAACCAAAGTATGTATAGTCCGTAATATCCTGTAATTTTTTAACAATACTAATCGCGTGAACTCAGTCTTCTACTATAGCGTCCTGCAATACCGGTACGCCCAATCGCTGGGTGAGGTGCTGAACGTTGGCGTGTTGTTACTGTTCCCGGAGCAACGCCAGGCTGTTTTTCTCCACCCCGAGCGGTTAGGGCGCATTCGAAAACTATACCCTAAGTTTGCCGAAAAGGTAATACGTTCCTACTTCAAGGGCATTGCCGCTCGAACAAAGCAATTAACGAAACAGCCTGAAATCTTCGCTGATTACGAAGCGCACCCACGGCAACTGATTGACAACGAAATTCTGACTCGCGACAGTAGTGCCTTGCAGTTTGGTGAAGTAAAAGCATCGGTTTTATACACAGAGGATTTATCGGCAATCGGTGAACAGTTCTATAGACTGTACCTCTCGTTCTACGATGAAGACGAGTATCGGCCACGCCATGACGGAACCTATCTGCTGAAAGAATACAAACAACTTCTTCGCCAGCGTCTTGATGGTCTGCTGTCTCGTGAAGCTTTCGAACGTCCGATTACGGTTAAGCCAGAAGGAACAAGCTTTGCCTATCAGTTCCCCTTTGCCTGGCAAAATGGGAGTTTTAACTTAGTGAAGCCCGTTAGTTTTGATCTGAAATTAGAGCAGTCCATCAACGAAAAAGCAACGCTTAACGTAGGCCAGTTCACTGTGCTTAATGACTACGCAGAACGGCGTAATGCCCGCTTCGATGTACTCGTCGCCCGGCCGAAAGATCGAAAATTGTACAAACCCTATGAGCAGGCCGTTCAGCTATTAGCGAATCAGCCTCATGTGCATATTGTTGAGGAAGACAGTTTAGACGACTACTCACAAAAGACAGCCGATGCCCTCAGATAGGTATCCATTCCACCCCATTACGGCTTTAGCTGAAGGCTGGCGTACATCATATCGAGCAGGCCATTGACAATTGCAGTTTCGGCAAAACCCGGTTTGAGTCGCGACGAAACCACTTCGAAGGTGTAGGTGCCAAAAGCGGCATCGTGGGGAATATAACCCGAGCGGGCATAGCCGTTGGTTAGCGTAGTCATCAGGGTGTTGGCAAACGGCGATTCTTTTTTCAAACGGGTGGAAATGGGGTTGAACACTTCGCCATTGACCGCCGTAAAGGCAATGTCGCCCAGACGGATCAACCCCAGCCGGATAGGAATCGAATCGGCATCTTCATACGTACCGGCGTAGCCCGCCCGACCCTCATCCAGCCGTTTGCGGCCGGGACAGGTAATTATGCGTTGATCGGCCTGAAGAACAGGATTGCTTACCTTCCGTTTGGTGCCCCGCATCACGTGGAGTACCTCCTCGCCCAGCAGTTGCCCCATCGACAGCAGCATCTGCTTTTGCTGCTCCATCAGCTTGATCACCTTCGGGTCTTTCCGATCCAGTCCTTCGCCACCGGGAGGCATTTTATTACTGATGTCGATGCCTCGTTTGGCGTACTCTTTAACGCGAATTTCGCGCAAATCGTAGGTCTGCTGATAATAGATTGGGTTCTGATCACCACAGGCACCAGTCGACCAGAGGGCCACGGCTTCGTCGTCGAAGTTGTTTTCCAGATAGCGCGAAGCCGCTCCCGGCACATCCCCGCTCACCTGATCGAACATACCGGAAATAACGCCGTGCATGGCATAGTTGTAATAGATGGCAATGGGTTTACCGGCCAGCGATTCGAAGGTGACCACAGCCACGGTTTTGTCGGATGGGCCATCGTAATTCGGGCCTTCCCACCACCGGCGGGTGTCGGGGTCGATGATGTTGCGGTTAACGTTGATATAGGATACCCCTTCGCCATAACCGACACGGGCGGGCTGTAGCTTGTCTTTCGCCTGTTTTACGGCGCTGGCAATTTTCGACTCAAAGGCCTCTCCACTAATCCCGAACGGCACACTATGCGTATGCGTGGCCGTTATCAGGATGTTTCGGGTAGGAATGCCCGATAAAGCCGTAACTTTAGCGAGGATACGGTCGGCCATTTCGTCGTTGATTCCGCCAATATCCACCGAAACGAGGGCTACGGTCGTATTGCCATTGTTGATGACGACAGCTCGGGAGTAGATGTTGTCGTTGATACCGAAATACGGTTTTTTCAGGTCGTTCAGGGCAGGGGTTATATCTACTTTGGCCGCACCAACGGAAAGGGAAGCCGGTGGAGTTGACTGCGCCATTAATAGGTTTACGGTGTTGATTAGCCCGGTCAGTAACAGGCTTATCGTACAGTTTAGCAGCTTTTTCATAGGTTTAGTCGTTTAGGCTGGTTAGCCATCAAAGGTAGCTTAACCCTAAAGATACCCAATAATGAGCCCTGTGTATGGTCTCCATTGGGCAATCGCTCCCTCACCCACTCCTCCCCAACCGCTCCTGCTCAATCCCCCAACCCCAATCTCCCGTATCTTTACGCCCTCAACACAAGCTTTCCGCACATGGCGTTACCCGATAAACTCGCCGACTTATTTGGCCAGAGCAACTCACCTAAACTCCCAGCCGTCAAGGGGTTACAACAACTTAGCTACAAAATCAGTTGGGACCCGCTCGACGATGGAACAGCACCGCCGGAGCTTAAGTCGCAACTGGCAGGTTTGTATGAGGCTGTGCGAAACCGATCCAACCGGCGGCAGGTAGAGCAGTTGCAGAATCTGGTTCAGCAGTATCCCAACGTACCTATATTGAAAAACTACCTGATGCTGGCTTATGAACTGACGGGGCAGAAAAGCCGCGCCCGCGAGTTGCTGGACCAGACCGTGAAGCAGCATCCGCGCTACCTGATGGGACTAACCAATAAAACCCATCAATATTTACAACAAGACGATACCGAGGGCGTAGAGGCACTATTCGGCGGTCCACCTACCGACATTTCGCTGTTTTATCCCGACCGGTCGGAGTTTCACGTATCGGAGGTAGCTAACTTTACGCACGTAGCGTTTGCCTACGATCTGGCGAAAAACAGGCCCGATGCGGCCGAAACCCGGTTGCGGCTGCTGACCGAGCTGGGCTATCATTCTAAAGAGCAATTGCGGTCGCTGAAGCAAGAGTTAGATTTTGCTCGGATGCGCTACAACCTCGATCAGTTGCAGGAAGGTTTAGCCAATGCCATCAACATCGAAGGTTCGTTTCGGGCGGGCGACAAACAGACTAACGAGCCGCCTATTTTCCAACACCCCGAAATTCAGTGGCTTTATCAGTACGGCTATACTATTCCGGCCGATAAAATTGCTACGCTGCTGGCCCTACCACGTCCGTCGCTCACGGCTGATTTGTCGAAGGTATTGCTCGATACCATCTATCGGTACGAGCATTTTCAGGAGGACGATTGGGATGAGAAACGGCACAACTTTGCCAGCCATGCCCTGCTGCTGGCTACCGAGTTGCAGGCCGACGAGTGTCTGGAGGCCGTGCTGGAAACGCTTCGGCAAGGTGGTGATTTTCGGGATTTCTGGTGGGGCGATTATACCGATGATTTTTATGTACCGTATTTCCGGCGATTGCTGCCTCAGCAGGCCGGTGTCCTCCAGGCGTTCATGCAGGAGCCAGATGTGAACACCTATTCAAAAAGCACCATCTCGAACGCCTGGGAACAGGCCGTGCAGGACTATCCCGAATGGAAATCCCTGGCACAGACCTGGTACGCCGATGTGTTTGCCTATTTTCTCAACCACGCCGACGATGAAGACCTGCTCGACGCCGACCTGATTGCGTTCATGATCAGCGACGTAACGACGTTACACCTCACCGAACTGATGCCACTGATTCGGACGGCCTATGCCCGCAATCTGGTTACGCTGAACATTCAGGGCGATCTGGCTGACGTAGAGCGCGAAATGATCAAACGGTCGCTGCCGCCCAACCACCGACCGCTACGCTCCATACGGGAGCAGTACGACTATCTGCGCGATCCGTCGGCCTGGCACAAAGCCCATCCTGACCCGGAACTGGAAGTCTGGCGCGAAGCCCGTAAAGAGAATTTGCTCAACAACCCGAACGAAAGCAAATGGGATTTTCTGGACGATGAGGACGATGATACACCCCCGAATGGCGCGCTGTTCCCCTCGCAACGGAGTAGCTATCCTATGCCGCGTCAGGTACAACCTACGCCCGGACGTAACGACAAAGTATCGGTTCGCTACATGGATGGGAAAGTCGTGAAGGACGTGAAATACAAGAAAGTCGAAGCTGATATTCAGGCTGGAAAATGTGTATTGGTGTGATCGATTATCTAGCCCTGAAGCATTTACGTAAACATCGGTTTAGGACACGAAGAAATAGTAAAAAATTATGCGTGTAGAAGATTTATCGCCCGAGACACTCGACCGAATAAAGGGCAGTCGTTGGGATCGGATTATTGAGAAACACGAAGGCCCTGAAACGTGGGCGTGGAAGTTTAAAACGTACTCGCCAGACGATATGATTTTCCGCTGGGAACCCAACTTCGACCCGGTTGCCGCTCGTCCACAGTTCATGTCGATAGGCGCTTATTGGATACTTTTACCCATCAGCCGAAGCCACCATCCGAATATCACCTTTCTGCATCACTTTCGGAGCGAAGACCACGCCAAGTTGGTTGTCTACCTCAAAGACACTACCTACGACGATAGTCTGTTCGGAGCCGGATTTATCGCCATTGGTGACCTCCAACCAGAAGGCTTTTACCTGACCACGCTATACCATGAGTGGTTTATTATTGATTACGATGCCGAAGCAAAGGCGCCCGATTAGGAATAGCCACACTCCGTCCCTGCAAGCGCCCTAAGGCCTTTTTCGCATAGCCTAACTGTTCGAAAACAGCAACTTTACGATACAATCGGGGGGATTAGCAGGTCTGACAACCCATTCCAGGGTACGTTTCTATCTGGATTGATCTGATAGAGCGATGCAGTAGCCATTAAAATCAGCCTTCCCTCCAACTATAAAGGCATAAAAGCTATGGCTTACAAGAAATTTTTATTTATTCTTTAAAATATTCAACTTGCTAAACTGATGTATGATATGATTCATTACTATCCAACCAGTTATTAAATGGAACCAAAATTTGTTTTTTGGGATGAGATTAATAAGCCGAATCGGTATGATGAAGTAATTCCTGACCGTAAGTTAGGCATGGTTGTACTGGGACTATACGATCGTATAAAAAACAACACACTAGGCACTTTCTTCAAACACACTGACATTGAAGCTATATATTGGGAAATTAATCCAGTTAAAGAACGGAAACCCCATGAACATGCTCAGAACGATATTGAATGGCTAAAGCACTATTTTTTGTCCTATGATTCAGTAAATCAAGAATATCATCTCCGCGACTTTGCTCATAAATTCGGTAATCTGGTTTATACACTGCTTGAAGGCCGGTTTAAACCAACCCAAGTAGAGCAACTATGCACCACCTTGCTGAAGAGTTTAAAGACTAGCATCGTCGACAAAACTTTTAAAAGTTGGTATACCGATATTTTTGAAGTCAATCATTCCAAACTTCGACGGCAGCTTGACTTACTTGATGAGAAAATTAGTGAACTAGTCAAAGATTTGGGACTTCAGCGTCTCGACGACGAAGAGGTGTTACAAATGCTACGTTCTGTATCAGAAAGGCTAGATCAATTGATTTTTGAATATGGTCAACTTAACGCAGCTTATCGTGATACTAGGTTTATCCGTGGTTTACTGACTGACTATCAATTTGAAGCACCTGATGAAGACCTGCCTGAGCTGGAACGAGCCATTACCTTTTTCGTTGAGCTTCGCCGTTTACTTGATGCCATCAGAGAACGTTTAGACCGAATTCAGCCAAAAATACAACAGCTTTTTGGCGTTTTCCAGCAAGCCAACTTCCGAGCGAGAACCGAGCAGTTTATCCGCTATATGTTGGACAACAGTGTAGTTACTAATAATAAAGTGGTATTGCCTACCCAAATCTCATCATTCACTTGGCGCATTCATAAGCCCCAGATATGGTACTTTGACGTGAATCGGGAATTGTTTCCTGCACCACCTCAGCCACGCATTCGTAGGATGATCGATGAGACTGCAAGACAGGAAGCATTTCAAGTAGCCACTGAATCTGCTCGGCGGCAGGATAAAGCTCAAATGTGGCTTGACCAATTTCATGCGGAATTAGAAAAGAGGGGGGCCTTGGCACTAAGCGATTATTTTCCTCGTGTTTTTAACAACGATCCACAACGGTTCGACATCGCACTACGGTTTTGTTATCTTGTATTACGTCAATACAGTGGTCATACTGATTGGCAATTGGACATTCAACCACCATCTCAGCAACTCTCCTATCCCGACCTTCTTTTATGGAACATGCAAGTTTACCGAAAGAACTCCGATTTACCCTCGACGATGACGCCGAATATCTCTTCGCCAAGTTAGACTACGCCTTGCGCGATGGTGTCCATATTCAACGTCGTACAGACCCTGATCTTTTCCGGTTTTTGTCAAATGATGAAAACGAAGATTCGTTGCGGGCTTACTACGAAAAGTATTTGCGAGTAAAACTTCAACGACGCACTCAAGGTGGCGAGAGCTATTATTTTCTTGATTTCATGGCTGACCATCGTGGCAATCTGGGCGACCATTACGAACGGCTGGAGAATCACCTGTTACTAATCGGTTTTCTACTACACAAAGTTATGGTACTTGATAGAAATATTGAACTCCGATCTATCACAGAGTTTAAACGGATTCTTCGAGAAAACTACCCTGACTTACGCATCCATTTGAATCGGTTAATCGCCCGCTCTCCACGTCAAACCGATAATCCAGAAGATAACAGCACTGTTGATAGTGCTGTCAAATCGGCGTTTGAACGATTCAGGCAATTAAAATGGGTAGATTACGATGGCGATACATTCGAAACATTACCTGCATTCAGTCGCCTAACGGATGCTTACGCACCTCACATTCAAAACATAGACAATTATTTAAAACCATGAAGAATTTCCCTCGTATCTACAGTCTCTGCACAGTGGGACTAATTCATCACGGTGAATACGAATATTTATTTCATCCATTCCGAACAGACTTTATTGGTGATAGTGCAGCAGGTAAAAGCATGATTGCCGATCTGCTTCAACTAATTTTAGTGGGTTCTGATAAGTTCGAATCAGCTACTGAAGTAACAGGAACTGATAAGCGAACTCCAGACGGCATGGTGCTAGCAACAACTGATAAAAGCGGTATTGGGTACGCATTTTTGAATATAGAGATTGCTCCTACGCAGTATATTGTTGTGGGTACAGCTCTACAGACTGGCAACCAACGTACTCGAGCATTCGTTGCACAAGCGGGTGATGTATTTTCAGGAAATTCATTAAATCCGCTTGCCTCTCCACTTAGTTCAAGCCAACTAATACGGCTAGATGATAATGCTATACTGCCTTTAGAACATCTAAGTATGCATTTATTTGAGCAAGGCGTGACGCTACGTCCTTATGAGCACTTCACAGAATTTCATGAACTACTTATAGCTAACCATTTATTACCGCTCAAGCCAACCGCCGGTCAGCAAGCACTGAAAGACTACGCCACTATTATCCGCTCATTTGCACGTGGTCATAAAATCGAAGCGCATAAATCAACTGCACTTCAACAATTCCTATTTGGTCGTAATGAACGTGACAGGTTGCTTAGTCAGTTAGAAACTGTCCAGCGCAATATTGAGAAGAACATTCAATCACACGGACATAATCTGAAGGCTATCGAAGATTTTAAGCAACAGCAAGCAGATTTCAAAGCCCTATTACAAAAAGACAATGAACAGAAGCAAGCCAAAGCTGTCTGGGGAAAGGCGAACTATCACTTTGCCTGCCAACTATTGGCTCAATGCCAACAGTGCGTCACCGATATGTGTCAACGCCTGAGCACAGATTTTGCTCGTTTAGCGGTAATACGCCCACTAGTGAATTCTTTTCAGGAGACGTTACCAGATGCGGCAGCAAAGGCTAAAGCGGTTTATGATGCTGCAATCCTAAGACAAAATGATCTAAAGAAAACTAAGCAAGCAACAGACACCGTTCAAAAGTGGCTAGATGCTATTAGTCTTACTGCGACACTCGACCAACTTACTGATAAATTCAATACTGACCAGAAAAGACAGGCGCAACGCCAAAGCATTACTGAGCTACTGAATATACTTTCGGAAGCCAATCTAACGAAAGATTTTCAAGATTCCGCTTGGGCTAAAGGATACGAAACAGGCTTAATAGAGTATCAACAGATATTGGAAGAACTGAATGCTCAAATCAAAGAAAAGGAGCAATTAATACTTCTTACTAATTTGGATGATCCAACTTCTCTTGGCTACTGGGCATCTCATTTAGATCGTTCACTAACTTTAGAAGAAGAAAGTGCACTACGGCACTTTCAACAACTGCCAACTAAGAAGCCTGCTTCTGGAACCGACAATCGCTTTGTTCCCTCTGCGGAAGCTTTATTTGGTAAGTTATCGATGACCGGTGATGAAGATTTACCTAAAACGTATTGGGCCAACTTGTCAGGGGTTTGGGAACAAATTCGACAGATACAAGATCCATTATTTAATACTGAAGATAAGCATATCTTACGAGAGAAGCTCCAACGTTGGAGTGGTAATTTAAAAAATGAGATAAAAAAGATTATAGAAAAACGTGAAAATCATATATCACTTCGAACGTTTTTAGAAAATGTATCTAATCTGAACAGTCTGCTAACAGCGTATACAGAGCGTACTCAAGTTGAGCAATTTAAGTTCAATTCTGAATGGGAGATTACGTCGGGAGATTTTCAGAAATTAATAAATCATTATCGTACATCTGCTAAAACAATCAAGACCGATATAGAGAAGACAGATAATGAAGTTAAAATCTCTTACGAAGCATTTACAGAAACGAGTAATCAGGCTGCTTGGCTAGAGTCAATCTATCTTTTACTGAACAAATGGTCGCCATCGGAAGACTACATTAATACACTCAACCAATTGCTACCTAACCGGCCTGAATTTACCCTTTATACCGATCAACTCCTTGCAAAGCCTGATGTTGATTCAAACCTCAAAGCCTTACTTGAGGATCTAACAGTAAAAAATAAGAATCAAATTAGGATTGATATTTGGTCTCAAAGCCTAGCTTCATTAGTACAAGCCGAACAACAGCAAAGGAAAGCAGAAATAGCCTACTTAGCTATCTATGACAAACTCCCGGCCGATTTGAGACAATTCACTCAACAACAATTGGATGAATTTTGCAGGACAGCCGACACCGCTTGGGCACTTTACAAGGATGAGTACGACCGATTAGCTAAATACTATCTGCGAGAACAGAAATACCTCGTTGACGATCCAGAATACAAATTTATGACGTTAGCTTATGAAGTTTTGCCGCCTTCGTTGCGGCAAACGGTTCAGTCAGCCGATGAAGTAATAACAGCTATTGGTACTGAGCTCACTCGAATTAATAATCAAGCCAGGCAGATTGCTGATTCTATCATTCGGAGAGCCGGAGAAGTAGTTGCTCAATTAGGTCAAATTATTGGAACTCATCAGCGAGTACAAAGTGATATTCAAAAGTTTTTCAGAAACCAAAATATACCTATCACAAATAACTGTAACGTAAGGCTCGACTGGCGACGAGGTGAACTTACCGTAGATTGGATTACGGCATTTGCCGACCTAATTGATCATCTTGACACGCCTTTATTTCGACGTAGCGATTCTATTGACGTTGACACGTTGCGCGACAAAATGGATGTAAGAGAGCTCATTAGGACGGCATTCAGACAGGCAAATAATGATAAGAACCTTGATATTAAAATGATTCTTGACCCATTCGCTTACTATGAACTATCGTTTGGTATGTATTATGAAAGCGGTCTACCCAACAAAGGCAGTACAGGTCAAACCTACGCGGCATTAGCGTTGCTCAATATAGCCCGATTATCAATCATAGAAGCAGGCTCTCCTGATAGTCCTGCTCCAGGTCTACGTATCATGCCAATCGACGAAGCTGAAGGGCTTGGCTCCAACTTTACTATGTTGGCAGATATTGCTCGCCGTTATGATTATCAATTAATCTCGATGTCGATCGGACCAATTGGTCGCTACCAAGAAATCGACCAACACGTTTACATGCTTCATAAGGACCGTAGCACCGACGAAGCAATTAATTATCCGCCATTCGGAGTCTTAAGCGCTAAAGATGCTCATTTATTAACATATCGCTACAATGCGAAAAATTAACTGGGGGAGCCTTAAACGGTTGCACGATCTTTATGAGGGCCGAAAATCAACTGCTGCACTTCATCGCGACCCTTTCATTAATACTAACTTTATTGAACATAATCGAATGATTCGACGGAAGTTAGGAGGGCAGAAAACGCCTGTCTGGCTGCCAACCGATAAGTTTGATACCTATTATGAGCGTTGGTACGCAGACAAGTATCGTGATTTTAAAGATTTTTTTGACCTAAGTCTGCTTCCACATACAGCCTTACAAGACTATGAGGAGGATGACATTGCTACACTAATTTTTGTCTATAATAACCGCGCCGAAATCCTAAAGGGCCTCACCACTGAACGCACTTTTCTGAAGGAAGTTTTTAAGAAGGCGATTAATGAAGAAAGAGAATCAAAATATTTTGTCACACATCCATCACTAAAAAAAGCAGTGCTGCAATTACTTGGCCGCGAAAAAGAAGGATTCCCCGACGATGACCCTAAGGATAACCAATGGCGATTCGTTGTTGATTGTCCAACAGCCAAGTACGTTGTTTTATGCGAGAACTTGAATATGCTCAAGCTTCCACGCAAAGCCCTTGAAAATGATATTGAACTATGGTACGTAGGTGGTGGCAATACAAAACCACTAGAACGACTTGGAACACGGCAGCTAAATCTCCCCCTCTTTTACTCCTGCGATTGGGATCACCACGGGTTGCATTTTTACTCGCGAATTAAGAAGATTCTGGGCGGCTATAAGATTCATCTATTACTGCCCCGCCCCGATGCTCAACGATACAATACAAAGACAGAACATCATAGCAGTCAGTGGGATTTTAACAAACCACTATCGGGTTTGCCTCCTTTAGATTTCTCCCCAGAAGCCCAATCATTAATAAATCAGCTCATTCAAACTGACAAGTGGATTGAAGAAGAAGGAAATGATATTGTCGAGATGATCTCTAATAGAAAATAGACCTTCTAATTGAACATCCCTACTTAATCAGAGAAATATTTCTGCTATTTTTTTGCACCCACCCTTCCCCCAACCTCTCCTGCTCCACACGCCAGCCGTTTTGGTTAAGTAGCTGAAACAGGGATTGTTCTTCCTCCGTCAGATACGGCAACTCCATTACGGGTGTTGTTTCACCTGTGGTAATGAGATGCTTATGTGCATCGAACGTAGCTCGGTCCATAAGCAGAGATTGGGTGTTGGGGAATAGTTTGCGGCACTGGTCCAGTATCTGAAAACCGTGGGCGTCCAGGTCTCCCCAATAGTAGAGTTGTTTGTCGTGAAGCCAGTCGGTGCCGCCCAGCAATGTAACGGCGAAACCACCACCCCAGATGGCGATGCTGTCGGGGAAGGTCGGGAAGGTCAGAAAGGTGGTCAGGTTTTCGACGATGAATACGCGGCTTCCACCCAGATGCAACGTGCGAAATTCGCTCAACCACACGCTGATGTGCGATAACGTAGGGTGTACACGTAACGATGCATCCAGAAACCGAATTTTAACCATCGGCTCCTCTACGTACAGGTGAAAGCGTTTGTAGAAATCCGTTTCGTCGGCGTTCAGATGCTCCGGTATCAGGTAGTCTAGCAACGTGCGCAGAATAGGTCGGTTGCTTTCAATGAACTTGGTGGGCAGGGCAATCGGCTGTATTCGGTACCAGTTCGCGCAGTTTCTGGACAATATCTAAAAAGCGGGATTCAGTACCGACGAAACTTCTTTTTTGCATAAGCGATGCTACCCAGCCGAGCACCGTTTCCATATCGGGCGTGAGCGAGTGCAGGTCGTCGCCCTGATCGTTGGTGTAGAGCGTCAGGTAGCCTTCACGTACCCAATCCTTGATAAGTTTGGTGGCTTTTTCATCGTAACTCATCATCACGCTGATCAGGCTATCGTCATCAGCGTCACCCCATATTTCCAGAAAATCGGCCAGATTACCCACCAGTCGTTCGTTGGTCAGTGCGGGTGAATAGTTATCCGCTTTGAAGGCTTCCTGCAAAAAACACAGCACCAAAGCCGGGTTCCGACTCCGAAGCACTTTAATTGGAATGGGTGTCCAGTCGGCGTTGAAGAAGGACTGGTAGCGTGGGTAATTCACATGGATAGGCAGTTGGGTAGCAAACGATTTTAAAGATAAGAAAGCCCGTACACTTTGTGAAGTCCAAGCGGAGTTATTCGCGTTGTCGAATCCTATTTATGCGAATACCTCTAATCGCGTCCAGAATATCTACTAGCCATTTACGAACATCATCATTCATAAATTACCGTTTTTGTCTGCTCCAGTACCGTTATGAAATAAGGATTTTTGAGGGAGCGCTCGGTTGCTAAATCAACAGAGCGGTTCAATACTGACTCTAACGAGTGGGCAATTGTAAAATAGTTTTCTCCGGAGCTTATCGGATCTAAACTTTCGCCAAAATCAATAAGCAACTCAACAACACTCGTCTCCGTAAATCGATCTGGTATAGTATCTTAACGTGCAACTTCATAATCGAATACCAAAACTTTATATAATTTGAGATATTTCTGAAAATATTTACCTCTTATACATTTACTGGTTAGTAAGTCTACATCGCAGTTTAGAATACGTTGAAGATCAATCCATAATAGTAGCAAGGTTCTAGCTTTTATTTCAGGCGAGTTTGTGCGTAATTCCACAAATAGATCAATATCACTCTTACCTTCTATAAAACGGCCATCGACAATAGAGCCAAACGCATAGAGTTTATTTACTCCATGTGCCTGACAAACGGCTCGAATGGCAGGCAGTCGAGCCGAAAAATAAGGATGAAGCATATCAGGATCTAATCTGACGAAGAATGGTTGAATCCGTTATTTTCTCATCGTTGGCCAGAAGCATTGCTTTACTTACAATCATTGAAAGCATTTGGTCGCCCTCAAATGGCAAATAGAGTTTCTCAGCGGGTCTGAGTTTGGTGCCATCTGGCACAATGCATAAGTACTGGTCATTGGGCTCCATTAAAATATTACCACTACCCATGTGGATTTTATAAGTTCTAACTTGACCAGACACCACTAAAAAATTACCACTGAAACTACATTTCGACGCTATTTTCAGTCTGGAAATCAAGTTTTTCAATACCTGCCTCCGAATCCCTGAGGATTCAGACAAATCCCCGAATGCAGCGTTGTTCCAATACGTCCTGACAGAGCCATCGCCACGGTCCTGCCAGTTAGGATCGTTGGCAATACTCGTTACGCCCACAAACAGATCAACATCCCGCATCAACTCAGAAAAAACAACGGCTGGCACACTATCCAGATTGATAGGTTGTTTACAACGATAAAAACGAACCTGATCGGTTGTGAGATGGGCCGAGCCGTGAAAATTACTACGCTGTCCTAGCCAGGCTTCATCTACCAGATACTCTACCATGAGTTCCCAGGCAGGCACTCGCTTTGTGGGCTGGTTAGTAGCCATTGCATTGGGTGTCCAATTTCTGGCTTTACACAACGCCCCAAAGTGATCTCGATTTAGAATGTGGCCTGCAAACCGATTCGAATAACTATAGGTTGCCAATTCTGCATCGGTAATGATATACACCTCCCGAAAGGCTTGTTTGAAAGGTTGCACAATCTGGTTGGCGATCATATAGGTGCGCCAGTTGAGTATGTATTCGGCATTAAAACCAATTGGGTGCCAAAGCTGCACGTTTGTCTTTTCGTCAAGCCAGGTCAAGGGCTGTCGGTGTACGTCAACAAACTGATTATTATTCCAAATACCCTGGCCTTTTTGCAAACCATTATCAAAATGCCAGATCAATTCTTTACCCAGAACACCAACTAACGGATGAGTAATATAGAGATCAAACCAGGTCTGATAGGCCCAGGTACGATTTTTCAGGTAAAACCCTTCAATCCGGTCTTTTTGGGCAGCTAGTAAACCCGCTATTTCTTTAGTAGTTGCTTTAAATCGTTTTAGATCATTAGCGAATTCACCCTTCAAGGTTGCCGGAACCGATGCCTGTATTCTCTCATTGGGTCCGACCCAGATTAATGCCGTTTTTTTATAGGTTTCTATGGAAAATTTCGCGGTAAAATCGCCTATTTCCTGCATCAATTCATGGTTCTGGTTGAGACCATAATCGGACACACACATTTCCTCAACCTGATCTGGGGTCAGGTTGAGTTTCTCCCCAATTTTCTTCAAGGCCGTTTCCAGCCTGCTCTGAATATTCTTGTTTTTAATTTTTGAACGTAACCGAGTTAATTTAGGAATTCCGATTTGGGTAGGCAGTTGTGTATAGATATGAATGACATCCACACACTCTGTAGGATTTTTTATCCCAAACTCATCTACCAGTTTAATTAACTGTTTATCCTGAACCACAACAGCCGAGTGAAGAATGCCTCTCAGAATTCTACCTCCCAACGTATAATAAAAATAGTAGCCATTTTGAGTCGCAATGTTTGCCTTGTTGCGGTAGTTTGCCCCGTACACGTTTCGTACCCATTCTGGACTGGATGCGTCCTTAAGGTTCTCGGCTATGGGGCCTGCCAGAAGGGACCCATATTCTTTTAAACGCTTCTCTTTCCAGGGGTTATTTTGGAGACTTTCTGCTGCTTTTTCAAGGAGTTTCCTGATCCAGGCAATTGATAGATTGGTATAGGTTTCTTCACCAATCCGATCAATCAATTCACGCAACGATTTATACCATTTAGAACCAGGCATGGTTTTGTGGCTATCTAATGTGAGGAATAGCGTAAATAAATCCTCCCATTCCGTGCCATTAGGAATTTCAATACCCAAAAGCTTCTTTCTAGCATTATTGCTTATGCCTGCTGATAGATCTTCCTGATTTTCACACAGTAGATATACATCCAAGCGCGAGAAATTAGCGGCTGGTATTTCTTTTATTTCATGGAGTAATTCGAAAATTTGAGTTCCAATGGAAATGTCACAAACAAAGTAATTTTGAGCTTCTTCTTTTGGCCGGTAGTCGTAACAGCAAGCATAAATACGTTTTGTTGAACCATATTCAGCTAACAATGAATTTAGTATTTTAACAACCCCAACAGTATTGTTTTTTTTATAATCTCCTTCATTTATATAGGTTGGAATCAAGACCTGACGGCTGTCGAAATTGATTTCTATAGCATCTTCCTTTTTAGCAATACTAGTCGCTTTCCCTGCCAAGTGAGCAGCTAATAGTTCACCTATAAACTGATAATTCTTCTCATCGTCATGCCACAAATAAAAATGGTCGATATGCTGTTTTTTTAGAAACTGCCCAAAATCTGCCAAATCCGATGCGGAGCATTCAACAAAGTCAACGTTGGGCGTATCCTTAGGAAGAACAGGAGAAAACTGATAGCCAAGTCGTTCCGTTTCCTGTTGTGAGTAAGTTTCGTTTGAAATTCGCAGGTAGCTATTTACAAAATAAGGTCTACCACTTTTTAATAACTCATTAGGCAAATCAAGTGATTCTAATTGTTGCACTACCTGCTTCATCAGACATAACTCAGCCCAGATAAATTGTATTAAAAATTCATATTTGCTTCCATCATCGCCCCAGAAAGTATTGTTTGTGCAAAAAAAACGGTTAGGATGTGAATATACCTCAAGAACCTGGTTGACTAAAGCGATTAGTATAAAGTGTGCGAATTGGCCAAATTTATTTTCATTATACTCGATTGGTTGCGATTCCCAAATTTGATCCAAACAATGAATCGTAACTGTCATACTGGAACTATATGAGTAGCCCGCTTGCTCAAGCTTTTGGGTTTCAATTTTTTCAAAAGGAACTTTAGCCAGTGTCAGTAATTCTTGGGCAATATCTTTAATGTAATTTTCATCAAAACTTTGCTTTTCGCTTTCGGAATTTGTGAAATTTCCCATCCAAAACCGTTTATCGTTTAGCAGTTTTTCAAAAAATGGGGTAGTGACTAAATTTATATCAATAATACTCATCCTCCTATCAGCGGAATTAGTTTAATAAATGAAACGGTTGAAGACGGCGCTAGCTCAAGTTGTTCTTCCAATTCTGTAAATTGGTGGTGGTCAACCAACAAAAAGAAACCATTGGTTTTAAAAGCTTCTAAGGCGAGATAGTATTGTTTTTCAGCATCAACTAATTTTCGTTCAGCCAGTTTATGACCGTTCAAAATCGTTTCTGCTTCAGTAGGTTGAACTAGTCCCTTAAAATAGTCTGGTCTTTTCCGATTGTGCTCTGCAACTTCATAATAAATTCGTAATCGGATTAGCTCCTGGACAGTAATGTTCGGACTACCTGTTTCCAACAAAAATTCATTGGAAACTTTACCCATCATACTCTCATCTCGTATCGTTATCTGTATCATGCTTTCAGCTTTACGCTTGCAACTGCTCATGCTCAATCGATCAGCTAAAACTACATACACAAGAACGTAATCTTTTTCCGTTTATCTACTTTTAACAAAAAAAAACTACAAATTAACTAGACAAAATATCCAGATAAGGCCAATTAAAATGCCGCATTGAAAGCTGAATCGATTCAGCTTTCAATGCGGCATTTTAGCAAACACAACATAATCAATTGAAAAACAGAATGTTATGCAGACTTATTTTCACCTCTTGGTTAGTACATAGTCGTTTAACCCCAATTTGGAACCTGAACGCAGTCAGAGGTTAAAACGATCAAAACGTCAGGTTAAACGTACTCCCTGCGCCAGAGCGGGAATCGGCGGTGAGTTGGCCGTTGTGGAGCTGCATGATCTGGCGGGACAAGCTCAAACCAATACCGGAGCCGGTTTTCTTGGTGGTGTAGAACGGAATAAAGATCTGCTCCAGTGCTTCAGGTTCAATACCCGGCCCATTGTCCGTCACGCGAATGACTACGTGCGGCCCTAACGATTCCGCACTGATGTTGATAATGGGGATAATACCTTTCTCAACGCTCTCTACGGCATTTTTTACCAGATTCAGGAGCACCATTTCAATTTGGGAAGCATCGGCCCGAATCGCCAGATTGGGTGATCCAACCGTAAACGCAATCTGACACTGAGGAGCATTAGCCTGGGTCAACTGCACAACCGTTCGTAAGAGCGGCTCAACAGGCACATCGGCAAAAATGGGTTGTGGAATGGTGGTAAAATTCCGATAGGCGTCCACAAATTGCATGATACCCGCCCCCCGTTGCTCAATGGTTGTCAGTGCATCGCGCAGGTCATTGATTGACTCGCCAACCACCGAGGGGATCGCATTGAACTCGTTATCGCTTGGTAAAGCAAACGGCAACAAATCGGTCTCGACAATGTCGCGCATAGTGCCCGCCAACGATACAATTGGGGTGATGGAGTTCATGATCTCGTGCCGCAACACCTTGGTCAGGTTCTGCCAGGCATCGAGTTCACGTTGTTGTAATTCCGAACGGATGTTTTGCAACGAGACCACCGTAACCAGTCGTCCCCGCAACCGCACTGCCGTACAACGCACCGACAATTCGCCATCGGCACCCGTCTGATACGAAACCGGTGTAGGCGACGCTTTCGCCGAGAGCAGCAATTCACTTAGTTCGGGATGAGTCGCGTTCAGGTCGTTGAGGGTCCGTAATCGATAAATACCCAATAACCGAAGGGCAGCCTGATTAACCAGCTCCACTTGTCCGCTAACATCAAAAGTCAGCAGGCCAACGCTAACGTGCTGAACAATCGTGTTGACATAGTGGAGGTTGGCTTCTTTTTCGGCCCGTGCCTGTCTGAATGCATCCAGCACTTCGTTGAACTGATCGTTCAGTTCGTAAAAGGAAGGTCCCAGGTTGTTATCGGCCCGAAACGAAACGGCAAAATCGGAATAGCGCACCGATTCCAGAAACCGGGTCAGTTTACGGTTAAGGCTGGTCACATAACGGTACAGATTGACCGTTATCACGACGTGAAGTATGGCTAATGGAAACAACATCAGACCATTAACCTCCTGCAACCAGAAGTACGTTATGGCACTGGTCAGGATAATAATGCCAAGAATACGCCAGCCTATGCCGATAACGAACTGGTTCATGCTATCCCGCAATCCAGCTAAATGGGTACTCGAGGGTAGGCACCTTGGTCCGATCGGCAATCCGACGCAGACGAGCGGGCAGAGCCATTACATAATCGCGCGCGCGCTGACCGGCATCGTTAAGGTCAGTAATCGTATCGATTTTCCAATCAACCAGTAACGATTCAGCAATCTCAATATAGTCGTAGGTTGTGTAAACGCCCAGTCTCTGTGCGGCATCCGAAAAATGGCTGAACGTCTGCCCAATTTTAACCCCTGATTCACGCAGGAAGTGAGCGGGCATCACAATTTTCTTCCGCATCATATCCTCAAACGCCAGCATCATTTCAGAAGGATCGACTTCAAAAATCTGCCGTACAAAATCTTTATAGGCTTTGGCGTGGCGCATCTCATCGGAAGCAATCACCCCGCAAATTTTCGATAACTGATTACAACCGGCCTGTTTGGCTAACGTAGCCGTCCGGCGGTGCGATACGTTGGTTGCCAGCTCCTGAAACGAGGTGTAAACGAAATTGCGATACGGATCTTTACCCGTTCCAATGTCGAAACCATCGGCAATCAGGTATTGGGTAGATACTTCCATCGCCCGCATGTTGACCCGGCCCGATAGATACAGGAATTTATTAAGTAAGTCGCCGTGCCGATTTTCTTCGGCAGTCCAGCTACGAATCCAGCGCGTCCAGCCACCGGGTTCGCCCTGTTGTATGCCTTCCATATCCATCAGCCACGACTCATAGGTAGGCAGCGCTTCTTCGGTAATGGTGTCGCCAACAAGTACGGCTACGTAATCGTACGAAAGTTCGCGGGTGCTTTCCCGCAGTAATTTCACATCGTCCAGAAATGATTCCTTGGTCGAATCGGGCAGTAGATCAGACGGTTGCCAATTGGTTTCAACAGGCTTAAGAAATTCATCAACAGAAGCGTCGATCTTTTCGCCGACGAATCGCATAACATCCAAACGTGTGCCAGATAAAATCATATAACAAGTAACAACGAAACGGTTCAATTTACCTTAGTGACTACAAAGTTCGGCTAAAAGAGTCGATGTTTTAGGTTCGCTTTCGTTTTTCTTCCGACTATAAGCGACTCATGCTTAATTTTGGGATAAACTAGTTGCCCTGCCGACACTTGTCGCCTGTATGAAAAAACTTCTTGATTACCTCTTAAGCTGCGTTTACCTGATTTATTTTGGGTTAGTACTATGTATTTTCCATGTGGCTCAAGCCGTTGCCTTTAATTTATTTGGTCGCCCTGCCCACAAAAAAACGGTCGATTGGATGAACGCCTGTATCGCGTACGGTTGGTACCTCACCGGCAGCACCATTGGCTTTAAACAGCAAACCAGCATACCCACCGACCGGCCCATTATTTTCATAGCCAACCACCAGAGTATGTTCGACATTTCGCCCATTATCTGGTTTATGCGTCGACACACACCCACCTTTGTATCCAAAGTCGAACTGGCACATGGCATACCGGGTGTGTCGTACAACCTGCGCAAAAGCGGGGCTGCCCTTATTGATCGCAAAGACCCCAAGCAGGCGATTGTTGAGATTGCTCGATTGGGAAAGCTTATTCAACAGAACAATTTATCGGCCGTTATTTTTCCCGAAGGCACCCGAACCCGATCTGCAACCGGCGAAATGCGTCCATTTGTAACCGGCGGGGTAGCTACTTTGTTAAAACGGGCGCCTAACGCGCTCGTCGTCCCTATTGCCATTCGGGGAACGGGGCATTTCAACCCAAAAGGATTATTCCCGCTTACCTCATTTTCAAAAATGTCGTGGACGGTGCTCTCGCCCATAGAGCCTGCCGGACGAACACCTGATGACGTCGTACAGCAATCCAGAGCAGACATTGCTAATGAGTTGGGACACGCTTAAATTAGAGAAAAACTCACCCTTGTAGTTATTAATGAAAATTTCGTTTATTTACAAGAAATTTATACCACCGCATGACTCCTGATAAACCGGAACGCCGGACCGGTTTAGATCAAATCGAACCTGTATTAGCTGATGTAGCACAGAAAACTGACCGTCTGATCGAATCAAATGGACAGATTCTTGTCATAGCCACTCGGGCTGATGCCAATGCAGAAATCGCTGCCCGAGGAGTCGCTGATTTGACGATTGAAATGCGTCAGCGATTTGAAAATGTTGATCTCCGCTTTACCCAAGTTAATGAACGATTTGACCAGGTCGACCATCGATTTGTACGAGTGGGCGAACGTTTCGATCAAGTCGATCATCGATTTGTACTGGTGGATGAACGGTTTGATCAAGTAGACCAGCGATTTGTGCGAGTTGATGAACGATTCGACCAACAACAGGCTCAGATGGATCAGCGATTCGACCAACAACAAGTTCAGATTGATCATCGATTTGAGCAACAGCAAAACCAAATCGATGAGCTACGAACAGAAATGCGAGAAGGTTTTGTGCAGGTCAATCAAAAGTTTGAGCAAGTATCACAAACTCAGCAACAAATACTAACCCTGCTCCTGGATCGACTTAAGTAATTACTCGCTCAGAGTAACTACTGCTTACAACCCAAACTTCTCTAATCTCCGATACAACGCCTGTCTTGATAGGCCCAACTCTCTGGCTACGTCGGTAATACTGCCCCGATGCTTTTGCATGGCCTGTTGAATTAGTTGACGTTCCATGTCCTCCAATTGCAGCGTTTCGTTCACAGGCGACACGGATGCCGAACCATTTTTGAAGATAAAATTCGTCGGCTCCAGCAAAGTCCCCTGAGTAGCCCCTGGCACATCAGGCTTAGCCAAAATAACGGCCCGCTCTACAGCATGTTGCAACTCCCGAACATTACCTGGCCAACGATATTGCTTCATTTCCGCTAACAATGCCGGACTCAGACCCGAAATTGAGCGATTATATTGTTTCGCGTATTTTTTCAGGAAATGTTCTGCTAATGGTCCAATGTCGGACGGACGTTCACGAAGGGCAGGTAGATGAAGCTCAATAGTATTGATCCTATAGAGCAAATCTTGTCGGAAAGCCCGCTCGGCAACCCGCTCATTTAAATCGGCGTTGGTAGCGCAAATGAGCCGCACATCAATGGGTCGGGCTTTATTCGATCCAACACGTGTTACTTGTCGCTGTTGCAAAACCGTCAGTAAACGAGCCTGCTGGGCAGGGCTCAGATTACCAATTTCATCCAGAAAAATCGTGCCGCCATTGGCTTCTTCAAACCGACCAGCACGGTCGTCACGCGCGTCGGTAAAAGCTCCTTTTACGTGACCAAACACTTCACTCTCAAACAAGCTTTCAGTCAGAGCACCTACGTCAACGCTGACAAAGGGCTTATCACGCCGATGCGACTGGTCATGAATAGCACGCGCAACCAAGTCTTTACCGGTACCATTCTCGCCCAAAATCAATACGTTGGCATCCGTCGGGGCTACCTGTTCAACGGTATCCAGCACAGGCCGCATGGCCGACCCGATAATGTTCGTTTGTTTGGTTGCTTTTTTGGCTGGCGAAGCTGGACCATCCGCCTTATTCGTATCGTCTGATTGCTGGCTACCGCCGGCTTTACTGATGGCTCCACGAATGGTTTCCAGGAATTTGTCGTTCTGCCAGGGCTTCAGTACAAAGTCAACAGCACCTGCTTTAATAGCCCGTACCGCCATCTCGACGTCGCCGTAGGCAGTAAATAATATGACTCGCGCTTTGGGGTCGATGTCTAAAATACGGTCGAGCCAGGCAAACCCCTCACGACCGCTACTCACATCGCGCTGAAAATTCATATCAAGCACAATGGCATCGTAGCGATTGTTGTTGAGCAGAAACGGCAGTTTTTCAGGATTCTTTTCGATATCTACCGAAGCGACGTGGCGCTTAAGCAGCAACCGGGCTGCCAGCAGTACGTCGGGATCATCGTCGACGAGTAAGAGTTTAGCATCTTGCATACACTAAAGATAACGAGTTAGACGATTTGTTGCACGCTACTCTCGATTCAACAACGAATTACGGTTTTCTTGCGTACTTTGACCCATAAAATTGTCATGAATGGTCTTCCGTAAGGAGGAGTGGTCAAAAGGGGCAACAACCAATTTCTGACTACATACAACCAGTTGCTGGCACTCTATTTTCGTTTAATGGCTGACAATTCTTCTCCTTTTACTGACCGCTGGTTTTATGCCCTTGTGGCCGTTGGCGTATTTCTGAATGCAACGGGCCTGTTCCCACCTGTTATGGAACTCGACGGTGCGCTGTATGCCTGCATTGCCAAACAAATGGCGCAAACTGGCGATTTCATCAACCTCTACGCCGTCGGTACCGACTGGCTCGACAAGCCTCATTTCCCATTCTGGGTCATCGCCCTAAGTTACCGAATTTTCGGTATCAATACATTTTCGTACAAGTTTCCGGCCCTGTTGTTTTTTTTAGGTAGCGTTGTGTACACTTATCAGTTCACTCGGCTAACCTATTCAAAAGTAACGGCCCAAGTGGCTTCGCTGGTGCTTCTGACAGCTTTTCATGGTGTTCTGTCCAATAGTGACGTACGCGCTGAGCCCTATCTGATGCCGCTTATTATCGGACCTGTTTATCATTTTTACCGAGTATTTTTAGGTGACAGAGATGCCATTTCTTTAAGAAATGGCATCTCTAAAAATTGGAGGCACCTTCTGCTAGGCTCCTTCCTAACGGGTTGTGCCCTAATGACCAAAGGCGTTTTTGTACTGATTCCGATTGGGGCCGGTTTAGTATTACATTGGGTGCTGACCGGCCATTGGCGGGAGTTACTCAAAATCCGCTGGTATCTAGCGATTGCGCTCTCATTTGCCTTTACAATCCCCGAAATTTATTGCCTGTATCAACAGTTCGATTTACATCCGGAGAAAGTCATTTTTGGCCAAAAGGGCGTATCAGGTATTCGATTTTTCTTCTGGGATAGTCAGTTTGGCCGCTTCTTCAATACGGGCCCCATTAAAGGGGAAGGCGACAAGTTTTTCTTTGTTCATACACTGTTGTGGGCATTTATTCCCTGGTCGTTACCACTGTATATGAGCCTCGGGCAACGACTCGTCGATTTGGCCAAACGTCGCATCGGACCAACTTTTCAACCTGAATACATTTCGCTGGGATCTGGAATGGCTACGTTCGTTTTGTTTTCGTTATCCGGATTTCAGCTACCACACTACCTGAACATCGTTTTCCCGTTCTATGCAGTACTAACGGCTCAGTTCTTAGTAGGACTTCAAATCTCCAATCTTCGCAAATGGACGATTGCCCAAACCGTTATCGGCATCCTCCTGGTTGTGGTAATGGGGGCGCTTTTGTGGTTAGTTCAACCTGCCGGGCTAAATACAGCTCTTGCCTGGGCATTAACCCTTACAATTCTGCTATTTGTGCTCTTTCGGCAAAACGACCTCCTGTCGCTAATGGGCCGTATGGTGGGGGTAATGTTCGTTGTGGCAGGATCGCTGAATTTATTTTTATACCCGACTTTCCTGCGCTATCAGGCGGGTATGGCAACAGCAGACTATGTCAATACCCAACCGACGCTGGCCAATCGGCCAACTACCTTGTATGAACCAGGTACGGGCGTGGGGGGAGGGAGTTTTTGGTCGTATGAGTTTTATGCCAAAGGACCAACTATGTACGCGCGAACCGATTCGGCTTTACGGGTTCAGGTTCAAACGGGTCCCAAATCTGTTTTTACAACCGCCGAATATGCCGATTCGCTTGCCACGCGCGGCTTCGATGTCCGACAATTGGCCATCTTCCCCTATTATCACGTCAGTCAGTTGACGTACGATTTTCTCAATCCTTCGACCCGCTCAAAAACGTTACTGCCTTATGTGCTGGCAGAAGTGAATATAAAGAGCGCATCGGAACGCCGAACCGGAGTGAAGACCGGGCCGCTGGAGCGGTGAAAGTGCGTTTGATATAAGTGATCTAACACACTTAGTGACGTTGCGACAAAAGCGGACAAATTCCGTCCGAAAGCGGACAGCGCACTAATGCTGCCACAAATTAAATACCTGATAATCAACAGTAGGCTTCAACTGGCATGACATTGGCACAGGTAATTACAACGAATGAGGTCTGAGCTAGTATCTGCTCTTTCACACTTTCCCTCATTCACTTTTAACTTAAATGGATCGCGTCTTACCTAAACGATTTTGGACCACACAACGCCTGGCAATTTTTGGGGGCGGTACATTGGTTCTGGGCTTACTAGCTTACACCGTATTCTTTGCCGATCGACGGTCGAAACTGAACGTTGAAAAAGATAAAATCACCGTATCAAGCGTAACTACTGGGCCTTTTGAAGATTTTATTGCCGTAACGGGCGTTGTACAACCGCTGAAAACTATCCGACTCGATGCTATTGAAGGTGGTTATGTGACTCAGAAGTTGATCGAAGGTGGTAACATGGTTAAGAAAGGAGAAGTACTCCTGAAACTGGAAAATCAAAGCCTTAAACTCAGTTTCTTACAGTCAGAAACAGAAGCCAACCGACTCGTCAACGACCTACAAACAACTCGTCAACGCCTGCAGGTTGAGCGCTTTACACTTCGCAAAACATTGGCAGATCTCGATGCACAAATCGATCAGGCAAAAGACTCCTACGATCGCCAGGCCAAGTTATTTAAAGATAAAGTCGTTTCGGAAGAAGATTATCTGAAAGCCAAACGCGCTTACGAACGACTAACGGGTCAGCGTAGCATTGAGATTGAAACGCAGAAGTACCAGGAAGAAAATGCGAAGTTCCAGATCAAACAATTGGAAGGTACTTTGCAACGTACACAGAAAAATGTTGCTCTTTGGCAACAGACACTGGATAATCTGGTGGTTAAGGCTCCCGTTTCTGGGCAGTTATCCAGTATTGATGTAGAAGTCGGTTCGAACATCAACCGGGGCCAGAACATCGGCCAGATTGATGACCTGAATGGATTCAAAATGCGGGTTGGTATCGATGAGCACTACATCAGTCGGGTATTTTCGGGACTGAAAGGCTCATTCGAATTCAACGGAAAAATGCACGATCTGGAAATCAGTCGCGTATATCCTGAAGTAAAAAGCGGTCGGTTCGAAGTAGACATGATATTCCCGAAAGGAACGCCAGAAGGCATCAAACGGGGTCAGTCGTCGCCAATTCAATTGGAGTTAGGTAAAGCAGCCAAAGCGACACTGCTTCCTGTAGGCGGCTTCTTCTCCGACACCGGTGGCAACTGGGTGTATGTGGTGGATAAATCAGGCAAACGCGCGGTGAAACGTCCGATCACGCTTGGCCGCAAAAACCCTGAGTTCTATGAAGTCTTAACTGGCTTAGAACCTGGCGAGCAAGTCATTACGAGTTCTTACGAAAATTTTGGCGATAACGAAGTGTTGGAATTTTAGAGGGGGAAAAGGGAGGAGAGGGAAGAAAGGGACGAGTGGGATTAAAAAATACAATGTATACTTTTATTCCCTTTCCTCCCCTCGCCCCTTTCTTCCCTCTCCTCCCTTTTACATAAACTTTTCTTCTCTTGTCTTAATCAAGTTTTGCAACATTGAAGAAATAATTCGACTCTTTGCAAGCAGATCGTCACCTGTTACTGATGAAATAATTCCGATTCCTATTGCCAGATGAATTTGTGTTCTTAACTCCCCATTTGAACCTTTTGCAATGCGTAGAAACCGAATGAACTCTTTATTAGTGTGTCGCTCAAAGCCCTCGGCAACATTTGACGGAACAGAAACCGATGATCGCTGCATTTGGTCACGCAGACCATAGTCTTTACAATCTGCCAGTAATTTGTATAAATCAATTGCTTGAGTTAACCCTTTTTGCCAAACTAAGAGATCTTCAAACTTTTCAACTTTTGCCATGACTATAGGAGTTTAGGTGAAGTACGGCGTAAATGTAGGGCTTTCTGTCCCCTTCTTCCCTTTCTTCCCACTCCTCCCTTTACTCCCCAAAAATATGATCCAAACAATTGACCTTCAGAAACTCTTCGCAACCGAAGAAGTAGAAACCACTGCTCTTAATGGCATCAACATGGATGTAAAAGACGGTGAATTTGTAGCCATCATGGGTCCATCGGGCTGTGGTAAATCGACACTGCTCAACATCCTGGGCCTGCTCGATAACCCCAGCGACGGGCAGTATAATTTCTACGGCACCGAAGTCGCCAAAATGACTGAGCGGCAACGGGCGCAACTTCGTAAAGGCTCTATCGGCTTCGTGTTTCAGAGCTTTAACCTGATCGACGAACTGACCGTTTATGAAAACGTCGAACTGCCACTGTTATACCTCAAAACTCCTCCTGACGAGCGGAAGAAGCGGGTTGAAGAAACCCTGGAGCGGATGAGCATCATGCACCGACGGAATCACTTCCCTCAGCAGCTATCAGGCGGTCAACAACAACGGACAGCCATTGCCCGTGCAGTAGTTGCCAAACCCAAGCTGATCCTGGCCGATGAGCCGACGGGTAACCTCGATTCGAAAAACGGCGAGGAAGTTATGAAACTCCTCGGCGAACTGAACGACGAAGGCACCACCATCATCATGGTAACGCACTCACCCTACGATGCTGGTTTCGCTCACCGCATTGTGAACCTGTTCGATGGTAAAGTGGTAACCGAGAATTTCCACGTGTAAATAACAAAGGGGGAGGAAAGGGACGAAGGAGGAGAGGGAGAAAAGAAAGGTAATGCTTTTGTTGTTTCCCTCTCCTCCCCTTTGTCCCTTTCCTCCATCGTCCCTTTTTCCCTCCTCAAACATGTTCAGCAACTACATCAAAATAGCCTGGCGAAACATCCGATCTGGAGGAGGCTATTCCGTTTTAAACATCGGCGGTCTGGCTGTTGTGCTGGCAGTTAGTGTACTGCTGTTGTGGTGGGTAAAAGACGAATTAAGCTTCGACCGATTCCATGCCGATTCTAATCGAATTTATCGCGTCAATGCTCATTTTGGGAAAGGTGATGATGAACGTTTCTGGTCGGGAACACCTGCGCCAATTGCAGTAGCAGCTGCCAATAAGGTTCCTGGTGTTGAACAGGTCGTTCGCGTTGGTACCGTGTACGACTTCCGTACCTTTCGGGTCAACGACGGTAAAGGCCCCAAAACGTTTACAGAGCAGTACGATGACCTGGCTTTCGTAGACGAAAATTTCCTGAATCTCTTCACAGGATTTGCCGTGCGCAATGGCAATCCAACGAATCCGTTCCCATCGCCCAACTCGGTAGTTATGACCGAGGAAATGGCCAACAAATTCTTTGGTACATCCGAAGCTGTCGGCAAAACGCTAACTGTTCTGGATAGTAACCGGGTCTTCACGGTCAGCGCCATATTGGCCAACATGCCCGACAATTCATCGCTTCAGTACAAGGTGTTTTTTCCCATGAGTCTGCGGAAGAGAACTTTTGGCGGCAATGGCGATTGGAAGCGCCTGGACGATGATTGGGGCAATTACTATTTCCGGACATTTCTGAAACTAAGCCCTACGCTTGATCCCGCAGCGATTGGCAAAAAGCTAACCGAGCTTCAGGCCATAGCCCGCAATACGAAACCCGGAGACCCTTCATCCGACTACCAGCTTCAGGCCCTTACGCAATCCCATTTGTACGAGGCCGACGGGAAAGATACAGGCATGCAACAAGTTCGGATGCTGGGCCTGATCGCTTTATTACTATTGAGTATCGGCTGTATCAATTACATTAACCTAACTACCGCCCGAGCCACCCGACGCGCCCGTGAAGTGGGCGTTCGGAAAGTGATTGGGGCCGAATCGCGCCAATTGTTGATTCAATTGATGGTTGAGTCTCTATTGACGATGGGCATTGCGCTACTGGTCGCCGTTGTGCTGATTCAGTTGCTGATGCCTTATTACCACGACCTTACCAATAAAAAACTCGGCTTCTCCCTGCTCAATCCTGAAGTGTGGGCGTTGCTGATTGGTGCATTAGTCTTGACCATCGGATTGGCAGGTTTGTATCCGGCCATCATGATGTCGTCCTTGAATCCAATTCGTTCATTACGAGGTCGCGGAGCGCAATCGGGTCAGGCAGGCTTGCGGAAGGTACTGGTTGTTACGCAGTTTGCGCTGGCAACTGGTCTCATCATAGGTACACTGGTTATCGGAGAACAGCTACGCTATATCCGTGAACGCGATCTGGGTTTCGACAAAGAACATACGTTCGTTTTCTACGCAGGCGAAAAAGCCCAGCAATACAAACGCGAGCTGGAGAAAGAGAGTAGCATCCGGGCAGTGGTTACCGCAACTGGCGGACTTGTTGGCGGTGGTGGTAGCACTGGCGATACGGATTGGGATGGTAAAGCTCCCGAGCGATCATTTATTGTTGATCAGCTCGGTATCAGCCATGATTTCATTCCGGCTTACGGCATGAAAATGAGTCTGGGCAAAAATTTCACGGGTACTAAAGCCGATTCAACCAGTTTTATTCTGAATGAAACGGCGATCAAGCAGTCCGGAATCACTAATCCCATCGGCAAACGGTTTAAGTTTCACCAGACAGAAGGCCACATTATTGGCGTCGTAAAAGACATCTCTACGGCCTCAATTCGCTCCGAAATTCAACCGATGGTGCTCTATAGCATTCCAGGCGATAATGGTATTATGCACGTTAAAACGACGGGTCAACAGGCATCCCAGGCAATCGCAGCTGCCGAACGACTCTGGAAACGCGATAAGCCTGAGCAGGCATTTGAATACACCTTTCTGGATGAAACCTACAACCGAATGTACCGAACCGAACAACGTACGGGTCAGTTGTTCAGTCTGTTTGCCGGAGTAGCTATTCTCGTTTGCTGCCTGGGTTTGTTTGGTCTGGCCGCCTTTACCGCCGAGCAGCGGACCAAAGAAATTGGCGTCCGTAAAGTACTGGGCGCATCGGTCACGGGCATTGTCTCCCTGTTATCCAAAGATTTCCTGAAACTGGTGCTAATCGGCATTTTGGTGGCAACACCTGTAGCCTGGTACATCATGAGCCAGTGGTTGCAGGATTTTGCCTATAAGATTGACATGCAATGGTGGATGTTCGTACTGGCCGGATTGCTTGCCGTGGGCATCGCCTTACTAACCGTCAGTTATCAGAGTGTCAAAGCAGCTCTGATGAATCCTGTTAAATCGTTAAAAACGGAGTAAAAGGGAGAAGAGAGACGAAGGGGAGGAAAGGGAAAACGACAAAAGCATTATTTCCCCCTTTCTTCCCCTTCGTCTCTCTCCTCCCTTTACTCCTCTTCTCCTATGTTTAAAAACTATTTCAAAATCGCGATTCGGAGTTTACTAAAGAATAAACTCTATTCAGGCATTAATGTAGTAGGGCTAGCGCTCGGTATGGCGTGTAGTCTGCTCATTGGCCTTTGGGTAAAGGATGAACTCAGCTTCGACCGTTTTCTGCCCGACGCCGACAAGATCATGTACGTGCGGGTCAACTTTCCCTACAATGGCGAAATCGTCACGAACGATGTCACGCCCGGCCCTTTGCAGGAAGCCATTGCCAAAGATGTACCGGAAGTAGCTGCTGTTACCAAAATCAACTATGGCCCTGAGTTGCTGATTAAACCCGTTGGCAACCAGACGACAGGCGAAAAAGCAGCTAAAGAACGCGGTCATTATGCTACTGAGGACTTTTTTGGCGTATTCGATCTGCCCGCTATTTACGGTAATCCGAAAGCGGCCCTGGCGCAAACCAATCAGATTGTCATTACGCGAAAAATAGCTGAGAAATACTTTCCGGCTGGCCTGGCAATTGGGAAAACGATCCAACTCGACAACAACAAGCTGTACGTAGTTGGAGCCGTTATCGAAGACTTACCAAAAAACTCCACGCTGCAATTCGAGTGGCTGGTTAACTGGAAAGTACAGGAGGAAGACTGGATGACCAAATGGGGGAACAACTCCTTCAACACCTACGTCCGGCTAAAACCGAACACAACAATAGCGCAGGCCGAGGCCGCCATGAACGATATTTATCCACGTTTTGCGGGTAAGAATTTCGAGACAGGTCAACCTACTCTGCAACCCATCACCGACTTGCATCTATACTCCGCCTACAAAAACGGCAAAAGCGTCGGTGGGCGAATCCAATATGTGCGTATCTTCTCCATGGTTGCCCTGTTTATCCTGCTGATTGCCTGCATCAATTTCATGAACCTGGCTACAGCCCGGTCGGCAACCCGCGCCAAGGAAGTAGGGGTGCGGAAAGTAGTTGGCGCAGGTCGTTCCTCGTTGATTGGGCAGTTTCTGAGCGAATCTATGATGACGAGCCTACTGGCTGTTGTACTGGCTCTCGTTCTAGTCTGGTATGTGCTGCCTACCTTCAACGAAGTATTTGGAAAGCAATTAGCACTCAATCTCGCCGAGCCAGCGCTTTGGTTAATTATTTTAGGTTTGGTGCTGATCACCGGCTTTTTGTCGGGGAGTTACCCGGCCCTGTTTCTATCCTCACTTCAACCGATCAAAATCCTGAAAGGGCGTTTACAATTCGGTTCAGGTCCAGCGCTGTTCCGACGTACGTTGGTTGTGTTTCAGTTTTCGCTCTCGATTTTTCTGATTGTGGGTATGCTGGCCGTGGGTAAGCAAATGAACTACCTCCGTACTAAAAACCTTGGCCTCGACCGCGAGAATGTGGTGTATGTGTCGCTGGAGGGCGAAATAGCGCAGCCCAAAAAGGTAGACGTATTTCGACGGGAAGTGATGCGAAAGCCATCCATTGCATCAGCTACAACAACCATGTCGCTACCCGTCAATATTCAAAGCTCATCGGGCGATTTGAAATGGCCGGGTAAAGATCCGAACCAGGGTACCAATGTGTCGGTAATGGCTGTCGGCGAAGGGTTTACCCAAACTATGAATATCAAGCTGCTGGCCGGACGCGATTTCCGGGCAGATAGTCCCGCTGATTCAGCTCGGTACATTATTAATGAAGCCACGGCCAAACTGATGGGCATGAAAGACCCCGTTGGCAAGGAAGTCGAATTCTGGATGGGTAAAGGGCAGATTATTGGGTTGATGAAAGACTTCCACATCAACTCTCTTCATCAGGCCATCAATCCATTGATCCTGCTTTTCAACTCAGCGAATACGAGTTATTTGCTCGTAAAAACGCGGCCCGGTCAAACGCAGCAGGCCATTGCCGATCTGGAACAGCTATCGAAGGAATTCAATCCAAATTATCCCTTCAATTACCATTTCATGGATGAAGAATACGAGAAACTGTATCGCAGCGAGCAGCAAGTCAATACGCTCGTCAACTACTTCGGTGTGCTCGCTATTCTGATTTCGTGTCTGGGATTATTCGCATTAGCTGCGTTCACGGCAGAGCAGCGGACCAAAGAAATTGGAGTGCGTAAAGTACTGGGTGCTAGTATCGGCAACATCGTCGGTATGCTCTCCACCGACTTTCTGAAACTGGTTTTTGTCGCTCTCGTTCTGGCCTCTCCCCTAGCCTGGTGGGCGGTTAGCGAGTGGCTGGGTACGTTCGCTTACCAGACCACATTACCCTGGTGGATTTTTGCAACAGCCGGTTTACTAGCCATTGCCATCGCCTTTTTAACAGTCAGTTACCAAAGCATCAAAGCGGCAACGGTGAACCCGGTAACGAGTTTGAAGAGTGAGTAATCCGAACCGGGATTTATATGATTTAACTGACTGACTTTGATTCTCTTTCAGAGAAAGCCCAGCGAAAATCAAAGTCAGTCAGTTAAATCACATAAATCCCGGTTCAGACGAGATATTGATTCAAATCCAGTTGAAGGATTTCGGAGAAGGACGATTCGGTGGTGAGACCGCCGTCACCAAAGCGATAGCGATACCATTGTTGAGTTTTGTAGTTGTAAACAAAGCCTTCGCGAATACCGTACCAATCGCTATCGATTAACTGAATGACCTTTTCGGTATCCATTTTTAAGCCATTTGTATGACATACTTCGATGATAATAGGTGTCAGGTCTGTTCGACTGTCGCGTAACGATACGTCGGGAACCTGACTAGCTTTTCCCTCATCGAGCATTGTTTCTGGCAAAGGTTCAAGCTGAATACTCTTTTCACGATAAAAGAGAATACCTAAGCCAGTAGTTAGTTTGGCAATAACGCGCTGATGATCGGCAGGCGCCCAGACACCCTGGTCTTCGCCAACAACGAAAGGATCATTTACAACAGGGAAGTACATATTAATCGGGTTTCAACAAACTTACCATAAAAGTTCATGCTTCGCAATTACCTAAAAGTCGCCTTCCGAACGCTCTGGAAAAACCGTACGCACACCTTAATCAACATCGTTGGCCTGTCGGTTGCGTTTGGAACCTGCGTGCTCTTATTCCTGACAGCTACCTTCGAATTGTCGTACGATAGCTTCCATACAGACGCTAACCGCATCTTCCGACTGAACTTCCTGTCGACTAACCGCGATGGTTCTCCGAATCAGGGATCCACGATGCCGTACCCAATTTCACCCGCCCTCAAAGCCGACTTTCCAGAGATCGAAGGGGTAACGCGTTGGTTTGATCGGAGTGCGAGCGTTCGACATAACGACCAGACATATAACAAAGATGTGCGCATGGCAGACGCCGATTTCCTGCACATGTTCACGTTTCCGCTGGTAAAGGGCAATGTCAAAACGGCCATGAACAGCCTGAGCGACATTGTCATCAGCGAGAACATGGCCAAGGATATTTTCGGTCAGGAAGATCCAATTGGCAAACCGCTTCAGTTGCGCATGAATAATTCCTGGCAGGCTTTTACGGTTACGGGTGTCATTGGCAATGCTCCAAAGAACTCGACACTCGAGTACGACGCCCTGATTCGTAGCGAAAACGCGGGCGATTATCAGGAGTTCAAAAGCCGCTGGGATCATGGCAACCACGATGTGTATGTGAAAGTAAAAGCCGGAACCGATCCGAAAACCTTACAACGGCGGTCGCAGGCGTTTATGGACAAGTACTTTGCGCAGGAAATCAAGGATCAGAAAGAACAGGGATATCCGAAGAACGAACTGGGGTTTCAGAAAAGTCTGCTTTTGCAACCCATGCGCGAGGTGCATTTTGATACCGTAACCACGCATGGTAGTGGAATCAGTCGGGCCTATGTGTACACACTCTTGCTCATCGGACTGTTTATTCTGGCCATCGCCTGTATCAATTTTATCAACCTTACTATTGCGCAATCGCTCTCGCGGGCGCGGGAAGTGGGCGTTCGGAAGTCGCTGGGCGCGCAACGGGGCCAATTGTTCGGTCAAATCTGGGGAGAAACACTACTATTATGTTTCGGTGCCCTGCTGATTGGCCTTTCGCTGGCTTATGTAAGCTTACCGACCTTTAATCGCCTGTTCCGAAGTTCGCTCACATTGGCCAATTTCCTGCAACCAGAGGTATTGCTCATAACGGGGCTAGGTTTTCTGTTCATCACCTTAATTGCTGGCGGCTATCCCTCCTGGTTCGTAACCCGTTTTAATGCCGTAGAGGTGCTGAAAGGTAAAGTTAAAGTGAGCCGTCCGGGATTGCTTCGCAATTCACTTATCGTCACCCAGTTTACCATTGCCTGTTTGCTCATCGTTTGTACGGTGATTGTGCGTCAGCAGATCAGTTATCTGCAACAAAAACCGATGGGATTGGATAAAGAGCAGGTAATCAGTATTCCGGTAGGCAACGAACTAAACGGAAAAGATGCCCTAAAATCCATGCGCGACCGACTAGCGAATCAACCCAATATTGCATCTGTATCAGGTTCGGGTGTTAACATTGGCGCGGGACTAGACGGTAGTTCATCGCGGATGATGTTCGGCTTCCAGTACGGCAAACGTGACGTTACCTGCGACTGGCTGCGGATCGACACGGACTACCTCAAAACAATGGGTATTAAGCTCCTGCAAGGTCGCGACTTTAGCACGGCGTTTAGTACCGATTCGAGTTCGTCCGTGCTGATTACGCAAAGCATGGCTAAGGCATTGGGCGAGGCCAATCCTGTAGGCAAGTTTATTAAACCTGATAATAAAGAATATCAGATTGTTGGTGTTGTATCGGATTTCAATCTATATTCATTACATCAGGAAGCCAAACCGATTACCCTGCAAATGCAGTCAAATTGGCCGATAAGTTATATTCTGGTTCGGGTCAATCCGCAGAACCTGACGGGCGCGATGGAATCCATCAAAGCCGCCTGGAAAACAATTGCCCCCAAACAGGAATTCATTGGGTCGTTCCTGGACGAAAACACCGAACGCTGGTACCGAAAGGAACAGCGACTGGCGACCATTTTCTCGTCGGCGGCTGGTATTGCCATTTTGCTATCGTGCATGGGTCTGTTTTCGATTGCCCTTGTTTCCATTCAGCAGCGAACCAAAGAAATTGGAGTGCGTAAAGTACTGGGTGCGTCGGTATTCAGCATTGTCGGGCTGCTCTCCAAAGACTTTTTGAAATTGGTTGTAGCAGCTATTGTCATAGCCTCGCCAATTGCCTGGTACGCTATGGACAAATGGCTATCCGACTTCGCTTACAAAATCGATATCGAATGGTGGGTCTTTGCATTGGCAGGCGTTCTGGCAATCATCATTGCGTTGGCAACCGTGAGTTTCCAAAGTGTGCGAGCCGCGTTGATGAATCCGGTGAAAAGTTTACGATCTGAGTAGAGACGCAACCCTTTGCGTCTCATACCCCGGATGGCTTTGTTCGTCTCTTTGACTGGGTGACTTTATCGACGTTAAAATTGCTGACGCCTAAAGAGACGCAAAGGGTTGCGTCTCTACAAAAACTACCTCCCATGCTACGAAACTATCTCAAAATCGCACTGCGTAATCTGGCGAAACACAAGGTTAACACGGGCATCAACATTGCCGGTTTAGCTATTGGTATGGCGTGCTGCCTGCTCATTGTGATGTACGTTTCCGATGAGTTGAGTTATGATCAGCACTGGCCAAACGGGGAGCGGGTTTATCGGATGGCACTTGAACGGAAATACCCCGGTCGTAGCACCAAGTATGCGCTCATTCCACCTTCGTATGCCCAATCGGTTAAGAAAGAAATACCCGAGATTGAGCAGGTAACGCGTGTTTTTTCAGCAGGCACCAATGCGCCAGTCCTTGTCAAACTAGGAGATCGAACGATTGAAGAGAAGAACTTCATGGTAGTCGATTCGACTTTTTTTCAGGTATTTCAGACGCCCCTTCTGCATGGCCAGCCGAATCAGGTACTGAGTCGCCCGAATACGGTTGTCCTGACCGAAAGCACTGCCAAACGGTTGTTTGGTCAGACGAATCCTATTGGGAAGATGCTGGAAATTGTGCAGGGGCCGAAGCTGGAAGTAACGGGCATCTGCGCCGATCCATCGCACAATTCGCACGTTGCGTTTAATTTCCTGTCGTCTACGCGCGGTTTCCCGCAAGCCGAGCAGGTCAATCATATTGGTTTTTCAGCCTATACCTATCTGCTTTTACGGCCTAATACACAGCCCGACGTTGTGGAAGCCAAACTACCGAAGGTGGTAGAAAAATACGCGTCAGGGGAAGTGGAGCGCACATTCGGCGTGTCCTATCGCGATTACATCAAGGCCGGAAATGGGTATTTCTATTTCCTCCAGCCCCTTCCCAGCATTCACCTCGACTCGCATCTCGAAGCTGAACTTCAGCCCAACGGAAGCCGGTCGCTGGTATCTATTTTTTCCATTATCGCGGCTTTTGTATTGCTGATTGCCTGCATCAACTTCATGAATCTAGCTACCGCCCGTTCGTCGGAGCGGGCGCGGGAAGTGGGTATTCGAAAATCACTCGGCTCAACAACGCAGCAACTGGCTGCCCAATTCCTGACCGAATCGGTCCTGCTAAGCCTGTTTAGTTTAGTGGTTGCTACACTATTGGTGGCCAGTTTACTCACGCCCTTCAACACAATTGCCAGCAAATCGCTTACGTTAACCTCACTGGTACGCTGGGAAACGTTACCGTTGTTGCTGGGCGGAGCTGTTGTTGTCGGGTTGCTGGCAGGCAGTTATCCGGCAGGAGTGCTATCGGCCTTCGAACCGATTAAAGTGCTGAAAGGCAAGTTCAGTTCAACCCGTCAGGGGCATTTGCTACGCAACGGCCTGGTCGTGTTTCAGTTTGCGATTTCGGTTCTCCTGATTGTTAGTACCATTGTTGTATTCAGCCAGTTGAATTTCATCCAGCGGAAAGAACTTGGGTTTACGAAAGAATCTGTCATAAAACTCAAAGGTGCATTTTCGCTCGCCAACCATACCGAAGCCTTCAAAGAGGAAGTGGCTAAATTATCGGGTGTTACGGGCGTAGGAGGAACGACCAATACTCCTGGCGAAGAAGGTTTTTTCGGCATAACGTTCCGCAAGAATGGGGAGAACGAAAGCGTTACAGGCAAAGGCTGCGTCGTTGATGAGCAGTATTTGCAAACGATGCAAATGAGTATGCTGGCCGGGCGTCCGTTTAGTCGCCAGTTCGATGATTCACTGTCCGTCATTTTAAACGAAGAAGCCGCCCGGCAGATTGGCCTGACGGACCCCATCGGCAAGCAAATTACCAGCCCCGACAACTTTGTTCAGCCCAACGGTCAACCCGTTACGTACACCGTGGTGGGCATCGTTCGTAATTTCCACTTCGGCTCGTTGCATCAGCATATTGGCCCATTGTTTGTTCTGAATGACCGACTGTTCAAAAAAGTGGATAATCAGCTCGTGGTGCGCGTACGCACCGATGAACCGGAGGCCCTGGTTAGTCAGATTGAACGCATCTGGAAACGCTACCTACCCGACCAACCTTTCCATTATTCCTACCTCGCCACCGACTGGAGTGATTTATACAAATCGGAGCAGGTAGCTCAGCGGATTTTTGGCCTGTTTGCCATGCTGGCCATTTTCATCGCCTGTATGGGGTTATTGGGATTGGCTATGTATGTGATCCGGCTGCGAACCAAAGAAATCGGCGTCCGGAAAGTGCTGGGCGCATCGATTCCAAGTCTGGTTGCGCTGCTTTCCAAAGACTTCCTGAAACTGGTCTTCATCGCGATTGTCATTGCCGCACCCATAGCCTGGTACATCATGAGACAATGGCTACAGGATTTTGCCTACAAGATTGACATGGAATGGTGGATGTTCGCCGTAGCGGGTTTGTTGGCGGTAGGGATTGCCCTATTGACGGTCAGTTTCCAAAGTATCAAAGCCGCGTTGATGAATCCGGTTAAATCACTTCGTTCGGAGTAAAGGAAGAGGGGGACAAAGGGAGGATAACAGATCCAGCTCTTTCCTCTTGTCCCTTTCCTCCCCTTATTTTTTATCCCTATGCTCACAAACTACCTCAAAATTGCCTGGCGGGGGCTTCTTAAAAACCGCCTGTTTACATCCCTGAATTTGGTCGGTCTGGCAACGGGACTGGCCGTGGCGCTACTCCTGATCCTGTACGTGAAGGATGAACTTCAGTTCGATAAATACCACGCTCACGCGGATCGAATTTATCGGATTGCGGTAACGGTTTCCTTCGATGGGAAAACCATGAAATGGGCAAACTCACCCAATGCGGTTGGTCCGGCGCTCAAAGCCGATATTCCCAATGTGGAGCAACAGGTGCGGCTGCTTCGGCACAATTTTGGGCAGACGGCCTTCGTCAATTCGGGTGACAGAAAGTTTGCTGAAAAGAATTTTTATTGGGCCGACGGTAGCCTGTTCAACATTTTTGACATTGCCCTCCTGAAAGGAAATCCGAAAACAGCACTCGATGGCCCCCGTAAGGTTGTGCTTAGTCAGGCAACTGCCGATCGGTACTTCGGGACCGAAAATCCGATTGGTAAAATCCTGAATGTAGATAATCGGGATACGTTGGAAGTAACGGGCGTGTATGCAAATTTTCCGGGAACCTCGACGCTGGATGCCGACATGATTGGCTCGTTCAGCAGCGTGCGTTGGGCTCAACAGCCAACCTGGAGCAATGCCAGTTTTGAGACTTACCTCCTACTGACTCCACAAGCCAACCCAGCTCAGATTGAGCAGCAAATGGTGGCCGTCCTGAATAAAAACGTACCAAAGTCTGATCAATATTTTACGCTCGGATTACAACCGCTTACCGACATTCACCTGCATTCGGCCGATATTACCAACGCCAATACCACGCGTATCGGCGATTTTCAGCAGGTCAAAATTCTCCTGATTCTGGCGATTGTCATCCTGCTCATTGCCTCGATCAACTACATGAATTTAGCCACGGCTAAGGCGCAAATCCGGTTCCGCGAAGTAGGTGTTATCAAAACAGTCGGTGCGTCGATGCGGCATCTGGTTACGCGCTTCTACCTCGAAACCGCGCTGATGATGTCGCTGGCACTTATACTAGCCATTGGACTGGTGGCGTTAAGTTTGCCTATATTCAATCAACTAACCGGGAAGCAGCTTCCATTTCAGGCGTTATTATCGCCCGAGGTAGCTGGTGGGCTGTTGCTCATTGGGCTAATCATTACATTGATTGCGGGCTCTTATCCAGCCTTTTATCTCTCGTCGTTCTCACCCAAATACCTGCTCAGTACCACCTTCCGAAACCAGTCGGGGGCGGGTTTATTCCGGCGGTCACTGGTGGTTATTCAGTTTACGGCCTCAGTGGTGCTGATGGTCAGTACGTTTATTTTCTATCAGCAATTGCAGTTTATTCAATCGCAAAAACTTGGCTACGAACCCACCCAGGTGTTGGCTGTCATGACGTCGGCAGCAAAAGATAGAACCCAAATCGACGCCCTGATGAACGACTATCGTAGCCTGAGCAATGTGGTCGATGTATGTCGGGCACAGACGTTCCCCGGCGATGGCGGCAGCGGACGAACCCTCACGAAATCGGACAACCCGAACGGCAACAATGCCAGCGACGGCATGGCCATTCAGACGAATCGGGTGGGCAACGAGTTTATCAACGTACTGGGTTTAAAACTTCTCGCAGGTCGCACATTACCAGCCGTGAAAGACCCCAAAGACACAACCGTGCAGGTCGTACTGAATAAAACGGCGGTTGAGTATTTAGGGTACACGCCCGAAAAAGCGCTGGGCCGGAAAGCCTACAATCTGTTCGGTTGGGATCGGGCTGAGATCGTGGGCGTTGTCGAAGATTTTCATTTCGAATCACTCCATAAACCTATTGGTGCCTACGCCTTTCATAATGCTGATACGGAAGGACGGCCCTATTTGCTGATTAAAACCAAGACGGCTCATTTACCCGAAACGATGCAGCAGTTGGAACGTATTTTCCAGAAAGACATGCCTGATTCGGCCTTTGAGTTTACCTTCCTCGATGACTTCCTGAACACCTTATACCGCTCTGAACAGCGTACGGCGCAAGTTGTGCTGGTGTTCTCGGCACTAGCCATTTTGATTGCCTGTCTGGGTTTGTTTGGGCTAGCTGCGTTCACCGCCGAACAGCGAACCAAGGAAATTGGGGTTCGAAAAGTATTGGGCGCATCGGTATTCAGCATTGTCGGATTACTCTCCAAAGACTTCTTAAAACTGGTTATCGTCGCAATCCTGATTGCCTCTCCCCTAGCCTGGTATACCATGAATCAATGGCTACAGGATTTTGCTTACAAGATCAATATCGAGTGGTGGATGTTTGCCGTGGCCGGACTTTTGGCCATAGGTGTTGCCTTGCTAACAGTAAGTTTCCAAAGCATCAAAGCCGCATTGATGAACCCGGTGAAATCATTAAGATCGGAATAACGTAGAGACGCAACCGCATGCTAAAAAACTACGTCATTCTCGCCTATCGAAATCTGGTTACTAACCGGGTAACGTCATTTATCAACATTGTTGGGTTGTCTATTGCCGTTGCGTGCAGCATTGCCGTTTTTCTGATTCTGAAAAACTTCTGGACGCTGGATAACTTCCACGTTAATGGCGATCGGATTTTCATGGTGGAATACACGATGGAAGTCAACAAGGAAACGCAGGTGTATGGCAATGCGCCAGCACCTATGGCAGCCGCCCTGGCAACCGATTTTCCGCAGGTGAAACGCGCGGTTCGTGTTCAACGGGAAGGCGTTCAAGTCATTCGGAAGGAAAACCTGTTCGACGAAATCATCAGCTATGCTGATACCAACTTTTTTCAGGTATTCACTTTCCCACTCAAATACGGAAACCCAACTGCACTGGTAGATCCGAATGCCATTATCCTAAGCAGCGAAATGGCGGAGAAGTACTTCCCAAATCAGATTCCAATCGGGCAACCGTTGTCCATCGTTACGGGCGAGCGGGAAAACAAACAGTTTATCGTTCAGGGAGTTGCCGAGAAATTCCCGAACAACACGGGCTTTGCCTTCGACTTGCTGACTGGCTATCACCCTGTTCATGCGTCGCTTAAGAAGCAGGATTGGGCCTCACATATCTATGGCGTTTTCATCGAGCTTCAGGACAAAGCTGATATCAAATCGCTAGCCGGGCAAATGGGTCGGTATGTGGCGTTGTATAATTCCAAAAACAGTGAGAATCCCATCAAATCGTTTGCCTTCGATAACCTCCGCAATCCGGCTCCTGATGCCTACAATGTAAACCGACGTCCAGCCGAAGCCAATCATCCTATTACGACGATTCTGTTTTCGGCTATTGCCCTGATCATGATGGGTTTGTCGTGTTTCAATTATGTCAATATCTCGCTGGGGGCCGCCACGCAGCGATTAAAAGAAATTGGCGTACGTAAGGTGATGGGTGGTACGCGTCAACAGTTGATTGCTCAGTTCATGACCGAAAACCTATTGCTTTGCTTTGTAGCGCTGTTGTTAGCATTATTCATCACTGCGGTTTTTCTGGTTCCTCTATTTAATGACCTAATGGTTATGAGCATATCGCTCTCCTTTGATCAAAATATGCCATTGTGGGGTTTCTTAGCTGGATTGTTAGCGTTTACGGCCATTGCTTCGGGAGCTTATCCCGCTTTATATGTCTCAGCTTTCAGGCCCATTGCCGTTCTGGCCGGAAAACTGAAGTTCGGCACCAAAAATACCTTGAGTCGGGTGCTTTTGGTTGCGCAGTTTGTACTGGCCTTTATGTCAGTTATTCTGGGTGTTGTGCTGACGAGTGCGGGCGTGCAATGGGAAAATCTCGACTGGGGCTATAATCCAGATCAAACGCTGGTCCTTCGCCTAACCGATAGTACTCAATTTAGCATCGTTAGGAATGAGTTAGCCAGAAACCCGTCGGTTAGAACGATTGCCGGTGCCGAAAACCACGTTGGCGAATCAGTGGGCAGATTAACAATTCAACTGGGCGACGTGCAGGAAAACGTGCTTCGTTACAACGTTGGCCCTGGTTATTTTGATGCGGTGGGTCTGGAACTGGCATCTGGGCGATTTTTCGACCGCAACCGTACTGCTGAAAATGCGGAATCGGTCATTGTTAATGAATCGTTTGTGCAGAAGCATCACTGGAAAGATGCCGCCATTGGCAAGTCGATTCGGGTAGATAAAAAACTCGTTACCATTGCCGGAGTCGTTAAAGACTTCAAATTAATGGGTTCGGGAGCGACACGGCCGGTCATTTTTTTCGCGGCCGAACAGCCTATGTTTAGCTACTTGATTGCCCGATTCGATCCAGGAAGCGGCCCCAAAGTAGTCGCCAATCTGGAACAAATCTGGCAGACTAAATTCCCTAATACAACGGCTTCTCATTTCTACCAGAAAGACGTGTTCGATGGCTTTAACACTACGTTTCAAAACCTTTCCAATGGATTCGGCTATCTGGCCGGACTGGCGTTGCTGATTGCCTGTATGGGTCTGTACGGATTGGCCGCTCAGCACTTTTCCCGACGAATAAAAGAAGTGGGCATACGGAAAATGCTGGGCGCAACCATTGCCCAGATCGTTTTGCTGGTCAACCGTGAATTCCTGCTTTTGTTATCAATCGCCGGGCTCGTCGCTAACCTGATCTGCTTTTTAGGTATCAAGTTACTGCTTCAGAACACCCAGGAATTTACCGGTTCATTCCAGCCGGGTATCGGGTGGTTCTTGCTCGCAAATGCGGTTGTTTTCATCACGGCAGCCATCGCCGTTGGCACGCAGAGCTGGAAAATGGCCAATGTTCAGTTGTCGAACGTCCTTAAAAATAACGATTAAAAGGCAGGGAGCGCGGGGCTGGCGCGGGTATTTACCGCACGGGCGGCCCCGCCGTGCCTTTTCATGTAGGCCAGCATTCGCTGGTGCCTGAGATGCGTCAGTAAATACTGACTAAATTAAAGACACGGCGGGGCCGCCCGTGCGGTAAATACCCGCGCCAGATTATGCACTTCTACGGTCTTTCATTCTGCCACTGTATAGTCACCTTCCCGGCTTTAATCTCCATTGGCAACCACACATAGCGCGAATCGGGCAGGTTTGTTTTATTCCATCGGTCGGCCATAAACAGGAACTTGTCGCGCTTCGGATCAATAGGAACAATGTAGGTACTTTGCGATTGGAACGTCGTTGCAGCGTTCGGGCCTACGCACGGATTCGCTTGTGTTGTCCATGTCCCCAATGGCGAATCGGCAACAGCAACTGATGCCGGATTAGGGCTCCAGCCTGTACAGTCGGAGGTGATTAAATAATATTTCCCAGCCTGTTTAACGAGCGCAGGCGCTTCACGCCGTTTACCCTCCAGAATACGGATATACTGACGGGTTGGCTTCAGGTAATCGTCCGATAAGAGGTTGATATGCATCGTATTGTTGTTTTCGGAGGAATGCACCAGATAGGCTTTTCCATCATCATCCTGAAAGAGCGTCATATCCCGCGAATCGTGGCCATTGGGTTTCAGGCTACCCAGATAGCGATAGGGCCCGGTTGGTTTGTCGCTCACGGCTACGCCCGCGTGTGCATAGCTATAGTCTTTGTGATCGATGTGCATCCATAGCACAAACTGGCCTGTTTTCTGATTATAAATCACCTTCGGGCGCTCAATGACGTTGCTGGTATCCAGATCACTCCGGCGATTATTCGTTGTTGCCGACAACACAACCCCTTCATATTTCCAGGCTTTCAGGTCTTTCGATGAATAGCAGGAAATACCGCCCGCTGGCACGCGATAGCACTCCCAGCTCTGATCGGGCACGAGCCACGTTTTCCCCTTTTTGATTTCGCCAAACCAGTAATACATCCCTTTGTGAAACAGCATGCCACCTCCGTGTGCATTGATAAAATGGCCATCGGTGTCTTTCCATGCACCAGCCTGCTCTACCGAGTTTTTGGCAGGAAGATTTTTCATCTGCGAGAAAGCAAAAGGCATCCCAACAAATTGGACCCAAATGACTGCGGCACATAACCAGAATTTCATGGAAGCGGCTGTTAGTTAACGTGAATTATGGATAAAATCCGGATTTACTAACTGATTGTTAGCTATTTATAGTATTATTTTTTGTCATCCCGACGTCAGGAGGAATCTTCGTCAACTGGTTATTTACCGAAGATCCCTCCTGACGTCGGGATGATAAAAAATTAGTATCATGCTATTCGTAAATGGCAATAATTCATGTTAGTGAAACTTATTTATGCACGGAGAAGCGTATTGGCAACAAAACTACCCATACAAGTAATGAAGAGCTATGACACGGTTTATTTGAGCGTCATAAAAGAACCGTGGCATGGCTCTTCATTACGTGCGGCCAAAGGTATTTTATCGTTTTCTTTTCTACCCAAGCACAAGAAGCCATTCTTTTCTGTTTACACCCAAACAAAATATCAGACGTGCAGGAAACAACAGGATTGCTCGATAGGCTTAAGCACCACGAAAAATTGACGATCACAGTGAATGAAAACTGCCTGATCGAGCTACCTGAAGAGGCTTTGCAGAAGCTGCTTCAGCCCCATAAGCTATCTTATTACTATTTTGTGTTTATGGATCAGGGCACCGAAACCGTTCAGACAGACCTGCAAGACATAGCCATCTCAGATAGTCAATTGGTTTTTGGATTACCCAACCAAATCTTCGCGCACGAAACGTCAAAAAAGAAAAACCAGCACTATAAGATTGGGTTCGATGAAAACACGTTGAAGTTGCTTCCGCATTCTTACCCCTTTTTAGTTAATCCCCTCAATTCAAACGTAATCACGTTTGATCCGGAAGCTAAAGAGCGGGTCAAAGCCATTCTTTCTATCTTGTTTCAACTGCTTCATTCGTCCAGAAAACCAATAAAAGCGGACATTATTCTGGCGCACTTAAACACATTGCTCACGGAGTTCAACAGCGCTTACTTCGAGAAAGGGCACTATGAGGCCTGGGTTAACCCAAAGATTGAAAAGTATATCGAATTTAAGCTTGCCGTCGAAACGGAACTGACGGAGCAGCAAACGGTAGACTTTATCGCCAAAAAACTGGGAATGACCACGAGTAGTCTTTACGCTGTGGTGAAGGAATATTCCGGCGTTTCGCCTAAAGAATGGATTACCAATCGATTGATACAGGAAGCACAACGTCAACTTCAATATACTTCCGTTTCAGTGAAGGAACTGGCTTATGCACTGGGCTTTAATGACCCGAGTTATTTTTCACGGCTATTCAAAAAGAGGACAGGCAAAAGCGTTACTGAATTTGTGACAGGCTTACGCGATTTGTCCTCAAATTGAGGTGATTTGTACATTTCAGCCGTTTTTCGACTGTCTACTTTTGCTCGCTCATTTAAAAGACAGTTGACAAACATGAAAGTAGCCTTAGTAACAGGAGCGACGCGGGGCATTGGCCTCGACGTAACCAAACAACTCGCCCGGAACGGATTCTACGTTTACCTCGGCAGCCGATCCTTGGATCGAGGCATAGCCGTAGTTAAAGAACTCAATGATTTGGGCATTAGCAATGTTGAAGCCGTTCAATTAGATGTCACCGATAATCAATCGGTTAAATCTGCCCGCGAAGTGATTGGCGCCAAAACACCAATCCTGGATGTTTTAATCAATAACGCAGGTATTTCGGGCGAGCTGGCCCAATCGGCACTTGGGTCAACCATCGATCAATTTAAGGTAGTGTTCGATACCAATTTATGGGGTGTGGTCCGGGTTACCCAGGCATTCTTCGATTTACTAAACCAATCGCCAGAGCCCCGTATTGTGAATGTAAGCACAGCAATGGCTTCGCTACAGCTAGCCGCCGACCTTGGCAATAGTGACTATCCTAACAGGTATGTTATTTATCAGTCATCGAAAGCATCCCTGAATATGTACACGATCAATCTCGCTTATGAACTCCGCGAAACGTCATTCAAAGTCAATGCAGTGTGTCCTGGCTATACCCAAACTGATTTTACGGGTCATCAAGGCACAAGCACTGTGGAGCAGGCAGGAGAACGTATTACCAAGTATGCACTGATTGGTCAGGACGGGCCTACGGGGAAATTTTTCAGCGAAGAATACTTTCCAGAACCGGCAACCTGTCCCTGGTAAACAGGCTATTCTTGTAGGGGTTTTGCTCCCCTCTCCCGTTTTGGGAGAGGGGACGGGGGTGAGGAAAAAACAGCAAATCTTTAGTTGAGCGTAGTATGAACTACGCCGAACATTCAGGGGTTAGTTGCCCCAAACTGCTCGTGGGTAAGCAGCGGCAACTATTCCTCTGTTTTGTCCGTGGCTGTCCGCCAGCTGTCCAGATTCGGACATTTTCGAGTCAAACTTTTAAACTAATACCCTGTCTGTAAGTAGATTACCATTTCGGTACAACATTTGGGGTAATGAGTTATCTGTTGGTAGTTTCCAAATGCCGACCCGGTGGCTCATACGCAGTACGGTTTTATGTGTTTCTTGCACGTTCGTCCTGCGTCAAAACCCAGCCTTTTATGTTTCTTAACTATCTCAAAATCGCCTGGCGTACACTCCGCAAACAACAGGGCTTTACGTTTATCAATATCTTCGGATTGGCCGTTGGGCTGGCCTGTTGCATGCTCATTATGCTTTACGTGCTGGATGAGTTGAGTTTCGACCGATACAACGCCAAAGCCGACCGCATCTACCGTATTCAATCCGACATTAAGTTTGGTGGAAACGACATGCACTTTGCCGTTTCACCCGACCCGATGGGTGAAACACTCAAGAAAGATTATCCGCAAGTTGAGCAGTTTGTGCGACTTCATCAACGCGGAACCTGGTCGGTAAAACGAGCGGGCGAGACCACCAATCTTCGGGAAGACAACATCACCTTTGCCGATTCGACCCTCTTCGATGTGTTTACCCTTCCACTCGTTTCGGGCGATCCTAAACGGGCACTAGCCGAGCCGAATACCGTGGTGATCAGTGAATCGGCGGCAAAGCGATACTTTGGCAATCAGAATCCGATGGGCCAAGCACTGGTATTCGATAATAACAGGACGTTCAAGGTATCGGGAGTGATGCGTGACATGCCCCAGAATTCGCATTTCCACAGCGACTTTTTCCTGAGCATGCTCAACGATGATTACCAATGGGGACAGTGGCTTAGCCACAATCATCACACCTACCTTTTACTAAAACCGGGAACCAATCCGACAGCTTTTGCCCGGAATTTCGACACCGTTGTTAAGAAATACATTGGTCCGAAGGTGATGCAATTCACGGGTTCTTCGCTGGAGAAGTTTAGCAAAGCGGGTAATCAGTTGAGCTACTGGCTCATTCCTCTGACCGATATTCACCTGCACTCAAAACAACAAATTGAGCTTGCGCCAAATAGCGATAGCCAATATATCTACATTTTCTCGGCGGTAGCGCTCTTTATTTTGCTTATTGCCTGCATCAATTTCATGAATCTGTCTACCGCCCGCTCGGCCAATCGGGCAAAAGAAGTGGGCGTTCGAAAGGTGATGGGCTCCGAACGGCAGCAACTCATTGGTCAGTTCATGACTGAGTCAATTCTGACAACTGTACTAGCTATGCTGCTGGCGCTGGTTATTGTAGCCATTGCCTTGCCGGGTTTCAACAAGATCTCGGCCAAGTCGCTCAGTAGCGCTCAGTTGGTCTCTTCTCATTATTTACCCTTCCTCATTGCCTTACCTATTCTTGTTGGTTTGCTGGCGGGGAGTTATCCAGCCATCTTGCTCTCGTCGTTCAAGCCAATTTCGGTACTTAAAGGCCGAATAAATGTGAGCTTCAAAAGTGCTGGGTTACGGAGTGGACTTGTGGTCTTTCAGTTCGCCATGTCGGTGGTACTCATCGTCGGCACCATCATTGTCTATCGGCAAATCACGTATATTCAAACGAAGAACCTCGGCTTTAGCAGAGAGCAATTATTAACGATCAACAATACGTACTCAATTGGCAATCAGGCCGAAACCTTCAAACAAGAGATATTGCGTTTGCCCGGCGTGGTCAGTGGCAGCACATCTGGTTTTCTGCCAACACCCTCAGAGCGCACAGACTGTGCCTTCTTCGCCGAAGGACAGTCAGACGGAAACAAGAGCGTTCATATGCAAGCCTGGAGCATCGATTACGATTATGTAAAAACGATGGGCATGCAGATTGTGCAGGGACGAAATCTGTCAAAAGCTTTTGGCTCTGATTCGTCGGGAATTATTCTGAACGAAACAGCCGCCCGTACACTAGGCTACAGTAATCCGATCGGCAAGCGAATCTGGCGCTTTGAAGACGCTCAATTGCAAGTTCGGAAGCTGTATACAATCGTCGGTATTGTGAAGAATTTCCACTTTGAATCCCTCCGTCGTAACATCGGAGCGTTATCAATGATCCTTCAGCCAAATTCAGGAGCTATCACCTTCCGGCTCAGTAGCGCTCATATTACGGATCTGGTCCCTCAAATCGAAGCAAAATGGAAACAGATGGCACCCGGCCAGCCGTTCAGCTATCAGTTTATGGACGACAGCTTCGATGAAATGTACCGGGCCGAACAGCGCGTGGGTACCATTGCATTAACCTTTGCTGCTCTCGCCATCCTGATCGCCTGCCTGGGTCTGTTCGGGCTAGCCGCCTTCATGGCGGAGCAACGAACCAAAGAAATCGGGGTTCGGAAAGTACTAGGAGCCAGTGTCCCCAGCATTATTGGCTTACTGTCGAAAGACTTTTTGAAGCTGGTGCTTATTGCTATCCTCATAGCCTCACCGATTGCGTGGTACGCCATGAGTCGATGGTTAAACGACTTCGCCTACAAGATTGACATTGAATGGTGGATGTTTGCCCTGGCGGGTTTATTGGCCGTAGGCATTGCGCTGTTAACAGTGAGTTTCCAAAGCGTGAAAGCCGCGTTGATGAATCCGGTGAAATCATTACGAAGCGAGTAGAGACGCAACCCTTTGCGTCTCATACCCCGGATGGCTTTTTCGTCTCCTTGACTGAATGGCTTTGCTGACGTTAAAATTGCTGACGCATACGGAGACGCAAGGGATTGCGTCTCTACAAAATCCCTTCTATCTCATGCTAACAAACTATCTCAAAATCGCCCTCAGAACGCTGAACAAGAACCGGGTGTATACGCTGCTCAATATTGGCGGATTAGCGACCGGTTTGACCTGCTTTGCCCTGATTACCCTTTGGATTAGCAGCGAGTGGAGTTACGACCGCTTCAATGAAAAAGCGGATCGGATTTATCGGGTAGCCTTAACGATTATCAATGAAACCGAAACGTTCGATCAGGCTGTATCGTCGGTACCAATAGGGCCTAACCTGAAAAACGATTACCCTGAGATTGAAAACTACGTTCGGTTCGATCAGAACGACGCGATTGTAAAAAACGGAACGCAGCAATTTTTCGAAGAAGGTATTCTGCTGACTGACCCTTCCTTCTTTGATGTGTTTAGTTATCATCTCACGCAGGGCAATCCGAAAACGGCCTTACGCGATCCGTACAGCCTTGTCCTGACTGAAAGTATGGCCAAGAAGTACTTCGGCAACCAGAACCCAATTGGGCAGTCGCTTACCATTTTACTCCACGATAGCACCGGTCGAGGATTGCCTTATAAAATCACGGGGGTGATGCCCGATGCGCCTAAAAATGCCCATTTTACGTTCAACTTTCTAGCTTCGTTCGAAACCCTGATTGCCTCCGACCGACGTCAATTTATGTCGTCCGATGCCTGGGGCGACAATAGCTATTATACCTATGTTCTGCTGAAACCCGGCGTCGACGCTAAAGCTTTAGAAGGGAAACTGCCTCAATTCTACGAGAAGCATATTGCACCGATCATGCGAAAATACAACGTTAGCGGTCGCACGGATTACACGCTGCAACCCCTAACGGACATCTATCTTAGCTCGCATCGGCGGTATGAAATCAACCCAACCAGTAGCCTGAATAACCTGTATATTTTCGGCACAGTGGGGCTATTGATTTTACTACTGGCTGGAATAAACTACATGAATCTGGCAACAGCCCGGTCGGTTCAACGCGCCAAAGAGGTGGGCGTCAAGAAAGTGATTGGTGCCCTGAAAAGTCAGCTAGTCAGCCAATACTTGATCGAAGCCTTTGTGCTGGTTATCATTTCGTTCTTGCTGGCGTTAGGGTTCTGTCAACTCATTCAGCCTATTTTTCAACTCCTGACAGGCAAAGCCATTTCCGTTACGGATTCACCGGGTTTAGTGGGCTTTATGCTGGGCATATCGCTGCTACTTGGGCTACTGTCAGGACTTTACCCAGCCTTCGTCATCTCGTCCTACAAACCGACGACGGTTCTGAAAGGCTCCTTTTCAACCTCGGCCAAAGGTAACTGGCTACGACAATCGCTGGTGGTTTTACAGTTCACCATCACGGTTATTTTGCTGATCGGCATTCTGGTGATTAACAATCAAATGTCGTTCATGCAGCACAAAGATTTAGGCTACACAAAAGACGCCCTACTCACGCTGAATATCAACGGCGACCGACAGGTTGAATCCAACATCGAAGCCTTTAAAAACGATGTGTTGGCAACTGGATTGGTCAAGGGAATGACGACCTCAAATAGTATTCTGGTTGGTGGTCTGGGCAATAATGGTATCAACACCATTGATCATCAGGGCAAGAAAGTTTCCACCAGCATGTACCGGCTGGCGATTGATTACGACTACCTGAACGTGATGGGCATAAAGCTGCTTGCCGGTCGGAATTTGTCCCGTGAATTCCCAACCGACGCCCGAACCGACACTACCCAGAATTATCTGCTGAACGAATCGGCAGTAAAGGCTCTGGGCTGGAAAAGTCCCGATCAGGCCATCGGAAAACCCTTCGCGATGAGCGGCCGACAGGGAACGGTTGTTGGGGTAGTCAATGATTTTCATTTCAATTCACTACAGCATAAAGTCGAACCGTTGGCGATGCTTGTTCGGGGTGGCAGTTTTGCCCGGATTATTCTGAAACTCGATATGCAACATCCGCAGGAGTCCATTGCCTGGGTCGAAAGCCAGTGGAAAAAGCATTTTCCGACGTCTTATCTGGAATATAACTTCCTGGATAAAAAGCTCAACGAGCAATACCAGGCCGAATCTCAATTCGCTACGCTGTTCTTTTACTTCTCGCTGTTATCGGTACTGATCGCCTGCCTGGGCTTGTACGGCCTGACTGCTTTCGCAACCCAGCAACGCACAAAAGAAATTGGCGTGCGGAAAGTATTGGGGGCTTCGGTTGGCAGTATTGTGGCTTTACTCTCGCAGGATTTCCTAAAATTGGTTCTAATCGCTACCTTCATTGCCTCGCCTATTGCCTGGTATGCTATGAGTCAGTGGCTGAGCGGCTTCGCCTACAAAATTGATATCGAGTGGTGGATGTTCGCGCTGGCGGGTATCCTGGCCATCGGCGTGGCTTTATTGACAGTTAGTTTCCAAAGTATCAAAGCCGCGTTGATGAACCCGGTGAAATCATTAAGATCGGAATAACGTAGAGACGCAACCCTTTGCGTCTCCTTATGCGTCAGCAATTTTAGCGTTAGTAAAGTCTGAGACGCAAAGGGTTGCGTCTCTACATAAAACCATGCTATCAAACTATTTCAAAATTGCCTGGCGATCGATTCGTCAACAGCGGTTATATAGCCTCCTCAACATTACGGGTTTGGCGCTCAGCCTGGCTACCTGCGGCCTGTTGATTCAGTACGTTCGATTTGAACAGAGTTACGATCAGGGCGCAGTGACCGATGGCAAACCCATTTATCGGGTAGAGACGCTGTTTTATGGAGGAGGGCACAAATCAGAGCATTGGGCGACGAGTACGAACGGCTTTGCTCCGGCCATGAAAGCGAACTTTCCGGAGGTGGAAAGCTTCACGCGCATCGTCTGGCGAAATTCCGAGCGAGTTGTTCGTTACGAAAACCAGAAGTTTCGCGAACCGCATGTTTGTCTGGCCGATTCAAACTTCTTTACCTTTTTCGATTATCCCATAGTGCAGGGTGACCGACGAACGTTTCTAAACGAACCTAATTCCGTCGTCCTGTCAGAGTCGGCGGCTCACAAGTATTTTGGCAAACAGAATCCACTGGGAAAAACCCTCGAAATCAGTACCCGGTCGCAGCAGTTGACTTGTCAGGTTACGGGCGTTTTTGCGGATTTGCCGGTCAATTCGACCATGCAGTTCGACATGCTGATTTCTGGCCGAACCGCCCCTCCCCGCGCCTGGCATTTCTGGTATCAGCATGCCAGCTACACGTTCGTGCAACTCAAACCGCATACTGATCCCGGCAAGGTAGAAGCCAAATTTCCGGCACTGGCTGAGCACTACAAAACCGAGCCGACCATGCGGGATGTTACGTGGGGCATCCAGTTGGTTCCTCTTCAGGACCTACACCTTAACCCAGCAACTCCGAACGAAATTGAAGTAAAAGGCAACCGAACCGCCGTTAATTTCCTATCGGTGATCGCGCTCGTCATTTTGCTGATTAGCTGGGTCAATTACAGCAATCTGACCACCGCACGGGTGATGCACCGGGCCAAAGAAGCGGGCGTTCGGCGGATGATCGGCTCTACCAGACGGATGCTATTGTTCCAGTTCGTCATCGAATCGCTACTGGTACACACCATTGCACTAGTTCTAGCCATACCGATGGTGATCATTGCCGCGCAGTTACTTCCTGACTCATTACATCTGCATTCCGCGCAAAGCGTGTGGGGCGACCCACTGGTGATTCTCGGCTTTCTGGCGTTGTGGTTGATGGGTATTGTGTTGACAGGCCTTTATCCGGCAACGGTCTTGCTCCGGTCCTCACCGGCTTCCGTACTGAAAGGGCGTTTTCGTTTTTCGGGCAGAGAGCGGTCGTTTAGGCAATCGCTGGTTGTTGTGCAGTTTGCCATTTCGGTCATTTTGTTGGTGAGTACACTGGTCGTTTATCGGCAAACGGCTTACATGATGAACCAGCGCCCTGGTGTGCTTACGGATCAAACCGTCGTTCTTAAATCGCCGGTCAACACGCCTGATTATGCGGGTAAAATTGAACTCCTCAAAAAACGAATCAACGCGCTGGCCGGTGTCTCGAATGTAACAGGCTCAGGTTCTGTTCCCGGCAAAGAGGTAGGGCAGTTTCTGGCCAATCGCCGGTTCGAAGCCAGTGCCGCCGACAATAAACTCGTCGAAATGCTGAAAGTCGATTTCGACTTCATGCCGACCTATGGATTGCGCTTACTGGCCGGACGCGGTTTCGACAAAACCCGCCCCGCCGATTCAACGGCTTTGGTGCTCAACGAGTCGGCTGTTAAACTATTCGGATTTACATCCAACGAACAGGCCATCGGGCAAAAAATAGCGTTGGAAACCACACCGAAGCAAGCCAGCGAAATTATTGGTGTGGTGAAAGATTACCACCAGCAGTCGCTGCATCAACCGTTTACGCCCATCATTCTGTTTATGGACCCAGCCTTTAGCTGGATTCCGACGGATTATTACTCGATCAAATTTCGAACCGACAATCCGCAGAATTTGCTAGGACAGGTAGAAACGATCTGGGGATCGTTGTTCCCAGAATCGTCGCTTGATTATTTCTTTCTGGACGAATTTTACGGACAGCAATATCAGTCGGATAAGCAATACGGCCTCCTGTTCAGCATCTTTTCAGCCCTCGCCATTTTCATTGCCTGTCTGGGTTTATTCGGTTTGGCAACCTTCTCCGCCGAACAGCGAACCCAAGAAATCGGTGTACGTAAAGTTCTCGGTGCGAGCGTTGCCAGCATCGTGGCTCTACTCTCCAAAGACTTTCTGAAACTGGTGTTTGTTGCCATTGTACTAGCTTCTCCCCTCGCCTGGTGGGTCATGACCAAATGGCTTTCCGATTTCGCCTACAAAATCGACATCGAATGGTGGGTATTCGCCCTGGCGGGTTTGCTGGCTGTGGGCATTGCGCTTTTAACAGTGAGTTTCCAAAGTATCAAAGCCGCGCTAATGAACCCGGTAAAGAGTTTGCGGAGTGAGTGAATGATGGCGCAAGGCTCCAGCCTTGTGCCATCATTCACAAAAAATTAACAGTCAGCAAATAGCCTTTGCCGAGAAGCCAGACGTACTATTGGTAGACGATGTCTCTCCAACTAGCTGGCTACATGAAACTTCCCGGATCGTTTCTACTTCCGTTTCTACTTCCGTTTTTGCTTCTATTTTCTGCTGTTACGGCTCGTGACACACCCCAACCCAAGGCCAGCGTGAAAGCTGTGATGGATGGCGTTGTTACTCGGTTGTATAAAACTTACCAGCCTCAACAACTCGATACGATTCAGCAGAATTTCGTGCTTTCATTTTTGACTCCGCAGGAAAAAAAGGTGCTGGCTACGCAGTACTGGGTGTTTCGGGCCAATGTTCCGGTTGTAGTTTCGCTCATGCGTGACAAAGCACAGAAAGTTCTTCCATTCTGGCTCAAAGACAGTGGCTTTCGTAAGACGGAACTGATTGTCAAGAACGAAGAGTATACCTACGAAGTCTGGCAAAAGACCTTTGAAGCGGGCGTGGTCTCGCTAGGAATCAATGGATTCGATAAACATCGGCCCGTCTATTTCATTAGCGCAAAGGCACTACACCCGAACGATTCGCTGCGTATCACGCCCATTTTTCCGGCCCAGCAAACGTTCACTACGTTTCAAAAGGGAGCCTTTACTTACCACGACTGGAGCGACTTGACGTTGAACGAAGTACCCGAGTCACTACACGGCCAAACCTTGTTTCAGACGATTCGGGGAAGAGCGAGAGAAGCTCATCTAGTAGGCGCTTTCCGACGAACCAAATTTCCGTCCAACGCTCGGCCCGATCACATCCTACTTAGCTGGAGCGGCTCCCCTACCACGACCCAGGACATTCAATGGCGGGCAGCTGCATCGGTACCGAGTGGGGTTACCAAATACTGGCTCAAGGGAAGCCATGACACCCTTACCAAAGCCGCCGTTCGCTATACAATGGAAGATAGGCTCTTGCAGAATGATCGATACGTACATCGGTTTACGACGCAGTTAACCGGCTTACAACCGGGCAAAACGTATGCCTATCAGGTAGGTTCGTCCAAAGGCGGCTGGTCGTCAGTGGCTTCTTTTCAGACGCAATCCACTACGAATGAGGGCTTCTCGTTTATCTGGTTCGGGGATACGCACAAATCGCCTGTTTTTGGGGAAATGGCTCAGCAAACGCTTATCCGACACCCCAACATCGCCTTTTATTCGATAGCTGGCGATTTAGTCAGCACGGGTTTGCATCGGGATGAGTGGGACGAATTGTGGCAGTATGCGGGAAATGTTTTCCAGTCCAAACCACTATTGCCGATTCCCGGTAATCACGACAGTCAGGATGGGCTGGGCGCGTGGATGTATCAGCAGATGTTCAGTTTGCCGCACAATGGCCCGAAACACCCTGAAGTACCCGACGAGCAGACCTATGCATTTACTTACAAAAACGCGCTGTTTTTGATGATCGATGCGACGGCTCCCATCGAGGCTCAAACGGCCTGGACCAAGCAGCAACTTTCCCAATCAAAAGCTGACTGGAAGTTTATGTTCCTCCATTTTCCGCCCTACACATTTGAAGAAGATTACGCCGACATTCGGAAAGCCTGGGGACCACTCATCGACCAATATCACGTGGACATGGTCATGAGCGGACACGTGCATTATTACATGCGCTCAAAACCCACGCATAACGGCAAAGACGTAGCAACTCCCGACCAGGGAACGATTTACACTATCTCTATCGGCATTCCCAGCGAGCACGAAATCTGGCCCGATGAACCCTATGCAGCCCTTCGGTACAAAAACGGCCCTTTTTATCAATTAATGGACATCCAGGGCAAAAAGCTGACGTATACGGTCTATGATAAAGACGGAAAGGTTAAGGATGAGTTGGTGATAGCGAAGTAATAAGTGCTATCTGGCGCGAGTATTTACTCGTGCCCTTTCATAAAGCCAGCATTCGCTGGCGCAGACTAAACTGTACAAAGCGTCAGTAAATACTGACGAAATGAAAAGGCACGGGTAAACACCCGCGCCAGCCTCTGCAAGCAGCCTTAACTATTTTTAACAGACTGAAAACCAACCGTTCTGCACCTTATTGCGGTCTATTGATGTACTGTCAGAAGAAATCTGGCATTCTATCAATAGACCGCATTCCATTTATCCTGCCCCATGCTCAGAAACTACCTCAAAATCGCTCGTCGCCATCTTTGGATTAACAAACTTTACACTGGCCTGAATGTCGGGGGATTGGCCGTTGGGCTAACCACTTGCCTGCTCATGGTGATGTACGTGAAGCATGAATTCACCTACGACCGTTTTCATGCTAATGCTGACCGAATTGTTCGGGTAACAACGAATCTAACCACACCCGATGCCCCCATATCAGTAGCCTCCTGCTCAATCTTACTGGCCAGCGCGCTGAAACGGGATTACCCGGACGTGGAGACCGCTGCCCGCTTCGAACCCGTGTCGGCGACGATTCGGTACGGGACTGACTTGCGCCATGAACCCGATGTGTACTATGCTGAGCAGGACGTTTTCTCGGTCTTTACGTACCCGTTCGTTGAGGGCAACGCTACAAAAGCACTGAGTGAACCCAACACAGCGGTTGTTACTGAACGTTTTGCCCGGAAATACGCTGGTTGTACAAATGTGTTGGGCGAGACGTTTCTTTGTAACAAAAAACTGTATCGAATTACGGGCGTCATGGCCGATTTGCCTTCCAACGCCGACATGAAAATCAGCGCATTGCTGGCCAAAGATTATTCGACCTATACCGACTGGCTAGTCGATGATTTTCCGGTGTATACGTTCGTTTTGTTCCGACAAACCCCCAATCTAAACGCCTTTGACAAGAAGCTGGCCTTACTCAGCAAAACCTATATTCAGCCAGAGCTTAAGAAAGTGGGCGCCACTGGCTATGCCGTTGTGTTTCAGACTGAACTCCTAAAAGACGTCCACTTTAGTCAGGGTAAACTGGCCGATATGCCGAAGGGCAATAAACAGTATGGCTATTTATTTTTGTTTCTGGCGGGTTTTGTGTTGGTCATCGCCTTGCTCAACTACATCAATCTGTTAACGGCCAGAGCTACCGGACGAGCGAAGGAAGTGGGCATCCGAAAAGCCAGCGGTGCGTTACGGCGACAGTTGGTGGGTCAGTTTCTATTCGAGTCGTTTCTGTTGAGTTTCCTGTCTGTCGTTCTGGCGATTATCCTGCTGGAAATCAGCATTCCCTTTTTCAACGAGCTATTGCAAATCCAGCTTGATATACCCTGGCGCGACGGTTTGCTGATGGCGGGCATTGCGTTGCTGAGTACGTCCTTTCTGGGTGGACTCTACCCGGCCTTTGTCTTGTCTGGCTTTAATACGGCGATGGTATTACGGAAACAAACGGGAGGACTGGGACGAGGTTTCGGGCTTCGGCAGGCAATTACAGTGTTTCAGTTTGTGCTGGCGGTGGGCATGATTGTCGGGGTGTTGGTGGCTCATACGCAGATGAAGTACATGCAGCGCGTTGATCTGGGTTTCACGAAAGAGCAGGTACTCACCGTTCACCTCCCCGACGATTCGCTGGCCCGAATGTCGGCCTATGCCCTGACCGATGACTTACGACAACGAACCGAAATCAAGGATGCATCGCTTGGGTCGGGCATTAAGCCCGATGCCATTCTGGTCAAAGCAACGACTATTTTTCAATCGGTGGGTAAAAAACGGGAAGTCATGGGCAATTATCTATCTATTGATGAGCGTTTTCTGCCTCTCATGAATATGAAACTAGTGAGTGGTCGGAATGTATTGGCGGGTTCCGAAGCCGATAAGAATGGGGCCTTTCTGGTTAACGAAGCCTTTGTGAAACAGGCGGGTTGGAAGCAGGCCATTGGCCAGCCGATGGAAGGATTCATGCACAAAGGCAAGGTGGTTGGCGTGGTCAGAAATTTTAATTACCGCTCGCTACACACCGCTATTGAGCCGGTCATACTGGTTTTCAACGCATCGCCACCCGCCAACCTGACGCTGAAAATGAAGCCGGAACAGTTGCCCTTGGTACAAGCCGCCTTGCAGAAACACTACCCAAACTTCCCCTTCGAATACACGTTTCTGGACGCGGCCTTTGATGCTCAATACCGAAAAGATAACCTCATGATTACCCTCTTCAACGGATTTTCGCTGCTCACCATGCTGGTTTCCTGTCTGGGCTTATTCGGCTTAGCGACCTTCTCCGCCGAGCAACGAACGAAAGAAATTGGTGTACGCAAAGTACTCGGTGCCAGCGTCATCAGCATCGTGACGCTCCTCTCGAAAGATGTCTTGAAACTGGTTCTGATCGCTATCATCATTGCCGCTCCCCTCGCCTGGTACGCCATGAACCAATGGCTCGCCGACTTCGCCTACAAAATTGATATGGCGTGGTGGATGTTCGCCCTGGCGGGTTTTGTAGCGGTGAGTATTGCCCTGCTGACGGTAAGTTTCCAGAGTGTAAAAGCCGCCTTGATGAATCCAGTGAGGAGTTTGCGGAGTGAGTAGTCTTTGTTTTTGGGGGCCATGAGCGGCAAGTAAAAAGATGCCTCGATCCTAAAAAACAGACGTCATTCATCATGTCGAATAAACTTGAACACTATTATTATGAGGCAAAGGGAAACAAATGGTATCACTACTTCGCTGTTTTTTGTCGTCTGGCTTTGGCTGTTGCCTGGACAATTTCAGGCTATGTGAAAATTTCAGGGGAGCGATTTGCCGCTGGCTTATCCCATAATCACCCATTGGGACAATATTTTGATGCGTTACTGAATACCGGCTACTACTATACATTTATTGGGGTTGGGCAAATAATCGTTGCCATCCTATTACTCATTCCAGGAACTGCCCTTATTGGTGCGATTAGCAGCTTCCCGATTATCCTGAATGTTTGTGTGCTCACTTATTCCGTTCGGTTTGAAGGCACTCGGGCGGCAACATTTATGCTGTTGGCCAATTTATTTTTATTATGTTGGGACTATGATCGGCTAAAACCGATTCTACCCTTCCAGGCTAACATAGCGAACGAAAAGCCCTCAACTGGCAAATTTCCATTCCTGTTTTTTGGCGGTGTCGTGGCAACGCTGGCAGCGGTTATCGTTTTAAACAATGTCATGTACGACATCAGACCTGGTAATGCCCCGGAGGAATGCTGGAATGGTTGTCCTGGCAATAGTGATCCAAAAGCTTGTGAAGAATTTTGCGATTGTATTCACAACAAGGGCAAACCGCTTGGCACATGTTTAGAAGCGTACGAAAAGGCAAAAGAAAAAGATAAGAAGGCTAGTTAGGGGGCGATACTCGGAAAATAAATTGCCGTTAGCATCGTATTGGCGGTCGTGAATCTGGCATCGGCTTATTCGGTTTGGTAACCTTCTCTGCCGAGCAACGGACGAACGAAATTGGTGTCCGCAAAGTACTGGTAGCCAGTGTCGTCGGCATTGTGACGCTTCTCTCAAAAGGGCGTTTTTATGAATTGGCAGAAACATTCGCAAATACACCCTATGTTTCGCGATATTGCGAAATACGACTCGTACAGTTTCGCATATTTAGGAGTTATTCATCAGCCCAAAATACACTACGATAATGAAAATATTTTGTGACGAATCTGGATATACAGGTGCGGACCTACTTGAAAGGGCACAACCGTATTTCGTTTATTCAGGCATAAAACTTGACGACAAAGCAACAGGAGAAATAAAAAATTACATTTACAGCAATTACAATATTCAAAATTCCGAAATAAAGGGAAAACTAATAGTAAATAATCAAAAGGGGCGAGAAGTAATAAGTCATATTTTTAAAAGGTATGGAAAATTTGCCAGAATAGTATTTCATGACAAAAAATATGCGCTCGCTGCAAAAATTATAGAATATGGAATTGAACCATATTTAACTTCAAGCGAAATCTTTTATAAGTAATCAGGCAGAATTAAATGGAATTATATTTTTGACTTGTAGCTCGGTAAAATCAATGTGGTAATCTTGGCCGAAGGCTTTGATGATGGCAAAGATGGCCTTTTTCAAGTGCCCCCATGATAGGTAGTTCACTTTCGTCAGCCAGCGGTACTTCATCATCCGCCATAGAATTTCGATGGGGTTCAGATGCGGACTGTAGGCCGGTAGAAAGAATAGATAAACGTCTTGCTCTTCCCACTCCGCTAGGTGGTCGTAAACCAATTGGCAGCGATGGATTGGGCCGTTATCAAGAACGATGACGATGGGTTTGGGCCGTGGCTGACTCACAAAATGAGTGAGTGACTCGACCACGAAAGCACCCGTTAAAGGCTTTTCGCTGTGATAAATTGTTAGGTGGTTATCTAATCGTAACAACCCCAGCAGGTTGAGCCGTTTGGTTGTTGTGCGGGCTGGTAGTAACCGGGGTTGGTGTTTTTTCTGCCATCCATAAGGCACATAGGGTTGCTGAGCGAAACCGGTTTCATCGGCAAAGTAGAGGTCAATCAGACCACAGACCCACAGGGTGAGTAAAATTTGCCAGCGAGCCAGCCCGTCGGCATAGCTTACCGGGTTCTGGTTGGCTTTGGTGCTTCGGCGTAAGCGATGGTAGGTGTAGTCGTTTTTTTTAGAAAACGTTTGACCGTATCGCGGCTCATAGGCTGGCCCAAGGCGGTCTGTAGGTGGGCTTGAATGCGGCCAGCATCCTGATAATGGGCGTCAACAGCCTTACTCAGTGCCTGTTGGTGGACGGTGTTGGTAATGGAGAGAATGGGTTTGCGGCCTTGTCCTTTCTGACGCATGAGCCCCACCAATCCGTCTTGCTCAAAAGCGGTCACCCAGTTGCTGACGCTTTGGGGGCAGACTTCCAATGCGACAGCAATGGTCTTGAGGACCCAACCCTTGTGGTTCCATAGCAGGGCTTGGCAGCCGCGCCGAAACTCATGCTTGGGATGGTTCTTAAGCCCTTCTTGTAAGGTGAGTTGCTCTAAATCAGTAAGTTGGATATGGCGTTTGCGTCCCATACCACCAAGTTAAAAAACTTAATCTAATTTTGCTTAATTACTTAAGTCTAAATTAAATGATTTTTTGGCAGCAGGACTTTACTCATCGTTTATTACAAAAGACGAATCCGCAGAAAAGATTTTTGAAGACTTCTTGCTTGTAATGCGTGGCAAAAAAACATTCCAAGAAAGTAGCTTTCATTCACTATCAAAGGAAAATCCGTTTATAGAGTGGCTTATAGATATAATAACGCATAATCCATCAATAATTCTTGACGAAATTCAAACTAAAGAAAAACAACCTCAAAAATGGATTTTAGACCTGACGATGACCTCGCTTTTAGGGATATTGACAGATTGGTCTAAAAATGGAGAGAAATTAGAAGTAATCTGTGATAACTCAAAGGTGTTCATTGAAAACCCTATTGTAGAGACCTTTAATAAAATGGGTCTTATTGGTTCAAGGATAGAATTCTTAGGAACAACGCTTGGGTTTAATCTTGAAGGAGAAATAGTTAACGCAGACTCGAAAGAAAATATTGAATTACAAATTGCTGATCTTTTCTCCTCAACAGTTTTTTATTGTCTAAAAAATCAAAACACTCAATTCAGCAAAGATATAATGAAAATTGTGCTAAAAAATATCCTTTGTACTCCAGAAACTTTTTGTGTAATGCCCAAAATAAAGTCGCACAAGAAAGAATTTGAGCAGAATAAGTATTTTTATTATTCACTTATGTATTTAATTTATAAAGACATAAAAGTAAATAAAGGCAAAGAAGACTGAACATGTAACAGGCGTTTGGCAAGAAGTTGATTTAGTGCTTAAATGAAGCTTTGTGCTTCAAAATCTCCTACAACATCAAGTAAAAAATCGTTTTCTGCAAGCTCATACCCTCGCAGTCTTTCTATTGAAATTACAAAGCAGAATATCCCCATTTATGCCATTTGAATACAACCTCGCCATTTAGATACTTTCAGCTAGTTACTGGTTCTTACTTTTATGTCAGAAAATTAACCAGAATAGGCAATATCTGAAACAATCATACTAAGAGCTTCGGTTGTTATTAGTAAAACACTTGCTTACAAAGTCGACAACGGAATTAAATGGAAGCATATATCACCAAAACCGTCACTATTAACGCACAGGCCTCCACGGTTTGGCGTCATTTGACGGTGCCCGACTTGATGAAGCAATGGATGCTGGACACTGATATGGCGATTGACATCATCACCGATTGGGAAGCGGGAAGCCCGATCAGGATGAAGGGAACCATGCACGGCATTGACTTCGAAAATACAGGAACCGTTTTAACCAACGTCCCCGACAAAACGCTCCAATACACGCATCTAAGCTCGCTGTCGCACCTACCCAATACGCCCGAAAATCAGTGCGTGCTGACCTTTACCCTAACGCCCGTTGAGCGCCTAACCCAATTAACCCTAACCATCACCAACTTCCCCACAGACGCTATTTTCCGGCACCTTGATTTCTACTGGCGAACGGCAATTGACCTGTTGAAAGAAGCCGCCGAGAAAGACTCGTTTATCATAAACGCTGACTAGGTGGCGACGTAAGGAATGCCCACACGCTACCAGAAGGGAAACTTTCGTAAACAAACCTTATGTTTCGCCATCGTGCGAGAAGAACCCCGTGGAGTTTCGAGCCCGTAGGACATCTCTTTATGATTTTGAGCGAGTATTGGCCTAACTGATCGAGACAGTTTAGAAATGCTTCCCGTCCAGATAGTCAGCAATGCGCTTGGAGCGTCAATAGACAGTCGCAACAAACGCCGAATAGGCATTCTCATTATATCATGTGGCAGGAGCCTTTTATGAGAATCATATTAATACAACTAGTACTCTTCCAATTTAGATTCTCGGGTTCGCCCGCGCGGTTGGTTCTAATTGATAGTTTACCTACTAATAATCAGTAGAATCCGATAGAATCAACAGAATTTACTTGGCTAAAGCACTAGTTTGCCCGTAACATTACCTTGCAGATTGATGACTAACATCTATGCGGGAAAATATACGTAGAAAGTAGCTCCCTGCCCCGGTTTACTGCTCGCGGTGATGCCACCGCCATGATTCTCCATTACCCGTTGGCAGATGGCCAGCCCGACACCGGTGCCAGGAAATTCACTTTTGCTATGCAATCGTTGAAACACCTGGAAAATTCGATCCAGATACTTGGTGTCAAAGCCGATACCCTGATCGATTACGCTAATCTGATGATAGAAAGGTGCCGACCGGTTGGGCCGTACTTCGGCAGGTAATTCGGCCAGATGCCGATGGACATATTCCACCCGTATTTGGGGGCGTTGGGAGGCTGGCGTATACTTGAGCGCATTGCTCAGCAGGTTTTGAAACAACTGACTCAACTGGGAATCATCGCCATTCACAATGGGCAGTTCATCGACCTCAATCTGAGCCTGCCGTAGCTCGACCTCTACTGAGAGCGTCTCCAGCACGCCAGTTACGACAGCGTTAAGCGAAATGGGTCCAAAGGGTTGCTGACGAGTCGTAATGCGGGAATAGCTCAGTAAATCCCGAATCAAGGTAGACATGCGAGCCCCAGATCTGGTGATGCGTTCCAGGTAATCGATCGCCGTGGCGTCGAGCCCCTCGCCCAGGTACTGGCTCAGCAGCGTGCTAAACTGTTGAATTTTGCGCAGGGGCTCCTGTAAATCGTGACTGGCTACATAAGCAAATTGCTGAAGGCTATCATTGGATCGGTGCAGATCTTGGTTGAGTAGTTCTAGTTCGTGCGTTCGTGTTTGCACTCGGGTTTCCAACTCCTGGGCGAGTTGCCTATAGCGGGCTTCACTTTGTCGAAGCGCTTCCTCCGACTGGCGAAATTCGGTGACATCGGTGTTGATAGCCACGGCCGCCACCACCTGACCATTGATGGCTACCGGCGAGGCTGCACAGCGTACTACCCGGTCCTGTCCACTCAGGCGGTGGCGCACCAGCACGTCCTGAATCACGTATTCTCCGGCTAAGGCACGGGCAAATGCCTGCTCCTCCACCGGAATAAACGCGCCGGTTTGCCAGTCGCGCGTTTGGATTTCGTTGGCTAGGGTAGCGATGTTGCGGTTGAGTTCCTGGGCAGACATATAGCCTAATTGGTCAAGGGCGGCCTGATTAACCAGGGTAATGCCTTCCTGCCTACCAATGTACACCCCATCGACCAGGCTGTCCAGCACAGCCCGCAGTCGACCTTCACTTTGACGAAGGGCCTCTTCGGCTTGCTTCCGATCGTCAATGTCAATGCTCATCCCAACCCATTTGGTGATTTGACCGGTTTTGGTATCCCGATAGGGCTCGCCAATATTGAGAAACCAGTGGTACTCCCCCGAGGCAGAGCGGTTCCGTTGTTCAATGGCAAAGCCCTTGCCTTGCTGAATGGCCTGCTGAAACGTAGCCACCAGCCTAGGTGCATCTTCGGGGTGCAGACTGTCGGCGGCCACTTGCCAGGCCGTTGTGGGTTCGAACGCAACGCCACTGTAATTAGCCCACCATTTGTTCAGAAATTCGACATTTCCCGTCGGATCAGTAACCCAGATGGCTTGGGGTAAGGCATCGGCCAACAGGCGGAACCGTTGTTCGCTCTCCTGGATGGCCTGCTGGTCTTCCATTTGCCGAGTGACATCCTGGGCCACCCCAGCGAACTTGTAGACCTGACCGTTTTGGTGAAAATAACTTTTGCCGATAAAGCGAACCCAGCGTAACTGATTGTCATCTGCCCCGATGGTGCGATAGGTGACATCATAGCGCCCTCCTGACTGCGGATTCAAAGCCCAGTTAACGGCGCTGTCCACCCGATTTAGATCGTCGGGATGGATAAAGGCGATGGCTTCCTGGTAGGAAAGATGCCTTCCTTTCGTCAGGCCAAAAAGACGCTGACAGCGCTCGTCCCATTTGAGCTGACGGGTTGTCAGGTCCAGTTCCCAAACGCCTAAACCGGCGGCCTCCAGGGCAAAATCAACGTCAAGTCGCTGGTTAAGAGAGTCTGCGGAAGGCAGCGTTTGCGTATTGTCAGGCATAATAGGCTTTTTCGGTTTAAACTACTAGGTAACACACTAAGTTTACCGAACGTTTTAGCTTTCCCGCGCCGAGAGTCTATCTATTGGTTCAATCGTTATTTCTGTCTCAATAGGTTCATTTCGCACTGCACTTCCTAAACCACGAACCGATGACAGTATATTTCTATAAAAGTTCCGATTAAAATCGACATGTCGGTTGATGATATCATCGCATTAACTTGGCCGACAATGAACTGATTGTTAATTCGATACAACCAGTTAATGCCATAACAGGCAAGATAAGGTGTTTAAGGAGCAGATTATACTAATTATCTTAGCGGTGTTCTACGGCTAGGCGGTACGAATGAAAATAGGATTTATGGCGAACGGTATTATCGATCGCACAGTTAAAAAAGTTCGATTTTGGCTGATTTGGCTTCTTATTTTCCCTTTTATAATTGACTATCTGCGGATTAAGGCCATATTTACCGGGGAATGGGATCTGATTGTTCCTCAAATGGATCTTATTTACATGTGCCTTTACCTGAAACTTGTATTGAAGAAGTCTGATCAACTGGAAAAAGAGTTACTCTGGCTACGGGTTAAAATCCTAGCCAGTAGCCACCGTTAACTGTCTTTTACGGCCTATCCATCTCTCTGGCTAATCGAGAAAATCATGGCAATACGACCAGTGGGCCACTGATAAATAGTAATTCCCCGCTCGTCCGTCAAAGTCTTTGCCAAAAAGCAATAAGGTAGGTGACTGCTATTAAAGCCTGTTTTGAGTTGTCCTCTCTGTCGTACGGTGCTACTAACTTTTCTAGTTCGAAGCCAATGTTGTGCGTTGATTCCGAACAACGCCTGCCACCCGTGAACGTAATGTACTACGAAAACTCCGGGGCTTAGCTACGATCCGAGCACCTGTCCAGGTTGAGGCAATCACCATTCCAGCCGCAATCAAGATAATATCCTTTAGGATATACTGTGCTGCCAGGGTAGGTGCATGCAGGGGGCCGGGAAACAATTCACCCGGAAACAGAAGTAAAGGCGACATCGCCCCAATCAGTTGAATAGCCATTAGCCAAACTCCAACTCGCAGGAATCGGCCACTTAGAAAGCACAAGCCGATAATACACTCCAGGCCAGCTACAAAGTCCATTGCCCGAGGGCCGGAAAAGATACGCATTGTCAGTACGGTTGTTGTTCGGGTGGCTAAATCTTCAATGGGGCTTATGCCGGGAAAGAACTTCAGGAATCCGAATATCAGAAAGACTAGGCCCATACAAATACGTAGTAGTAAAATACTGTTGGCCACAAGCCACTTATTTATGCTGGTATCCAGGTGATCAAATTGGTCGAAAAGGTTTGCTAAGGTTTTCATCGTTGTTGAGAGTTATACCGCATGTACGGATTGATCCCTCATATACGCGCCTAGGCAAGCTTACAGATTGGTGTGTAGGCTCTTAATGATCAGAAGACATTAATTAAGGGAAGTGATAACAATCTTGAAAGGGCTGAGTTACGTAACTATAGTTCGATCTTACCACGCTTCTTAATGACTATTGCTGCCCAAACAGAGACAAATCTTGTCCGGGATCTTCAGGCTAAACTCCCAGGTGCTTATAACTCTTTATATGATGCCTATAGTCCAGCCCTGTTTGGCGTGCTTTTACGGATGGTAAAAGACCATGACCGTGCCGAAGATTTACTTCAGGATACCTTTATTCGGGTGTGGTCAACTATTGACCGGTATGATGCCAGCCAGGGGCGGCTATTTACATGGCTACTGACTATTACGAAGAATATAGCCTTAGATGATTTGCGGGCGCAGAAAACGAAGGCAATGGCAGCAAAATATATTAGTGAGCGGTCTGATGGGATGATAAGTCCCACCTTTACAGGCGGCATGTTATATCAAACGCTTACGGCTAATTTAGCGCCTAAATATCGTCAAGTGATTGACCTACTTTATTTTCGGGATTATAAACTGCAAGAGGTAGCCGATGAGTTAAAGATTCCGCTGGGTACCGTTAAGACCCGTTATCGGATGGCCTTGCAGCAGTTAAAAAAAACCTATAAGCAGGACATTTATCACTATCATGTAAATTAAACGTTTATTCATAAGAGTTAAGCTCCTAATCATGTGATTTGAGGAACAGGCCAGCTTGGGGAATCTGTTGGTCCGCACTCAGCCGGGTCATACTGAGCAGGGCCTGGTGGGCAACGCTCTTCCAGCAGCTCAATCTGGGAACTCCGTTTAGTTATTCGTTCGCTGATGAGCAGTATCAGCGCATGTACCAATAGGAACAATTGGTTGGCCAACTGATGAATTACTTCGCGGTGCTGTCACTTTTCATCGCGGGTTTAGGCCTGTTTGGGTTAGCTTAGCTTCGGGGCTTTTCTCAAACTGGCCCTGATTGCCATTGCAAGCCTCTTGGCCTGGTACATCCTGATCAAATAAATGCAACGGCATACGCTTACAAAGATTGGACCAATTACAAGCTATAACTAAGCCGTTTCTTAACTACTAAAATTTGAAGAGCGTTAGCAACTATATATGTTCAGGGGCTTTTCGGGTCTTCCCTTTTAAACGATTGTTATAAGGGAGACATGCAACGAACTAACCCTAAAACCATCTATATGATACTACCGCCATTTTTAAGCTTATAGAAACATTTTTGCGCTTTTCGATGTATAAATAAGCTAACTACATTCTTTCTTATGCCAGCTACATTTACCCCAATGGGTAGTCCTACTCATAACCAACTAGTGTACTTGGTAGACGATGACGAAGATGACGTATTTTTATTTGAACAAGCGCTTCTTTCTGTTTTCCCCAATTGTAAGCTCCGTCATTTTGGCAATGGTCTGGTCATGCTTGAGCTGATGAGCGTAGCTGGCAATATACCCCAGTTGATTTTTCTGGATTTATACATGCCCTATCCCGATGGTCTGGAAATTCTGATGAACTTGAAAATCAATAAAAACTGGTCGCATATTCCAGTCATTATTTTAACGGGGGTTGATGATCCATATAGGGCCCGATTAGCTTACCAGATGGGGGCGCAGACGGTGATTCAGAAACCTGACCATTATGAACAATTACTGGAACTACTCCAGGTCGTTCGCCAATACTGGTTTACGCTGGCTTATCTTCCTTCAGGTCAGTCTTAAGGGTTTGCAAGTTCACAACACTATCAAGTGTTTGTTGGTAATCGAGTAATTCTTGTTCTGACGGAAATAATATGGGTTCCTTGATCGGTAAGGTCATTCGTAGCGGCATTCTTACCAGATCGGAATAGTTTCCTACGGGTTTCAATTCGTAGATGACATTCTTGACTTCCAATTCGTAGGAGTCGAGCGGTTCCGCAATGACCGATAACTCCTCCAACCGACCATCAAAAAAAATCCGAGCGATTTCCGCTTCAAAGTATGGATAGATGGGGCCTGTTTTGTCGGGCAAATGGCTGCCATGTTCTTTATTGACAAAAACGGTATCACCAACCTTGAACGGTAAGTTAATTGTGTTGAAGAAAATTTGCATTTGGTGTGCGTACTAATTTAGGTTCGATGCTGTAAATCTACTGAACATCGATCTAAGTTCGTTCATCTTTTAAATGTCTACCGATCAATGCGGTAAAGGTGTGGCTTACCAGGCAGAGCCTGTGTTCAGGGTCAGCACGAGATCAAAAGGATATCCTGCCAATGCACCATAAAAGAATCGCCGTTGTCGTAAACGGCTTCAAAGCACATATTCCTTTTTCTTGCCCCATTTAATAAACCGTAAGTCTCCTGAAAAGCTGGTTTTCTGATCACTTTCTTTGTTTACTAACCAGGGGTAACCTCTTCCATATCGCATTGATTTGCCGAGCGACTGAGCCCGTCTATGGGCCAGGTTACAATCTTCGTTATGGTTAAAACATTACTTCTGTCTGTACGCCTTTATGGCTCTTTCCTCGGCTTTATTACCCTGTATTGCATTTCCTGTATAGCCACTGCCCAATCCTCTCAAATCATCACAAAACTGGCCGGAACGTTTTACTGGGGAGATGGTGGATCAGCCACCGATGCCAATATTCAAAGTCCTCGTGTGATAGCACTTTTTTACCTTACAGATGCTACCCTTAGTACAATAGCCACTATTGCCAGCCTGTCAACGGCCGGCCCACAAACATTTACGGTTGTCATTAGCTTGGGGAGTTGCAGTCAAAGCCAGCTGGTAAGTGTAACAGCTACCAATGTCCCTGACCTATCGCCCATAATTACCCTGCCCGATGCGAACTTCCCGACCAATAGTAGTAAAGATTCTTTGGTCAGAATATTCGAAGTAGGCTGGGTAGCTACTCCCCCCAATAGTGTTACCATTACTGTAACGGCCCCAATTGGCTATTCACTGGTTTTTAACGAGGCCCTTACCAGTATCAACGAAACCGGAGGCAATCAGAATTCGGTAACAGTCAACAACGCAGACTGGTCGGTAATCAACGACCTAGCAGGCAGTTAAGTTTCTGGATGAAACCTAGTAGCTGGATTGAGGGGGAGGTCAATCGGTACTCGGCTTAACCCTTAGGCGTATCAGTGCCAACTCGGGCAGTGTATCCAATATAACCGTGAACGTAACCAACGACACAGGGAAAACCTACGACATCAACACGAACAATAACGTCTATTCCCGTATTCTCAACGGATTATAAGTTAATGTGAATAATGGAAGGAGCTTCGGTAAATAACCCGTTGCCAAAGATCCCTCCTGACATCGGGATGACAAAAAATAAGACTATAACTAACAGACAATCAGCTGACAATTTCAGGTTCTATCCACAATTCACTGTTAATGTACTGGCAGTGGTCTGGTTCGATGCGGATTTTCGTCGCAAGGACAGCACAGCTGATCTGTCCGTATGAGTCAGGTCATGATATTGATGTAAGTCTGCCTCCACAAATCCATCCTTTTGGACAAGGCACTATGGGTCAAAAATTACCGGATCGACCCAAACGGGTTGCCCTATACGTTCGAGTGACCTATCCGAAATTGATCCGTCCTGAAACGCATTGACCGTTTTGTTGTTAATCCCTATTGCTTGGGGGCCAATCTATCACACCCTAAGTGAGGCTATTTGTAGTTATGAAAAAGATAGCTTGCTCAATCACCACTCGGGATTGGCCGAGTGGTACGCTGATTACTCGTTCTTACTAATCCCGCACGGTCGGCCCCGCATCGAACTGCTAGTGTTAGAGTACTTTAATGGATCATCCATTTCGTCCATTCTGATCTGGACAGCAAATGAGTTTAATGAACTGGGAGTATCGGAGCCATCAATCAGATGGTTCATCTGGCGGACTGCCCCAGAACGGTTTTTTGAACTAGTGCTTTATTAAGGTAGGTTCTAGAGATTCTTTTGATTCTAATTCATAGTTTAGGCCTGATTACCAGCAGAATACCACCAGTAGAATCCGATGAAATCAACCGCGCGGGCGAACCCGAGAATCTACTCTGGGAAAGAACTAGTAGGGTAACGAACGACTGTGGTCTAAACTTAGCCAGTTAATGTCAGGCTGATTAATTACTGGCAGATAGACACGGAAGGCAGCCCCTTCGTCGGGTTTACTCGCTACCAGCAGCATACCTTTATGATTCATTACAATTTGCTTGCAGATGGCTAACCCAATTCCACTACCCGGATATGAGTTTTTGCCATGTAGCCGCTCGAACAGTTTAAAGATGCGGTCTATATACTGCTCCTCGAAACCAATACCGTTATCAATCACACTGAGTTCGTAGTACGATTGATGGTTTCTGGAAACGGGAAATAGGGAATCAGGGAGCTTGTTCACTGCCACGACCTGACAACGTATAAATACCTTCGGCTTTCTTCCCGGCTTAGTAAACTTGAGCGCATTGGACACTAAATTACTAAAGAGCTGCTGCAACTGGACAGGGTCGCCCCAAACCTGAGGCAGTTGATCGACTTCGAGAATGGCCTGCTTTTCAATAATATCTAATTCCAGGTCATCCAGAATACCGTCAATGAGTTCGCTTAAATCTACCCGTTGGTGTGGACTTTGGGAGCCGCCTATGCGAGAATAATTCAGTAAACCACGGATAAGATGACTCATTCGTTCGCTGGTTTGGAGCATCCTGTTTACTAAATGGACTCCCGAATCCGGTAAGATAGACCCATGTTGTTGCAAGAGGATGTCCCCAAAGCTTTGAATCTTGCGCAATGGGGCTTGCAGGTCATGACTTGCCACAAACGCAAACTGTGCTAAATTTTCATTCGACTCCTGCAATTGACGAAGCGTTCGTTCCGCTTTTTCTTTGTCCTGCTGGTGGTCGGTCACGTTGATGAAGGTCACCACCACCCGGTCATCGTTTTGTTTGACAGCCGATACCTCAAACCAGCCTGCCAGCCCCTGATCGTCTTGATAATATTGCATCGAGTGTTCGGCCTCTCCCGTATTGACAACACGTTTATACAGATCTAGAAAACCATTTTCGGCGTTGCCTGGAAAGACGTCTAATAGGGTACGACCTAAAATCTCATCTACATCCCGACCTGTCATTCGTTTCACCGTTGTGTTGGCCGTGTCCATTCGGAAATTAATAATTTCGCCCTGCTCATTTCGCAGCGCCGACATCGAAAGAATTCCGTTAAGGGAGGCATCTAACGTGGTTCGCAATTGATCGGTTTGTCGGATCAGAACTGCTTCTAATTCCTGTTGTTGAGCCAGTTTCCCTACCAGCTTTTCCTGAAGTTGGTGGAGTTGCCGTTGTTGGCGAACACTCTTTCGGAGCACTTGAGCCAGCGAAGCCGCCGTTAACACCATTAACAGACAAATCCCGACTAGCCAGCGCCCCCACCATTTTCCCCGGCGAGTAGCCTCTCCAAGGCTTGCCTGACGACTAGCAAGCCGTTGCTTTTCCAAGTCGGTCATTTGGCTTATCTGATGGCGAATCTTGTCCATAAGAACTTTTCCTTCATTCATTTCTCGCTGGGCAAACTCTGGGTTTTTCCCCATTTGGCGAAGTTGGATTAAGGTCTGACTAAGCAGTAATCGTTGACGTATCAGTTTCTGAAGAATCGTAAAGGGTAGCTTCTGCTCAGGATCATTATCGATAAGTGTACGCAGCGCATTTAATTGAATAGGGAGTTGTTCTAATGCAGTTTTGTAGGGGGCTAAAGCACTTTCATGTCCACTTAGTAAGTAGCCTCTAGTACCCGTTTCAGCCTCTACAGCTAAGGTGTTTAGATATCCCAACATCGAGATGACCGTACCCGTTTGTAGTAGCCAATCCTCATTATGCTGACGTTGTTGCTGGCTTTGGTAAAGCGAATAAATGATGACTGATAAGCAGGTGAGGGTAAATAAAAATGGGGCCAGCGTAGTGGCGCTGGCCAACTTTCGCATCAATGCTGGAGGAAGAAGTATACTCATTACGGTTATTTACTCACAAAGAGGATGACTGGTCTCCGGTTAGTTAAGTGACTAGTCCTAAATTATTGTCCCGAATTGCTCTTGGTGCTGTTTGAGACTACGAGCATGTAACCTTCTGTTCCTAATAAAGTTTACCTGATTGATTAACTTTCTAATTTTCTGGGCATTGATTATCATCTACGAGACGAATAACTCTAAAAGTCAGTTTATCTGGGTATTTATGATTACGCCACACTCCCTGTACGTTTTAGGTAAACGTACAGGGAGTGTGGCGTAATCATAAATATCATTCAGGCATTGTAAGTAGCCTATAGGTAGCTGAAGAAAAACTCACTCAATTGAGCATTCGAGAGCCTGTAGAAATACTAATAAGCCAATTAAATGGTCTTGGCTCCGAGCTAATAGAAAGTAGCGGGCCACCATCAGCTTACCTTCGGGGCGTAATTAGGCCCGTAGCGTATCCAGAGTTGGTCGAATTTTGTCGACACCAGTGATCTTATCTTGGGAGATTCCGTTGCCACTAACTTTCTGGTTGCTATCAAGCTGAACTCTAAATTTTGATTGTCGTCTAAACAAGGGCCCAACTAAAAAGTGTGTCCGTAGTGGTTCCCAAAGTCGGTGTACTAAGTCCTTCCTTATTGTAGAACAGGCTTTTTACAGCTTATTTCTAGTTGTATTGCAGCCATCTAAGGTAATGGTATGCCAACCATCCAGCAGCCTGTAAGGCTGCACTCAGCAAAAATACCGCTGATAACTACAAGGATTCGACCTACAATGATTTTGTTGAGGAGCTTACATTAATAGTTCCCTTCGCTACTGGGCTTTCATAATTGGTCACTGCTTAGCCTCCATACGTAAGAAAACAGTTCTTAATTCTTCTTTTTTAAAAATTCACCACACGTTCATACGCTTTCTTTGGCTGGCCATTCTGATCGAACAGTAAAGGGTAATCCTTGCGGCCGGGAACGGGAAAATTATCCAGCCAGGAATATTTGTCGGTCAGGTTCCAGAACGTTACGCCGGTGATCTTGTCGCGATGCTTCCGGAAGATATCGAACACTAGTTTGTACTGAGCCGCCTGTTTATCATTCATCTCCGGCGTAAACTCACTCTTATCGGTATCCCGCCGGGCCCGACCTTCGTGTTCTTTGGGATAGACCGACATATCGACTTCCGTAAACTGGATCTTTAGGCCCAGGCTGGCGAATTTGGAAATGGATTCTTCCAACTCCTGCGCGGAGGGCTCGTAAATGGACCAATGAGCCTGTAAGCCTACTCCATTGATGGGTATCTTCTTATCCTTTAACTTTTTCAATAACTGATAAATACGTTCCCGCTTCGAGGCATTTTCGGTATTGTAATCGTTATAAAACAGTTGGGCTGAGGGGTCGGCTTCATGGGCGTATTGAAACGCCTTCTCAATATAGTCTTCGCCGATGATCTCGTAAAATTTCGATTTGCGGTAGATACCAGTCCCTGTGTCGGGGACGGCTTCGTTCACAACATCCCAGGCGTAGATTTTGCCTTTATAGCGACCCATGACGTCGGTAATATGTTGCTTCAGGCGGGCTAGTAAAACCTTCCGGCTGACGGTTTTACCCGTCGAGTCCGTGAAGAACCAGCGGGGCGTCTGGTTATGCCAGCAGAGGGTGTGTCCCCGTAGTTTGATGTTGTTCTGCTGGGCAAAATCAGCGATGGCGTCGGCGTCTTTCCAGTTATAGCGGTTCTCTTCGGGATGAATTGGCCCCATTTTCATCGCATTTTCGGGTGTCATGCTGTTGAACTGGGCTTTAATCAAGTCAGCATCTGGTCCGGGCTGCACCATGCGCGGGTTTACGGCCACCCCAATCGGGAAATAGGCCTTGTAATAATCTTTTAGCCCTTTTTCGGGTGCTACGAAGGCAACGGATAAGGCAATCAGGATATAAGAAATCCGTTTTCTCACAGGGATAATGGTTTAGTTTTTCTTCGACAGGATTTATCATTGAATTTTGTCATCCCGACGCAGGAGGGATCTTCGGTCGCTGGTTATTTTATTGGCTCATCCGAAGATCCCTCCTGCGTCGGGATGACAAAAATTCACGGTCATGAATTGGTCCATCAGTTAGAAGAATCCTGTCCATCCGAAACGTCGGCCCGGCTGTTAATCCTGTCGAAAACCCTTACTTGTAGGCATCGATTGTTTGGATTGTGCCATCTGGATTGTAGGTTAACTCGGTTACTTTCACATTCCGCAGATGAGTTTTTCCAGAGAGCTGGACATCGTGGTAGAACAGATACCATTTCGACCCTACCTGCACGATGGAATGGTGATTTGTCCAGCCAAGAACGGGTTTGAGCAGAATACCCTGGTACGTAAAGGGACCATACGGATTGTCGCCGATGGCGTAGCAAAGATTGTGCGTATCGCCGGTTGAGTACGAGAAGTAGTACTTGCCGTTGTATTTGTGGAGCCAGGCCGCTTCGAAAAACCGCTTGTCATTGTCTTTCTCCAGGAAGGGTTTGCCAGCCTTATCCAGTAGCTGCACTTCCCGAACTGGCTCGGCGAAAGATTTCATATCGGCGCTTAACCGGGCAACGCGAGGCAGATACGCTACTTCCTCTTTTTTCTTTAAAGCGCCTTTGGGGTCATAGTTGTTACCACTCCAGCGCTGCAACTGACCACCCCAGATGCCGCCAAAATAGAGATAGGCTTTGCCATCGGTGTCCTGAAACACGGTGGGATCGATGCTGTAGCTGCCTTTAATGGGTTCCGATTCTGGCTTGAAGGGCCCCGTCGGGCTTTTGCTGGTCGCTACACCGATGCGAAAAATGTCCTGCTTGTCTTTTACCGGGAAATACAAGTAATACGTACCGTTCTTATAGGTAGCATCGGGTGCCCATAGCTGGCGACCTGCCCAGGGAATATCTTTAATGTCGAGGGCTACCCCATTGTCTTTCACCGGGCCACCAATCTTATCCATTGACAGAACATGGTAGTCACGCATGGCAAAATGCCCGCCTTCGTCATCCTCCTTAACATCCTTGGCATCAATATCATGCGAAGGATAAATGTAGATTTTACCGTTGAAAACATGCGCCGACGGGTCAGCCGTGTAGATGTGCGATACCAGCGGCTGATTTTTGGGCGTCTTGTTGGTTTGCGCGAAAGCGGTCAGCGAACACCCAATAAGGGCAAGTGCCGTGTACGTTCGTTTCATAATAAATTGATTCATTGGTAGTTAAAAGAAAATAATCCACAGCGCCAGTAGCATAACGTGTCTTAACGTGTGGGCAGATTTGATCTAGCCTTTCTTCAATCCGATCACTCTGTAAAAAGCGGGCTTGGGCTGATTATTCCGATCAAACAGCAGCGGGTAACTGGTTCGGCCCCGGATGGGCCAGTTGTTCAGCCAGCTCTGCCCATCGTTGATACCCCAGAATGTGACCCTCGTAACTTTGTCTTTGTGCTTGAGGAATAGTTTGAAAAGGGCTTCGTAATCAGCAGCTAGTTGCTGCTGAACACTATCGGGCAGGGCCGCAGCATAGGGATTCGACTGTTCGTTCGCCGTCATGCGCTGACCGACATCGGCCCCCTGAAAGTTTCGGGGCAGCACTTCAATGTCCAGTTCCGTGAACATGACCTTCATTCCCAGGGCCGCGTATTGATTGATGCTTTCCTCAATGTCGTTCAGGGGTATTTTCCCAACGTGCCAGTGTCCCTGAATACCCACGCCATCAATCCGTACCCCGGCTTCTTTCACCTTCTTGATCAGCGCAAGACAGCCCGCCCGCTTGGCAGGCTGTTCGTTGTTGTAATCGTTGTAGTATAACTCGGTACCGGGCGAGGCTTCCTGCGCCAGCCGGAAGGCCTGCGTAATGTAATCGTCGCCGAGGTATTGCAGAAAAACCGATTTCCGCAACGTACCATCTTCGTTAAGGGCTTCATTTACGACATCCCATGAGAAAACCTTGCCTTTATAGTGTCCGGCAACCGTTTTGATATGGTCCGTAAAAAAGGTTCGGATCGAATCCTGGCTGTGAATTCCCCGAATGAAAGACGGTAACTGGCTGTGCCAGATCAGCGTATGCCCGTTTATTTTGATGTTATGCTTCCTGCCGAAGTCAACCAGTTTGTCCCCCATGGAAAAATCGTACGTGTCCCACTTCGGATGGATCAGCGCCGACTTCATGATGTTTTCGGGCGTCGCCATGTTGAACTGGCGGGCAATAAATTCCGTCATCTGAGGGTCCCGCTCCTCAATCTGGGCGTTGTTGAGCGCCGTTCCGATGCCAAAATCTTTTTTGAACGTGTCTTTCAACGACGGAATGGACTGCGCCAACGCAGTACCCTTCTCTGTGGTGACGTTAGCCAGCAGAAGTACAGCCGCACTTAGGGCAATGATGTGTTTGTTTGGGAGCATAACGAATTACTTTACAGGATGAGCTATGTTCTTTATAGTGCCGTTTACTTAAACAACAACGGCGCAAACAGGAACAGGTCATGCCGCCAGACCGGCCAGGTATGTCCGCCAGCGTACTCGCTGTAATTGTATTTGACGCCCAGCTCATCAAATTTTTTCATCATGATCTGGCAGTTCTGGTAGGCAATGTCTTCCTTGCCACCCATTGAAATCCAGAGGTTTTTCAGGTTGCTGTTGATGGTGCCGGCATTGTCTTTCATGAAGGCATACTGCGGGTCCGACAGCTTGGGATTGTTGGCAAACCAGCCCGAGCTGAACACCCCCAGCGATGAGAACAGACTGGTGTTCTTGATGCCCGCGTAAAGCGTCTGCAAACCACCCATCGACAACCCGGCGAGTGCCCGGTTTTTGGCATCGGTGGCAACCTTGAAATTGCTTTCCACAAACGGAATCGCCCCCAGCTTCAATTCGTTCTCAAAGGAACGGAGTACGTTTTCGTTGAAGCCAGCGAGCCCCCCCCTGCATATTCATGTTTCCATCGAGCATGGCGATCACCATTGGTTTGGCCTTGCCTTCCGCAACCAGGTTGTCGAGGATGAGGCCCGTTTTGCCCTGCGTCGCCCAGCCGCGTTGATCTTCGCCCCCACCATGCAGCAGATACAGCACCGGATATTTGTCGCTCGACTGATCATAGCCCGGTGGCGTGTAGACGTACATTTCGCGCCAGGTATTCGATGCTTTCGACAGGTAGCGTTTGATCCGGATGTCGCCATGGGGAACGTCCTTCATCGCGTAGTAGGCACCGTCTTTGTCCGGGATTTCGATACCACTGGCCATACGGCTCATGCCGTAAAACGTTTCGCTGGCCGGGTCAGCTACGGGCAACCCGTCAATGAGCAGGGAGTAATAGTGAAAGCCCCGGCTGATGGAATCGGTCGTTACAGTCCAGAAGTCGCTCGTGTCTTTCACCATATCGTATTTCTTACCCAGATCGATCTGTACTTTCTGCGCATCCGGCGATTTCACCCGAAACACAACCCGGTTGTCGGGTAAAATCTGCGGGTATTTGGCGTTGCGTATGTTGGTAGATGCTGGTGAACCCAAGAGCGTGTATTTGGTAAATGTAGATGTATCGACCGGCTTGAATAGAAACTGGGAGAACATGTACAGCCCATTTTTCCAGACTTTGAAATCATGGACGCCCGGCTCAACGTAATAAATATGGGGCACATCATGCTCGTAGAGATAGTCGTGGGTTCGTTTGCTGAAGCTGATCAGGCCGTCATTATCGCCACACGAAATCCAGAGCAGTTTCAGCTTCTTTTTAGCGTCTTCCGGATTCGGCACCAACTCTTCGGGCTTTTTGGTATTCGGAGCCGACGAAAACCCACCAACCCAAGCAAACTTGTCCAGATTGCCCAGTCCAAAATTCAGCGACTGACCGCCCCCCATTGATAGCCCCGCAATAGCCCGATGTTCCCGATCGGTCAGCGTCGAATAGGTCTTCTCGATGAACGGAATCAGATCGTTGAGCAGGTCTTTTTCAAAGGTCGCGAAAGCTTCGACTTTGTCTTTATCGAATATATTGCCAACAGCCCGGTCGTCTTTCATGGCCCGACCGTTGGGCATGACCACGATCATGGGTTCGAGTTTTTTCTCGGCATACAGATTGTCCAGAATGACCTGAGGACTGCCGCCCCGAAGCCATTCTTTTTCATCCCCACCGATGCCGTGCAGCAGATACAGAACGGGGTACTTTTTCTTTTTGGAATAACCCGGTGGCGTATAGACCAACGCTTTACGGGTAGTCCCCACAGTTTTCGAGCTATACTGTACCGAATCCAGTTTACCCGTAGCAATACCCGTACGAACCTGATCGAAGCCCTTGGGCGCTTCTTTCTCGATGGCTTGCGCGTAACAGCTTCCTTTTAGAAAGCAGAAGCTTAAGATTAAGTAATAGATTGTCTTCATTGTAAAATGTTTTGTCATAGGTGGCGGTTTTGTCATGCTGACAAAGGAAGCATCTTCGGATGAGAACGGTACACATCCCATTCCTAAAGATGCTTCCTTCGTCAGCATGACAAAAAATGGTAAACGAGCTACTTGTTGAAAAGCAAGGGAGCCAACTCATGCAGGCTGCGACGCCAGGTCAGGAATTCGTGAGCCGTTTTGTCGGAGACATACGAAACGGCATTGTAGCCAGCGGCTTTCAGGTCGGTGGCTGCTTTGGTCACCCCATCAGGTCGTTCTTTGCTACCACAGCTAATGAAAACGAGCTTTGGCTTTGCTTTGCCGTTGAGGTCTTCGGGCGCGTAGACGCCACCGCTAAGCAAGCCGTAATACCCAAACGTTTCCGGCTTATTGAGGGTAATCATTTTGGTTTCCATGCCACCCATCGACAGGCCCGCCATCGCCCGGTTGTCGCGGTTGGTCAGTGTGCGAAAATTGGCATCTACATACGGAATCAATTCATCGACCAGTACCGTTTGAAATGGATCGATTTTAAACTCTCTGATCTTTCCAAATTTCACTTCGTTGGTCATGCCGTAGGTCATTACGATGATAAAAGGCTTGATTTTGCCTTCAGCGATCAGGTTGTCCATGATCAGGTTCGCGTGCCCCTGGTTGCTCCAGGCCGTTTCGTCCTCGCCCCAGCCGTGTTGCAGGTACAGCACCGGGTATTTTTTCGATTTGTCTTTCTCGTAGCTCGGTGGGGTGTACACAAAAGCCCGGCGTGCCGTATTGGTGCTTTTGGAAGGGAACAGAATCTGTTGCACATTGCCGTGGGGTACTTCCTTCAGGGCGTAGAAGTCCTGATCGTGCGCCGGAATCTCAATGCCACTCTCCCACCGAACGGAACCGTAATAATTCAGGGCACCGGGGTCGTTGAACTTTCCGCCGTCAATCGTTACGTTGTAATAATGGAAGCCTTCGTCCATCGGCCCTGCTGTCGTGCCGGTCCAGAAACCGTCTTCCCCTTTGGTGAGGATGGTACCTCCTCGTCCGCCTAGTCCCAGGCTCACCCGCACACTATCGGCTTTGGGGGCCTTGATCTTGAATCGGGCGTACCCCTGGGAGTTCACCTGGGGGTATTCCTGCCCCGGCTGGTTCAACGAGGATGGTTTAAAATCCTCCACGACCGCCGGTTGGCTGGCCTGCGAAAAACAGGTTGTACTTGTTAATGCGGCTGCGAATAGTACAGCTAACAATTTAGTAGTCATCAGTTTATTGGGTTTGAGTGAGAATAAAGGCACGGATTATTTAAATAGCTCCTGGAGGGTGGTGGCCAGGTATTGTTTGCAGTTCATCCAGGTATGACCGCCGGGAACGATGTAGCTTTTCAGTTTAATCTTTTTGTCCTCGAACATCGCAATATTCTTTTTCACGGGTTCATATAGAAAATCCTCCGTGCCCACACTGATCGTGAATAATTTTAACTGGCTGTTGAGTTTAGCCGCATCGGGCGACCAGTTGGTGAAGTTCTTCTGAAACTCCTCGGTAGCCGTGTACGGTGCATACGAACAGATATAGGCGAAGGTGGAGGGATTGGTCAGGCCGATGTTCAGCGTCTGCCCACCACCTACCGAAAAACCAGCCACGGCCCGGCTTTTGCTGTCCTTGCTGACCGGATAGTTGGCTTCGATGAACGGCACAATATCGGCTACCATGTCTTTGGTAAAGTCGGGCATGGGCGCGGGCCGAACGTTGCCGTAAGGCATCACAATGAGCATGGGTTTAGCTTTACCCTGCGCGATCAGGTTGTCGGCAATCAGGTTGGCACGGCCTACTTTAGTCCAGGTTTCTTCTGTGTCGGAGCCGCCATGAATCAGGTACAGTACCGGGTAGTTTGTCTTGCCGTTCGGGTTGAAACCCGGTGGGGTGTACACCAGCAACTGACGGGTCGTTCCCAGCGTACCCGACTTGTAGTACCGATAGCTGACTTTGCCATGCGGTACGTTCTGGAGCGAATGCACCAGCGGCTGATCGCCGGGTACATCGACAATGCTACGTTTGAAGCGCTCATTGGCAAAAATGTAGGTGTTGCTAGGGTCGGCCAGTTGAACACTATCGACGGTAAAGCTATAGGGGTAAATGTCGGGTTTTACGGGCGGCACGGTCACGCTCCAGATGCCCGAGGTGTCTTTGATCATGGCGACCGGAGCTTTCAGAAACTCACCGAAAACCATCACTTTTTTCGCGTTTCGGGAAAAATACCGGAACGTGATGCTGTGGTCGGGATGCACATCAGGCGAACTGATGGCGGGCGGTCGCTGCTGGGCCAATGCCGTACTGGCCGAAAGAAGCAAAGCGTATAAGAAATAGTTAATACGTTTCATTGCAAGGGCTTAGTCTATTAAATGCTAAATTTTGAAAGGTCATTAAGTCAAGCTACTCATAGTCAGATTAGTAAATTTTAGTTTTGTCATCCCGACCGGTCCGCCGGCGCGGCAGGAGGGATCTTCGGATGAGTCAATAAAATAGTCGGCTACCGAAGATCCCTCCTGCCGCGCCGGCGGACCGGTCGGGATGACAAAACATGCACATCAGTGAAACAGAAGTGGCGTAGTGGCGGCAACGTAGGTTTTTACATTCATCCAGGTATGGCCTCCGTCAGTAATCAGGTTTTTGAAATTCACCTTCTTCGCTTTCAGGTAGTCCATAAATTCCACCGTGCCTTTGTACAGAAAATCATCGCTTCCCACGCTCACCCACAGCAGTTTAAGCTGTTTGTTCGTCTGGTCGGGTTTGGCCACGATCTGACTGAAATTGCCGTCCATCTCCTGGGGCGACAGGTATGAACTGTAGGCGCACACCCACGCAAATTTGTCCATGTTGTTAAAGGCCGTCCGCAGGGTTTGCCCACCCCCGCGCGAGAAACCACCGATGGCCCGGTTCTCCCGGTTGGCAATGGCCCGATAGTTTTTCTCGACGTACGGAATAACGTTGCTGACCAGATCGGTCGCGAAATCATTGGCGCGTTTAACCGCATCGACCCCGTCGCGCACGGTCGGGTCGGCGGGTTTTGCTCCCCCTTTCTGTTCGGCTACGCGGGCTGCTATGTTTCCATAGGGCATGACGATGATCATTGGCTTAACCTTTCCTTCCGCCAGCAGATTATCCAGAATCAGATTGGTTTTGCCGACCTTGAAGAAGGTTTCTTCGGTATCGGTGGTGCCACTGATGAGGTAATAAACGGGGTATTTTTTCGATGGCGACTGATCGTAGCCCGGTGGCGTATAAACGACCAGCGAACCCGTTGTTCCCTCCGCCGACGGGTAATACTCGTACGTAACATTGCCGTGGGGTACGTCCCGCATGGCGTGGATCAGGGGCGTATCGCCGGGCACATCGACCAGGCTGGCTTTGAACCGCTCATTCGGGAAGAATGCTACGTTAGCCGGGTCCATGACCGTTACGCCATCCACCCGAAAGCTGTAGGGGTAAATATCCGGCTTGACCGGACTGGTTGTTATGCTCCAGATGCCCTGCGCGTCTTTGGTCATGGGAACAGGGCCTTTTTCAAACTGCGCACTCAGTTCTACCGCTTTCGCCTGCGGAGCCAGATACCGGAACGTAACGGATTTGTCGGCGTTTACCTGGGGCGATACGACTAAAGGACCACGTGGTGGCTGGGCAATTGCCCCGGTGTACAGGCAGAATACGACCCAGACGAGCCCTATTCGGTAGATTAGTTGCTGATTCATAGTTAATTAAGGTTTAGAAATCATTGGTTTGTCATTTTTTTGTCATCCCGACGATAGGAGGGATCTTCCGTAAAAGGCTAGTAGCGTGTCTTCCGAAGATCCCTCGTTCCTCGGGATGACAAACGCGCATTCACTGAGTAATGATGTCAACTTCCGCGTAGCCCGATGCCGAACCATCCTGCGTATTTTTCAAGGCACGGAGCTTAACGTATCGGGCTTTGATGGGTTCAAACGTTTTGATTTGCCAGACCGGGCTGTTTTTGATGTTGGAAAACTCCCCTTTGCTGACCCGCTTCCAGCTTACGTTATCGGCCGAAACCTCAAACTGGTAGTGGGTGATAATACTGGCCTCTTCCCACCAGTTCTGGGCAGGCAAATACCGGAAACCCGTTAGATTTTCTTCCTTGCCCAAATCAATGATTAATTCCGCAGGCATCGTTTGGCTTTTGGGTTGATGCCAGGAAGTACCAGGGTTACCATCTAAAACCTGATAGGCCGATTTGGCGTCGGTACTCAGGATTTTCCAGGCCGTGCGGGCGATGTCAAATTTCTCCTCACTGGCGATGCTGGTTTGTTTCGTGAATGGGTTGTAGGCTACCGCCTTAATGTCAACTTTGCCCGTACCGGTTTTTACAGGAGCCGTGTATTTGGTGGCGCTGGCGGTTGGTGCCCTCCCGTCGAGCGTGTAGTACACGTCCGATTCGGTATCGCCGGGTTTGATGTGAATCTCACCCGCCTGGTCGCGGGTGATGATGGGGGGCGTCAGAATCAGGGGCGCTTTGTATACGTCCAGATTCGAAATCAAGGGGGCACCTTTAGCATCCAGAATGTTCAGCCGTAGTTGCGTGGCTTCGACGGTCGGGAACCGCAGAATGCGTTTATACCCAATCGTCGTTTCTTTGGCAATTTCTTTCCAGTTGCCGTCAACAAAAGCTTCTACCGTAAAGGCTTTGACCCGCTGCCCCAATCGGATGGGTTCCTGCACCAGAAACCGGTTGAAAGCTGTAGGCTTTTTAAAATCAATCGTCAATGATGCCGTTCGTACGGCATCGTCCGTAGCCCAATAACTTTCCTTATCGGCATCAATGGCTTTGCTGGCAGCATAAGCCGGGCTTTTTCCCCGTACCTGCGAGGCCGTGGCGCGGGCATTGCTGGCCAGATTCACGGCAAAAGCTTCTTTGGTGGCTTTGGCAAAAGCCTGTACCGCTTTTTCGTCCTTTTCGTGAATTAGCCCGTTGGGCATGATCGGGAAATTGAGCAGCAGCGTCGCATTTCGACCAATGGAATGGTAATAAATATCCATCAGTTGAGGCAGGGTTTTTACCTTTCGGTCTTCCCGCTCGTGGTAAAACCATTCCGGCCGAATGGAGGTGTTTACTTCGCCCGGTACCCAGGTATCGCCATTCTCGACGCCGTAGCGCAGCATTCTCTCGGGTACATCGCCCGTCGCGTTCAATAAACTCCAGTTGGTTTCACCCACATACCCGGCTTCGGTACCCACCCAGCGAAGGTCAGCCCGGTCGCCCCCGTCATTCCAGATGACAATTTTGGGCTGGAGCTTCCGCACGAGTTTGTATGTATTGGGCCAGTCGTAATACGTTTTGGCGTCGATCTTACGGGTTTCGTTGGCCCCGCCATAATAGCCCGACCCGCCATTGGCCCCATCGAACCAGACTTCAAAAATGTCACCGTAGTTGGTCAGCAACTCTGTCAACTGGTTGCGGAAGTAGGTGATGTATTCAGGCTTGCCGTAGTCGGCATGGTTCCGGTCCCAGGGCGACAGGTATACGCCGAACTTCAGACCATATTCCTTGCAGGCATCGGCCATTTCGCGCACGATATCGGCTTTGCCGTTTCGCCAGGGAATATTTTTTACGGAGTATTCGGTATACTTCGAAGGCCAGAGGCAAAACCCACTGTGGTGTTTGGCCGTAAAGATGATGCCTTTCATACCAGCCTCTTTACAAATCCGGGCCCATTGCCGGCAATCCAGGTTGGTCGGATTAAATAGTTTGGGATCTTCATTGCCGAGGCCCCAGGCCATGTCGGTATACGTATTTATCGAAAAATGGACGAAGGCATAGTATTCCATTTTTTGCCAACGCAACTGGTTTTCGCTCGGAAGCGGGCCAACGGGCTGTGGTGGTGTTGGTTGAGCCAATCCGATGTTGTAGGAAATCAGATATAGGATTAACCCCAGACTAAAAAGTTGTTGCCTCATTCTACTAATTTGGTTAAGCTGGGAGTTGGTTAAACTATCCCGAACCGAGTCATAATGGCTGTTTTTATGCAGTCAACCCGCTATTCTTTGGTCCAGTTATTCTGTTTCATCCACGCAAACAGGGGCTCCATCCAACCGGGATGACGGAAAATGAATCCGTGATCGCCTTTGGGATAGATGTGCATTTCGACCGGCACTTTCTGATGCCTTAATTTTTCAAAATAGACAATGCTGTTGTCGACATCGACCAGTTTGTCATCGGCTGCGTGGGTCAGGTAGGTAGGTGGCGTATTGGCCCGAACCTGCAACTCGTTGGAGAATAGCTCAACGTCCTGCTGCGACGGATTTTTTCCCAGCAGGTTATCGTGAGAACCTCCGTGTGTCAGGCTGTCCAGCATACTAATGACCGGATAGACCAGAATCTGAAAATCGGGGCGCAGGCTGGTATTCTGACTGTTTTCGATATACGACTTTTCAAAATGCGTAGCCGCCGTCGACGCCAGATGCCCGCCCGCCGAAAAACCGATTACACCGATTTTAGCTTTATCGACACCCCACTTTTCAGCATTTTCGCGAACCTGCTTTATTGCTTGCTGGGCATCCTGCAACGGGCCAATTTTCTTGTCGGGCATGATGGCATCGCTGGGCAAGCGGTATTTCAGGATGAAAGCTGCCACACCTTTCTCGGCAAAAGCCCTGGCGATAGTTATGCCTTCCCCCTGATACACCACGACGCCATACCCTCCGCCGGGAATGATAACGACCGCCGTGCCCGACGCTTTGGCGGGATTGGGTTTGTAATACTCAAGTGTCGGGTTAGTAATTCCCTTCAAGACACCCGTTGCCGCCCCTGACTCCTGTATATCAGAGACTTTCGAATTTGGAATCTCGGCAAGGTACAGTGGTATAACCTCCTGAGCGTTTGCGGCAAAGGGGGCTGCCAGCAACCAGATGGCTGGTGCGGCCCAAATGACTTTATTTATTGAATTTAAACGCTTCATATAAAGAAATCCAATTTGTTCTAACGCGGCTTCGTCAGCATGACAAAACGCACGGTCATCTTATTTTCCTGAGTTCGGTTTATAGCCCAGCAAGGTCAGCATTTGCGTAGCATAACGTTTCCCTAACTCCCGATATCCGGCAGCGTTAAAGTGCAGGTTATCAGCCGAATCGGTGCAGCCCGCCGATGAAATGACGTGGGCGTTTTTGATCGTTTGGGGGAGCGTAGCAATGATCTTGTTCATGCTGGCACAAATACCACCCTGATCGGCATTCACCGTTTCGCCCGCCAGCAGCGGTACTTTTCTGGGTTTCAGCTTTAGGTCGTGCATCAGGTTATCATACACGACTTTCACCTTTTTCGTCCACAGGGTATCGTTGGTGTTCGATTCGCCCTGATGCAGCAGAATCCCTTTGATGACGCCATCTTTCTGCGCCAGTTTCGCCATCTCGACCAGTCGACCGTATGGATTGCCATCGTATTCGTTAATGAAATTTTTCATCCAGCCCGGCACCGTCGTGACATACGACTCGTATTGATCTTTGTCGAACAGTTCTATTTTGCAGCCGCCTACAGCTACGTTGATTACGCCTACGCGCGCTTTTTCGGGAAGATTTGCCAGCAGTTCCCGGCCAAAATAATCGGCGGGGGTAAGCCCGGTCCGGCAGCGACACAGGGGCGGGACGGCGGTATACCAGTTGCCTTTTGTTCGGTTGAGCGTTGGGCAATCAACCGCTTCCATTACCTGAAAGCGGCTGTCTACATGAACCGTATCCTGGGGTTCAATTTTGGCATTTCCCTCCATGTTGGATTGCCCGAAACAGAGGAAGATGTAAAAGTTTTTGTCCTGTGCGAATCCGTTCAGGCTTAGCAGGCTAAAACCGACAACGAAGCCAATTATTTTCTTGATTTTCATACCTGTAAGCTGTTTGAACTACATTTCTTCGTTGCCTTAGAACATGTTTAAACTTTTGTCTCATCAGTATTTTTTTGTCATCCCGACGCCAGGAGGGATCTTCGGTAGAGACCCCAACTACACGTTTACCGAAGATCCCTCCTGGCGTCGGGATGACAAAAACAACGCAGCGTATTTTCGATAATCCACTTGTAACCAGAAATTCATATAGCTTAACAAGAAATATTTACCTTACTCTCCTTCCTTATTTCTCGGCAGCCTGATCGGTAATTCGGAAATAATCGAAGTCGGCAAAACCGCCTGTTTGCTGGGTGGCGTAATTGAACAGACCAAACCGGTAGCCCATAAAGTGTGGAATGGTGTAAGGCATCTTCAGCGGCTCGCCGATACGTGTCCAGGTTTTACCATCCAGGCTGTAAAAGAAATTCGCCGTGTCTTTACGGTCGTTGAAGTCGCACTCAGCTTTCAGATAAACCGTCTTCTGGCTCAACGGCACCCGTTGTACCTCAACAGGTTTGCCCGAACGTGCGCTGACCATGACGATTGACTTGCTGCCTGATTCGGCTTTCACACCCACCAGACCATAATTCTTCTGCAACAGGCTCAACCCCGCAAAATCACCGTCTTTCAGATTCGATACGTCCAGTGCGGTAGCCCCCGATGATTCCGGGCCAATAGTACGCTGGGTAAGGGTATTCCGGGCCATTACAAACGACGTATCGATTCGTCCCGTTTTCAGCCGTAAATAGCCTTTTCGATCACTGACCGACCAAAGTTTGTTGTCGGGATTATGATTCCATTGCCATACTAATGGTAACGCGGGGTCGCCTTTTTTGCGGGTGAATTCGTCAGAAGCGACAATACCGGGGATCAGGCCTTTGCTGGCGGGCAGGTCGAGGGTTTCCGGAACTTTGCCACCAACGCCCAACACCGGCCAACCGTCTTCCCAGGTCACCGGCACCAGATACGGAATACGCCCAACTCCCCCGAAATCACGAAAGAGATAGGCGTACCATTTTCCATCAGGTGTATCGATCAGCCCCCCCCTGTGCTACGCCCAAATCCTGAAGTCCGATTCGGCCCTCCCAGGGACCAGTAAGTTTATCGGCACGGTGAATCACCACCGTTCGCATTCCGCCTTTGGGCCAGGTGATGTTGAACAGGTAATACTTGCCCTTTACCTTGAACAATTGTGATCCTTCTGCGGGTAAGCCCCCACCCGTACCGGATGGCGTGCTGGCGTTTTCGATCAGAACCTGCTCGGTCGTACCGGGCTTTACGCCTGACGCATCGGCATTGAGTTCGAGGATGTTGAGTTTACCCGCGCCGTAGATCAGATACGTTCGGCCGTCGTCATCAAAAAACAGGCTGTGATCGTGGTACGATGGTTTAAAAGAGACTTCTTTCCAGGGGCCTTTTTCGATATTTTTGGTGGTATAGATGTAAGTTTTTCCGGTAGTTTGGGCAAACGTGGTCGCATAATACGTGCCGTTGTGGTAGCGCAGACTACTGGCCCAGGAGCCCCGACCGTAGGTGCTTTTGCCGTTGGTCAGGTTCAGGGCATCGACACTGGCCAGTGTATCGTAGGCGTAGCCGACCAGCTCCCAGTTGACCAGGTCTTTCGATTTCATGATTGGCAAGCCCGGACTTAGGTGCATGGTCGTGCTGCTCATGTAATAGGTATTGCCCACCCGAATCATGGCCATGTCGGGTACATCAGCGAAAATGATCGGGTTCCGGGCGGTTTGTGCGTTTGCCGAAAACTGCGTCAGCAGAAGCCAAACCACCAGCAAACCAGAACGAAAAAGGGGTATTTTCATGCAAGTACCTTATTAGTAACTACTTCTGTCATCTTTTTTTTGTCATTCCAAGGACAGAAAAACGTGATAAAAATTCGCTTAGTCGAGCGGTCCAATCAGTTCAATGAAATTGCCGTCGGGGTCCTGCACGAATACAAAGTGCGCTTTCGCGTTCAACGGCGTCGGTGTGCTTCCCAGAAACGGCACCTTCAGTTGGGTCAATCGGTCAATAATGGGCTTCAGCGCTTTTACCTGAATGGTGATGTACTGCATTCCCGTATCATCCTGAATGTGTTTGGGTTTTGGATGCGAAGGTTTACTGCCAAAACTCATCAACTTCCAGTCGGTGGCTTCGGGGCTGTTTTCAAGTTTCAGAATGGTCACGTTTGTAGCTGTGCCATTGGTCAGGCCGGAGCGTTTGCCAAAATCTTCGTTGATGGTGAAGCTGCCCGTTTTGACCATACCGATGCCATTGACGTAGAAGTCCAGCGAGCGGTCGAGATCAGCGACAACGACGCCTACGCCAATGACTTTGCTGGTGAAGTTTGATTGGGCATACGTAGTCAAACTCATTAGGAGCCCTAACGTCAATAGACGTACGTTGAAAATTACTGAGCACATAGGTGTTATTGGTAATAGTGTTAATTTGACACTTTTTAAATTAGCAAAAATTATCCTCTCTTTCTAACCGTACTGGAATGAATCATCTAGTCGTGATTTAAAAGTCTGATTTGAGAAAACCTGGGTGTGTTTATACCGTCCTGAGCAACGATTTTTAGCGTAACCACTTCATCATCAACCGCTTTTAATCGAATGGTCTTATCCTCACTGGAAATTATTTCAGCAGGCTTACCATTAAGAAGGAAACGGACATTATCTGTCTTTATAGCATCTAAAGCACTGATAGCAAGAAATTTACCCGCCCGATTTCGGTTCTGTAACTCATACGAAATGAAGGAACGGGTACGTCTCCAGAACCGCTCATCATCATAACCCGATTCACTTTTTTCGCCTTTGTAGGCGTGATCGACTTCGGGCTGCTGTTCACCACAATTGACCTTATCGACTGTTTTTGCTTCAATCGCCAACGCTTCTGCTTCCTGCTGCTTTAGCCGGGCTTTCTGTTCGTTGTATGCCGCCGGTGTAAACGTCTGAAAATACATCTGATAGCGGGCATCGTGTAGTTCATAAAACGGTTGCAGCGTCAATGAATCCAGGCGAAATGTCAGCCCGTCGACAGGCTTGATTTTTGACCGATACGTATCCGCATTGCCAATGAGCGCGTAGGCGTTGTCGAGGGGATAAAGTTTTCCCTTCGTTTCATGCCCCATCCGGCTATCGTCGGCAAAAAGTCCGGTCAGATCATCGGTCGATGTTTTAGCGGCCAGAACAATGGGGCCGTGCACGAAAGCGGCCCAGTTGGAGCCATCGGGCAAATACTCCAGCTGAGTAGACGTTGTGAAACGAACGGTCAGTTTATCGCCGGTTTTCCATGTTCGGTTGATGGTTGCGTAGGCAGACGGCTCGCCCACTACGTTTTGCGGCTTCCCATTGACCAGAACGGTAAAATTCCCGGCCCATTTCGGATAGCGAATGTGAACCGAAAAGACCTGCGGCTTTTTTAACGTCAGGGCCAGTTCCGTTTCATTTTTGTAGGGGAAGCCGGTAGTTTGGCTGAGTTGAATCCCCTTTTCTTTCCAGTCCAGCGTGGAGGGGATAAACAGATTGACAAACAGGTCGTTGGCCGAATGGCTATAAATCAGTTCACCGTATTTAGTGTGATTTTCCAGCCCCGATCCCACACAGCACCACATGCTGGTTTCGGGCTGCGAATACACCCGGTAATGATTGGGACGAATAGGCGTAAAATAAACGAACCCGCCTTTTTCAGGGTGCTGCGTCGATAGAATATGGTTGTACAGCGTCCGTTCATAAAAGTCCAGGTAGCCCGGATCGGCCTTATCCAGAAACAGGGCTTTACTCAGCCGAAGCATGTTAAATGAATTGCAGGTTTCAGGTCCCTGATTCGACCTGAGCATCCGGCTGAAATCGTTGGTCGGATTAAAATGCTCCCGCACGCTGTTGCCACCAAACGCTACACTCCGTTTCTGCGAGACATTCTGCCAGAAATACTGAGCCGCATCAGACCAGTCCGTATTGCCCGTGAGCATGGCTATTTTTTCGTAGCCAATCACTTTCGGAATCTGCGTATTAGCGTGAAGTCCCGTCAGCTTATCCTGTTTTTCCAGTAGCGGATTCAGCAACGCACGGTGCGACAGCCGCTGCGCGGTTTCGAGGTATTTTTTGTCCTTCGTCAGGATGTATAAATCGGCAAAGGTTTCGTTGATGCCACCATGCTCGGTACGCAGCACCTGCTGAATCTGATCGTCGGAGAGGGGCTTGATGAGGTCGATAAACCAGTCGCCCAGGCCAGTCAGTACGTGTTTGGCCTGTTGATTTCCGGCGTATTCGTAGGCATCCCGTAACCCCGCAAAAAGCTTGTGGATATTGTACAGCGGTACCCACGTATTATTTAGCCCGAAACTGCTTCCGTCGATATCACCTTTGTGAATACGCTCCCAAAAGAGCTTTCCCTGTGGAATGCCCCCTACATAGCCGTTTCCGTTTTTGACCTGACAACGAGCCAGTTCCGAAATCATGTAGTCCAGACGCCTTTTGAGTTCGGCATTACCCGTTGAGGCATACATCATGGCCAATGCCGACAGATAATGCCCGCCGATGTGCCCATCCAGGCCCGAACTCTCCCAGTTCCCATAACGCTCGACTTTCAGGGGCAAGCCCGCATCGATCAGGTAGGGTGCCAGCAGCTTATCGGGGTTTAGGGCCAGGATATACTTAAGGTCAACATCCTGCGCGTTTTTGAATGCCCCCTTCGTCAGTCTGACTTCCTGCAAGGGAAATGACTGCATCTGCGCCAGCGCCGAAATGCTGAGCAGCAGTAAGGTTACGATATAGAATGTGCTTGTTTTCAATGAGAAACCTGGTTAAACTCTTGAGTATTTTTTTGCCATTCCGTCTTTTGTCATCCCGACGATAGGAGGGATCTTCGGTACTGACGAATTTTATTGACTCACCCGAAGATCCCTCCTATCGTCGGGATGACAAAAACGATGGAGGACAAAAAACGGATGATAAAGAATAGTCATCGTTTCATGACTGAATTTCATCGTTTAGAAAGCGCCATTCGGGATTTATTGAATTGATTAATTCCATTTTCTTTTCTCTCCGCCAACCTTTGATCTCCTTTTCACACATGATCGCGTTACGAACGTACCGGTGGTGCTCTCAATAAATTAGCCGGTGACAGTAGTACTTACCCGCAAACTTTTCCGGTTGCCCGCGTGACTCATAATGCTCCTCTAGCCGCCTGATCAGATCGTTCGTCATGCCCGTATATAGCACCGTTTTTTCAGGGTTGGTAACGATGTAGACATAGAAAGCATAGTCGCTCATGTAATACATTCTTCGGGTTTTTAGTCTCGTTTTTTGTCATCCTGACGTTAGGAAGGAGCTTCGGTAACAGGTGCTTTATTAACGTGAATTATGGAGGATTTACGAATAGAATTAGACTAGCTTTTTGTCATCCCGATGATAGGAGGGATCTTCGGTAAATAACCAGTTGCCGAAGATCCCTCCTATCGTCGGGATGACAAAAAAAACAACTACCTACTTCCTCAACATCGGATCATCACCCGCGTACTTGAGGTACTGGAACGACGCCGAATTCGTACTCGCTTCTCCCGACGAGGTGGCGTACAACCCGTACACACAACCGATGAAGCCCCCCGACACTTTGGTACTCAGGAATTTACCATCTACTTTGTCTTTCAGAAGGCTCCAGTTTTTTGCATCAGTTGATGTATAAAAGCTATAGGTATCCCCCTGCGATACGATACGTAACCCCACTTTGCCCGCTTTAGTAGTAAGGGGCACTACGGCTAGCAATTCCATTGTCTTCTCTTTAGGAATGCTCTTATACAGTTGCAGTACCTCTTTATCCTGTGCCTTCGATTTACACAGGAAATAGAAATGGCCTTCGTCCTGTAAAATCACCAAACCCGCTTTTTCCTTGTCCGATTTTGGTGTAAACGTCAGTTCCGTTTCGGCGGTGCTGTTGAGGTGCTGCTGGCGTTTTCCGATGAAGGCCGGATTGCCCATTTCCATAATCGTTTCGGGCTTCAGTTTCAGCGTCAGTCCTTCCTTCTTCGAGAGTGAATATGAATTTTTATCATGAGTCCTCAGGAACAAAAGCGACGGGTCAAGTTCGTTGTCGAAGGTCATCGTATAAGCGAAATTGCCCGATTGCGGAAACGCCCCCTTTTGTTTAATTTCCTTGTAGTTAACAGGGTAGCTATACGCAATGGCCTTCTCGCCATGCTCGATCATCGGCCAGTCGTCTTTCCAGGTCAAGGGTGCAATAAAGGTTTCGCGACCTGTATTGTAATAATCGCCCTCGTAGGGTCTGACGGCCAGAAAAATAGAATACCAGTTGCCATCGGGGCCTTCCACGAATTGCGCATGCCCGGCTGAGGTGATGGCGTCTTTCCGGTCGGCAGGCAGCTCACGCTGTGTCAGGATCGGATTTCCTTCAAACGGTACGTAAGGACCCCAGACGTCTTTGCTTCGTAGCACCACTTCGGAGTGATTGACCGACGTACCCCCCTCAGCCGCGTAGAGGTAATACCAGCCGTTCCGTTTCAGAATGTGCGGCCCTTCAATCCAGACGGGCTTTTTCGACAGATCCACTCCCCCGTTGACGAGCTGTTTTTCGTCGCCAATAACGGTCAGCTTCACCGGGTCAAATTCATACATACGGATCGTCCGGTGGCCGGAATAGAGCGGCTTGCGGTCAGGGGCGTCGCTATTGTAGATGATGTACGCTTTGTCGGTACTTTCATCAAAATAGATGGATGGGTCAATCCCTTTAACCTGCGGAATTTTAACGGGATTGCTCCAGGGGCCAGCGGGATTTTTAGCCGTAACAACAAAATTACCGTCGTGGTCGATGTCGGTGCAGGTAACGTAGAACGTTCCCTTGGAATAACTAATACCCGGTGCAAATAACCCGCGGGTTAGCCGTTCGCCCATGAAATCCATTTGTTCGGGACGGTCGATCACATTGCCGATTTGCTTCCAGTTTTTCAGGTCTTTGCTATGCATGATCGGAAGACCGGGGAAATAGGAGAAGGTCGAATTGACCAGGTAGTAATCCGGGCCAACCTTCACGATACTGGGGTCGGGGTAAAAACCGGTCAGAATTGGATTGACCAGCGTAGTCTGAGCGGAAACAGAAAGATTCATTACCAGGCTCAGGGTAGCAAAAAGTGCCGTAAAAAGGCGATTTTTCATAAAGGTTTGTGTTAACTACTTCGTATTCAGTTTTTATCGTCTGTTTTTTGTCCTCTCGTTTGTCATCGCGGTTTTGTCATCCCGACGATAGGAGGGATCTTCGGAAGCAGGCCTTGTTAGCATTTAGCGAAGATCCCTCCTATCGTCGGGATGACAAACAGTAGGACAAACGGGATCACCAAAAAGACACGCTACTCCATCACCAGCGTATATACCTTCCCGCGTTGCGTCGGCAAATCATACACCCGCGTTTCTTTCAGCGTTGGTGTCGTTACGTTCGCCTGGGCAGATTTGATAGCCGCTGGTATTTCTTCCACTATGTAGAACGGATTCGGGTTCTGACCTGAGGCTGGTTTCAACGCCCCGCCGTTGACGTTCAGGGCGTTCGGTACCCGTACCCGAAGGTTGCCGCCCAGGTTCGACTTAACGGCCACTTTCGTGAGTTTACCGTCTTTCCAATCCATACTCACGACCTCAAATCCACCACGCGCCCGTAAGCCGCTGATGCTACCCGTTGGCCAGACATCGGGCAGGGCTGGCAGCAGCTGAAGGCTACCATCACTGCTTTGCATGAGCATTTCGGTAATGCCCGACGTGCAGCCAAAATTTCCATCGATCTGGAACGGCGGGTGTGCATCGAACAGGTTATTATACGTCCCCCCACCACCCTGGACGACGCCCAGCGGGGTCAGTTGATTCTGAATCAGCTTGTAGGCATGATTACCATCCTGAAGTTTGGCCCACCAGTTCACTTTCCAGCCCATGCTCCAGCCGGTCGATACGTCGCCCCGATGCGTTAGTGTCGTTCTGGCGGCACTGAACAAGTCAGGCGTGCGGTAGGCCGAGATTTGATTGGATGGAAACAAACCATACAAATGCGACACGTGCCGGTGTTTGTCCTCGGGGTCGTCGACATCGTCGAGCCATTCCTGCAACTGACCATATTGGCCGATGTGCATGGGCGGCAGCTTGCCCCGTTTCTGTTTCAGCATCGCCACGAAATCAGTATCTTTTTTCAGAAGCTCGGCGGCCCGGATTGCCGTACTGAATACGTCGAACACAATTTGGTTGTCCATCGTCGTACCCGCGTCGAGCGATGAGCCGCCGTGCGCTTTGGGCGCGTTTTCGGGCGAGGTGCCGGGATTCACCACCAGCCAATGATATTTTGGATGTTCGACCAGGAAATCGGCGTAGAACTGGGCAGCCCCTTTCAGGATCGGATAAATCGATGCCAGATACGCCTGATCGCCGTTGTAGAGGTAATGCTCCCACAAATGCTGACTGGTCCACCCACCACCGGCTACCCACATACCCCAGAAAGCCCCATCCACCGGGCCGTTGATGCGCCAGATGTCCGTGTTGTGATGCGCCATCCACCCACCGGCTCCGTACATGACTTTAGCCGTTTCCTGCCCCGTTTCCGACAACTCCCGGACCATTCGTAAAAACGGTTCATGCAGTTCGGCGAGGTTGGTCTTCTCAGCTGGCCAGTAATTCATCTGGGCATTGATGTTGATCGTGTATTTACTGTCCCAGGGGGGACGCATTTTGTTGTTCCAGATCCCTTGCAAATTGGCGGGTTGACTTCCCGGCTGCGAGGACGAAATCAGCAGATACCGACCATACTGATAATATAGGGTAACGAGCTGCGGATCATTGACGGACCGAAAATTGCTCAGCCGTTCGTCGGTGGGCAGTTTGGCAGCTTCGGTCGTACCCAAGTCGAGTTTAACCCGGTTGAAGAACTTCTGGTAGGCAGCTACATGCGGATTCAGTATGGCCGCGAAGGAGGTGGGATAAGCCTTATTCAGAAATGCCGCAGCCCGCACGTTTTCATCACCGCTCAGGTCTTTGTAGTTGTTGAAATTGGTGGCGATGGCTACGTAGATGGTGACCGAACTGGCGTCTTTCACCGTGAGCGAGGTATCAGTAGCGGTCAGTGTACCGCCCGATGGTTTGATCCGGGCAATGGTTTTGAACTTCACCATGCCTTTTACACCCTCATGATCCGACGTAGTGCCGGAAAGCGTGAGTTCGTTGGCTGGTGTGGTTTTACTTTCGAATACTTTGTGTTGGGTGGAAAATGAAGCGGAAAACGACAGCTTGCCCGGTTTGCTGGCCGTTAGTTGCATCACAATAACATTGTCGGGGAACGAGGCCAGTACTTCCCGGGTGTAGGTTACGTCGCCGATGGTGTAGGACGTTTTCGCGACGGCCCTTTCAATATCCAATTCCCGGTAATAGTTGGTAACATTTTCAGGTCCGTCAAAAGTAAGGAGTAGATTGCCCACGGGCTGAAACATCTGCCCATGCGATTTTTTAGTGATGATGGATTTGTTGGCAAGTTGCTCAGCCTCTTTCTGTTTACCATCGAAGATCAACTGCCGGATTTCGGGCAAAGCAGCCAGTGCATCGGGGTTGTCGTTCCGGTTGGGACTACCGCTCCAGACGGTATGTTCATTTAACTGAATAGTTTCCTTCGCTACGTTTCCATAGACCATTGCGCCGAGTCGGCCATTGCCAATGGGTAAGGCATTTTCCCAGGTTTGCCCGGCGGGTTTGGTGTACCAGAGTTTTAACTCAGGCTTGTTTTGCGAAAAGCTGACCGTGGTTAGGGTTAGTAAAAACAAACAGAGAAATCGTATCATCTTTGTACTTAGGTACTTTTAGAGCCCCTACTTCACATCAAAGAGGTATAAGGACCTTTACTCCTTATACCTCTTTGAACATATTTCATTTTCCCAGTTAATAGCCCGGATTTTGCGGGAACTTAGGTCCGTCCGTAACCCGGTCAATTTGCGATTGCGGAATTGGTCGCAGCATATGGAAATCCTGAATGTAAGGAGCTGCCTCCGGATTCCAGGTTTTCACACGACGAACCAGCGAACGAGTACGGACCAGATCATGCCACCGTTGCCATTCACCAAAGAGTTCGCGGCTACGCTCATCCAGAATAAAGTCCACCGTTACGTCATCTGCGGTGATCGCCATGGCTGCTGCAGCCGCTGCGTTTTGAGTGGCTGTGTTCGTTTTACGATACGCAGCCCGTTGCCGTACTACGTTAAGCAGAGACGCAGCTTTAGTAGCATCGCCCGCTTTAAGGTATGCTTCGGCACCGGTCAGATACACATCCGAAAACCGGTATAATACACAAGGGCGGGTCGATGGGTCGTTGAAGTTAGCACCCCGGCTTGGGTCCATATACTTCTTCAGCGCCGGGAAAATGCCATTATCCCATAAGCTGGGCGGTACAACAAGCCCTTTAAAAGGTCTTGTTCCAACAAACTGTGGCGCACCCTCTACCTCATAGTCAGGTAACCAAACGGCGGTATCCGCCCCTACTACAGTCGTATAACCGATACCCCGTTTATTATTGGCAGCCGTAGGTGTATTGGTAACAGACGTATTGGAGATATAAACCGTATAGAATGAATTTATAAATCGTGAATCGACATCCCGTTTGGTAAATGCCTGATCCAGAAAGTAATTCTTACCAGAATTTGCTCCTGAAGGCCATTTGTAGCTATTCGGGCGCATACGGGTATAAGGCCGCCCGTACTGCGAATCCCGGATCATCAGCGAAGTACCATTGTTTACATAAGTCCCCGCAGCACTTTTGTAGGAGTTAATACCAGTGTTATTGGGGTAGTTCCAGTTAGTGAACCAGGGCGACAGATTTTGGGCCGCACCACCACCGGCCGCAGCTCCCACCGTGTAGTAACCAAATTTTGGATCGAGCACGTGATCGCTGACAAACATGGTCTCCTTCCCGTAGTCATTAGCCGGAACAAAGGCATCGCCATAATCCTGCCATAGATCGAGACCGTACGATGACTTATTGGCGATAATGTCGGCACAAATAGAGGCTGCCTGCGTAAAATCAGCGGCCGTATTATTCAACCAGCCACGAGTCAGATAGGCTTTGGCTAACAGAAACTGAGCTACAGGTTTGGTAGCGGCTTTTCCCAGAAACGGAGCAGTTGGCGTATTGGGCAGATCGGCAGCAGCTTCGGTTAGGTCTTTGATAATTTGCTCGTAAACCTGAGCTACTGGCTGACGGGAAGCCGCTTGCGAGGGGACCGTAATAAAGGTCGTATTAAGCGGCACATCGCCCCAGGTCTGCACCAGATAAAAGTACCAGAACCCCCGTAAAAACTTAGCCTGGGCCAGGTATTGTTTCCGGGTGGCATCCGGTAAATCAACCGTTTGGCCATATTGTAATACCCCATTCAGCGTATTGATATCCTGAAAAGCAATGCCCCAGGCCGAGCCAAAGTTACTTCCGTTCAGGCCATTATAGTCATACGATGTCGAGCTACCTGCGCTGGCTCCCCGGAGAAACTCATCCGTACCCACCTGCATCTCAACGGTGAAACCTTCCGTACCCCATTGGGAACGGATATCGTTGTATACACCGGCAATACCGCCCAACACCCCGGATGCGCTGTTGAAATAAGACGGAACAATCTGAGATTGCGGATTTTCATCTAGTATTTTTTCGCAGCCGGTACTAAAAAGAGCGAGACACGCGATTACCAGCGATATATTCAATTTTTTCATCTTCTCTACGAATTAGAATTTAAGATTGACACCGAACGTGAATTGCCGAACGGGCGGGTTGTTGAGGTTTATGGCAATCTGACGCGCCTGCGTTGCCGTATCTGCCCCCTGAGCACTTACAGTCGAACTGGCATAGCCATTCCCTTCTGGATCAACGGCCAGTTTATCACGTACCAATGGCGAATACAGAATAAGCGGATTGGTGACGTTCAGATAGAGCCGGGCTGAATTCATACCCACTTTTTTGAGAAACTGCCCTGAAACCGTGTAGCCTAGATTAATACTCCTGATTTTAATGAACGAGCCGTCATAGTAGCCCAGAGTAGAGGCAAAATACTGGACAGCATTACCTGCATCGGGTGCCGGGAACGCGTTGGTTGGATTGGTTTCCGTCCAGTAATCAACTTTTACCTGATTGGAGCGAGCCTGGTTGAAGAAGGCAAACCCACCACCGCCACCCGAATTACCGGTGAGGTATGGCACAACCACTTTCATGCCCATACGAGCAAACGTAACAATCGATAGATCAAAGTTTTTGAAGTTGAACCGGTTGGTCAGGCCCGCTTCAAAGTTGGGTTGGAAATTACCCAGAATCTGCCGATCAGAAGGGTCGATCTTGCCATCGCCGTTGACATCCTCCACCCGAATTTGACCCGGCTGCTGAGCAGGCGATGTTTGCTTGGCCAGCGTACCATTTTCTTTGTCGGAAGTTTGCCAGATACCAATCTTTTTGTAATCGTAGATCACCGAAAGGGGCTGCCCTACGAACCAGCCCGCTCCCACATTAGACAGTTCGGTGGGCGTAGTGAGCTGCGTAATTTTTTCGCGGTTGAAATAGTAAACAGCATCTACGCTCCAGTTAAAGCCCTTTGGATTTCTAAAAATATCAACGGTCAGGGTTGTTTCCAGACCCTTGCCTTCGGTTGCTCCCAGGTTTTTCAGCGTCGAACCGGCTCCGTTACTGGCTGGCAAGGGAACAGACAACAGAATGTCCTTCGTCTTCTGGTGATAGTAATCCACCGAACCCGTAATGCGATTATTGAACAAGCCAAAGTCAAGGCCGATATCCACCTGCGCCGTCGACTGCCAGCCTAAATTGGCAGCGGGAAGGCTGGTCACGGTATAGGCTAGTTGTTGCCCGGCGGTACCGGTTCCGAAATTATAGTAACCCGCCGTTAAGGCTCCCAGCGTTGAATAGGCTCCTACGTTTCGGTTACCCGACAAACCCCAGCTACCCCGTAGTTTCAGGTTCGAAATAGCCGGAACATTTTTCATAAAGGGCTCCTCAATGATATTCCAGCCCGCGCCAATGGCCGGATAGTTAAAGTACCGATTGGCGGGCGAGAGAGTCGACGATCCATCCCGGCGAAGGGTTAAGGTCAGCAGGTAGCGATCGTTGTAGCTATAATTGACCCGGCCCATATAGGAAAGCAAACCGGTTTCCGCAAACGAGTTCCCATAGTCAGAGGCAGCTACTGGTGTACCAGACGCCAGCGAGAAGTTTGACGTTTTAATGTAATCGGCTGGAACCCCTGTTATCGTGAACCGGCTACCCAGCGAGTGGTTTTTGGTGTACTCGTACAGCGCAGTTGCTCCCAGTTTATGTTTGCCAAACGTTTTGTCGTAATACAATAAATGCTGAAGGTTTACATCCCAATATTCCGTATTACTGATTTCGGCGTTGGACGACGACTGCACCGTAGCACTGTTGAAATAGGTCAATGGGCCATTGTAGCCATTGAAATTCGACTGGCTAAAATTCAAACCGGCATTGAATCGGTAGCGCAAACCGGGCAGGATGTTCACCTCAGCATAAAGACTGTTGAACGTCCGTATCGAACGCGTGCGGTTGAAGTATGAATCTTTTTTGGTAAGGATGGTCAGGGGGCTGATCCGGGCC